>JBLMWX010000168.1:0-29559 GCA_050257455.1 Gemmatimonadota bacterium | reverse complement strand
CCCGGACGTACGGGACCACCTCGTCCACGATGTACCGGTCGTAGTCGTTGTGCCGGCGGGCGCGGTCGGCGGGGTGGGCCCCCTCGTTCATCCACGACTCCCGGTCCACGCTGTCCACGGTAAAGAGGACGAGCTTCCCGGCGTCGATCGCGGGGCGGCACGCGTCCACCATGCCGAAATCCTCGTATTCGAAGAAGCGCCCCCCGGCCGAGGGGAACACGACCGCGGGCTTGCCGGAGCGGCCGTAGATCTTGAGCTCCATGTCCCGGTCGAGGCACCGGCTCCGGCGCTTTTCGTACTCCACGTTCATCGCCCGCGGCCCGTCCCCCCGGGGCTCACGCGAGCTCCTGGATGATGCGGACCGCCGCCAGGACGTCGTCGAGGCCGGGCGAGCGGACGAGGTAGCCGTAGTCCCCGATGGCGTCGCGGAAGATCGACTCCATCGGGGTGTGATGGACGATCAGGGCCCCGAGGGCGGCCACGACCTCCGCGTGGGAGCGCGCGTACCGCTTGCGGTTCTTCCGGCCGACGTAGGCGCAATGGTACGGGCGCGACCAGCGCGCCTCGAACCGGTTCCGGACGACCACGCTTGCCCACTCCCGGTAGATGTCGATGTCGTTGGCGTAGTTGAACATGTCCGTCGTGAGGCCCCCGGGGGGGCGCATGTTGACCTCGAGGGCGACGACGGCCCCGTCCCCGTCCCGGCGGAAGAACTCTAAATGGAAGAACCGCTCCCGCACGCCGAAGGCCGCGGCCGTCCGCCGCCCCGCGTCCTCGAGGTCCGGCGGGATCTCCCTCAGGGAATAATAGGAGATGTGGTCGTCCTCGTTGACCGTCTCCATGATCCCCTGGCTGTAGGCGTGCGCGGTGAAGAACACGAGGTTCCCGTCCCGGTCCGCCAGCCCGTCGAACGAGAAGATCCGCCCCCGGATGAATTCCTCGAGCACGTAGTCGACGGGCGGCTTGCGCGCGAAGAAGCGCTCGAGCTCCGCCCGGTCGCCGATCCTGAAGGTCGCGGCGGCGCCCACGCCCTTGTCGGGCTTGGCGACCAGGGGATAGCCGGTCTCCGCGGCGATCCGCAAGGCCTCGGCGAGCGACGGCGCCGCGCCCCCGCGGGCCACGGCGACCCCCGCGCCCCGGTAGATCTCCTTCATGCGCGACTTCCTCTTCACGACGTCGATCGCGTCGGCCCGGGGGCCGGGGATGTTGAAGTCGGTCCGCAGCGCGCTTTCCGTCTCGAGCCAGTACTCGTTGAGGGAGTCGATCCGGTCGATCCGGCCGTGCCGGTGGGTGAAGTGGCCGAGGGCCCGCACGAGACCGTCGTAGTCGCGCATGTCGTCCACGCGGTAATACTCGGCCATCGCGTCCCGCAGCTCGGGGCGCAGCGCGTCGTACGGGGCGTCGGCCAGGCCGAGGACGTTCGCCCCGAGGTCCTTCAGGCGGACGCAGAACGGATAGTAGTTGGGCGGGAAGTGGGGAGAGAGGAAGACGAAGTTCATCCCGCCATCTTACACGGATCGCCCCGCGCCTTCACCCGGCGTCATCCGCGCGGCGGAACGTTGCGGGCGGGCCTCCGCGCGGGCGGCTTTCCTTGACAGCCCGGCTCCCCGGTCCCTAAGATGGCAGGCGGATTCGTTGCGGGCGCCGCCCGACAGGCGGCGCTGGAGGCCGACATGCCGGATTCCCCGGACGCTCTGACGATCGCGAAGGCGCAGGGGTGGATCTCCGTGCTCCCCGGGATGGCCAACCGGCACGGCCTGATCGCCGGCGCCACCGGCACGGGGAAGACCGTCACGCTCCAGGTGATGGCGGAGCGGTTCAGCGGCATCGGGGTACCCGTCTTCATGGCCGACGTCAAGGGGGACCTCTCGGGGATCGCGCGCCCCGGCGGCGACCACCCGAAGGTCGCCGAGCGGGTCGCGCAGCTCGGCCTGTCCGGATTCGCCTACGACGGGTGCCCGACGGTCTTCTGGGACGTGTTCGGCGAGCAGGGACACCCGGTCCGGGCCACCGTCTCCGAAATGGGGCCGCTCCTGCTCGCGCGCATCCTCAACCTGAACGGCGTCCAGGGCGGCGTGCTGACCCTGGTCTTCAAGATCGCCGACGACAACGGCCTGCTGCTGCTGGATCTCAAGGACCTGCGCGCGATGGTCCAGTTCGCGGGCGACAACGCGGAGCGCTTCCGGACGGAGTACGGCAACATCTCGGCCGCAAGCGTCGGCGCGATCCAGCGCGGCCTGGTCGCCCTGGAGGAGCAGGGCGGGGACCGGTTCTTCGGCGAGCCGGCCCTGGACCTGGACGACCTGATGCAGGCGGACGCGTCCGGCCGCGGCGCGGTCAACGTCCTCGCCGCCGACCGGCTGATGCAGTCGCCGCGCCTCTACGCCACCTTCCTCCTGTGGCTCCTGTCGGAGCTGTTCGAGCGGCTTCCCGAGGTCGGCGATCCCCTGAAACCCTCGCTCGTCTTCTTCTTCGACGAGGCCCATCTCCTCTTCGCCGACGCGCCGAAGGCGCTCCTGGAGAAGATCGAGCAGGTCGTCCGACTCATCCGCTCGAAGGGGGTGGGCGTCTACTTCGTCACCCAGAACCCCCTGGACATCCCGGAGACGGTGCTCGGCCAGCTCGGCAACAGGGTCCAGCACGCCTTGAGGGCCTTCACCCCGAAGGACCAGCGGGCGGTGCGCGCCGCGGCCGAGACGTTCCGCGCCAACCCGAAGCTGGACGTGGCCCGGGCGATCACGGAGCTCGGCGTCGGGGAAGCCCTCGTGTCCGTCCTGGACGCGAAGGGGTCGCCGACCGAGGTGGAGCGCGCGTTGATCCTGCCGCCGAAGAGCCGGCTCGGCCCCCTGTCGCCGGGCGAGCGCGCGGCGGTCGTCAGGGGGTCGGTGCTCTACGGCCACTACGAGGCGCCCGTGGACCGCGAGTCCGCCTACGAAAAGCTCAAGGCGAAGGCGGGAGCAGAGGCCCCGCCGCAGGCCGAAGGGGGGCCCCTCCGCGCGCCGGCGCCCGGGAGACGGGCGGCCGAGCCCCGGTCTCAGGCGGGAGACCTGCTGGGATCCATGGCCAAGAGCGCGGCGCACGCCATCGGGAGCCAGATCGGCCGGCAGATCATCCGGGGCGTTCTCGGGTCGATCCTCGGCGGCCGGGGACGGTAGGGGCCGGCGCGGCGGGACCTCGTCCCTGGATCCGGATGTCCGAATATCCTTGTTTCCGACCTCCCCGAGAATCGCTATCATCGAGTTTCAGTCGATATCCGCACCGGAGGCCTGCCATGAGACGCACGCTCATCCTTCTCCTCGCCGTCGTCCTTCTGGTCCCCGCCGCTGACGCGGCCACCGTCACCTACGTCGTTCCGGCTCCCGGGGTCGTCTGAGGGAGCACCGCGTCGGCGGCCCGTGCGGCCGCCCTCGGGGTCGATGGCGTGGTTTCGGCGGACGCGGACATGGACAGTCACGTCGTGACCGTCGAGCTCCGGGACGAAAACGTCCCGATCGGGGCCGTCGTCAAGGCGCTTGCCGCGGCGGGGTTCGCGACGGGCGAACCGGCCGTCAGGGGTGCGGACAAGAAGTGAACCGGCGGGGCTTCCTCAAGTCGATCGGGGGCGCCGCCGCCGGGCTGGCCGCCGCCCCTCTCCTCGGAGGCGCCGCGGCCCTGGAAGCGGCCCTGGAGCCCGCCGGAGGGGCGTGGGAGAAGCGCCGGCTGGGCCGGACCGGGCTCTCGGTGTCGCCGGTCGGGATCGGCGCGATGACGACCCGGGACGCCGACGTCATCCGGTACGCCGTCGACCGGGGCGTCGACTACGTCGACACCGCGGACTGCTACATGGGCGGCGAGAACGAGCGGATCGTGGGCCGTGCGCTCAAGGGCGTCCGCGACAAGGTCGTCCTGGCGTCGAAGGTCCACGTCGGCCCGGCGGGGCAGATGATCCGCTCGGTGGAGCGGAGCCTCAAGTCCCTCGACACCGACGTCATCGACGTCATGCAGCTCCACGGGATCAGCAGCGAGGCGGAGGTCGTCAACGACGACGCCCGGGAGGCGCTTCGCCGGCTCGTCGAGCAGGGGAAGGTCCGGGTTCCCGGGGTGACGACCCACTCGGGCCAGGAGGCGGTGCTCCGCGCGGTGATGACGCACGGCTTCTACAAGACCGTCCTGGTCGCTTACAGCTTCCGCGCCGACGTGGGGCTCAAGGCCGCGATCAAGCAGGCGTTGGGCTCCGGACAGGGGTTGTCCGCCACCATCCGCGACGCGGGCGCGGCGGGGATCGGCGTGATCGCGATGAAGACGCAGGCGGGCGGCTACGCGGTCCCGGGAAGCTCCGCGAGTCCCCACCAGGCGGCGCTCGCGTGGGTCCTGGAAAACCCCGGCGTGGCGACGACGATCCCGGGGATGGTCAGCTTCGCCCAGGTCGACGAGAACCTCGGGGCCCGCGGAATGCGGCTCGGCTGGAGCGGGAGAAAGACGCTCTCGCTCTACTCCCGCGCGATCGCGGACCGGCATTGCGGCCTGTGCGGCGGGTGCGCCGGGGCGTGCCCGAACGGCGTGGACGTCCAGGGCGTGCTGCGCTGCCTGACCTACCGCGAGGGGTACGGCCGGGACGACCTCGCGCGGCGGTCGTACGGGGAGCTCGGTTCGGGGCGGGCCATGGCGTGCGTTTCCTGCGACGGGTGCGTCGTCTCGTGCCGGCTGGGCCTCGCCGTGGGCCGCCTCGCCCGGCGCGCCCACGGGGCCCTGGCGTGATGCGCGCCCTTTCCCGGCGGCTCGCGCGAGGGGCGATCCTCCTCGGACTCGCCGCTTTCCTCGGGGGGTGCGCCAAACAGGCCGCCCGCCCGACCCCGGCGGCCGGCGACCCGGCGCTGCGCGGACTGGCCGAACGCGGATGGACGCTCGCGTCGCCCCTGCGCACCTTTTCTCCCGAGACGCTCTACGAGGAAATCGACGGGGAGGCGGATCTCTATCTCCCGTACGGCTTCCGGAAGCTGAAGGTCGCCGTTCTCTCCCGGCCGGGGAACCCGGAAGCCGAGGTCCGCATCGCCCTCTTCCGCCAGGGATCGGCGCGGGACGCCTGGGGCGTCTACAGTCTCCGCAGGTTTCCGGGGCAGCGGCTGACGACGGTGGGAGTATCCGAGGCGACCGTCTCCGACGCGTCGGTCGAGTTCGCCCGCGGCGACACGTTCGTGCAGGTCGGGCAGGGGTCCCCGGCGGCGACGCCGGGCGACCTGCTCGAGGCGGCGCGAGGCGTCGCGGAGGGCCTCGAGGGGCCGGGGGGGCCGCCGCCGGAGGCCGCGGTCCTTTCGGTGGCCCAGGCCGTCCGCGGGACAACGGTCTACCAGAAGCGGGCGATCCTCGGCTACGAGAGCCTGGCCCCCGGTTTCGAGGCGCGCTTCCAGGCCGGGGGGGCGTCCGGCACGATCCTGTTCCTCGAGCCGCGCCCGGGCCCCGGCGGCCCGCCGCTCGCCGAATCGCTCGCCCGCGACCTGCCGCGGTTCGAAGAGGTGTCTCCCGGGCTCTTCCGCGCCGAGCTCCGGTCCGCTACCCTCTGGCTCGTGTCGGCGAGCGGGCTGTACGCCGGGGCGGCGGCGCCGCGGCTGACGCGGGAGCAGGCCGCACCGATCCTCGGCGCGTTGCGCGACAACCTCGTCGCGTATTCGGGAACGGTCGCGCCTTCCCGTTGAACGCCCCGCCATCGGGCGGGCGCGATGCAGGCGGTCCCGTCCCCGGCCCCGCCGGGAGGCCCCCGGGAGGCATTTCGCGGTACCCCGCCGCCGGCGTTTTCCTGTAATCTTTAGGGAGCCGGGCCGTGCGTGCCGATCACCGGATGCGTGCCATCCTGGTGCGCGGCCGCGCCGTCGAACGGGCGATCCCGGCGACGATTCGCGACAGGCCGGTGAGCGGCGCGTCCAGGCCGCACCGGGATTTCGGAGGCGTGACGGTGGTGGACTGCGGAAACCGTATCCCGATGCTCCGGCGCCTCGACGCGTCGCCGGGGCGCCCGTGAGGGGACCCCGGTGACGGGGGCGGCGCGCGCGGGAGGGCGCCGGGCGCTCGAGGTCAGGCCGATCCGGGTCACCCCGGGCGTTCAGAGGCACGCCGAGGGATCCGTCCTGTACGAGATGGGCGAGACGAAGGTGGTCTGCGCCGCGTCGGTCGAGGCGCGCGTGCCGCCGTTTCTCAGGGGGTCCGGCCGGGGCTGGGTGACCGCCGAGTACGCGATGCTCCCCCGGGCGACGACGACGCGCGTCCAGCGAGAAGGACGCGGGGGGAAGCTGCAGGGGCGCACCCAGGAGATCCAGCGGCTGGTCGGGCGATCGCTGCGCGCCGTGGTCGATTTCGAGCCGCTGGGGGAGCGGACCGTGACGATCGACTGCGACGTGCTCCAGGCGGACGGCGGGACCCGCACCGCGGCCATCAACGGGGCGTGGATCGCCCTGCGCCAGGCGTGCGAGCGGCTCGTCCGGGACGGGACGATCGCCGTCGACCCCGTCCGGGAGCCGGTGGCGGCGGTGAGCGTGGGATTGGTTGGCGGCCGCATTCTGGTCGACCTCGACTACGCGGAGGATTCGTCGGCCGAGGTCGACATGAACGTGGTCATGACGGCCAGCGGGAAGCTGATCGAGGTGCAGGGGACCGCCGAGGGCGCGCCGTTCTCGCGGGAGGAGCTCAACCGGATGCTCTCGGCGGCCGAGCGGGCCTGCCGGCGGATCCTCCTCTCCCAGCGGCGTCACGCGGGGCGGCGCTGATGGTCCAGCTGCTGATCGCCACGAGGAACCGGGGCAAGATCGTCGAGATGCGCGCGCTTCTGGGCGCCGCGTTCGAGAAGAGCGTCGCGGTGTTGTCGCTGCAGGACCTTCCGAGCGCGCCTCAGCCCCGGGAGGATGGGGAGACCTTTTCCGAGAACGCGCGGGCCAAGGCGCTTCATTACGCGAGGGAGCTCAGGGTCCTCTGCGTCGCGGACGACTCGGGGCTCGTCGTGGACGTCCTCGGGGGGAAGCCCGGCGTGCTCTCGGCCCGCTACGCGGGGCCGGACGCCACGGACGCAGGGAACAATGCGCTCCTGCTGGACGACCTCGCGTCGTACGCGAGGCCGTGGACGGCGGCGTTCGTCTGCGCGGCCGCCGCGGCGCTTCCGGGGCGGGTGGTCGCCGAGGCGACGGGGCGGGTGGCCGGGGAGATCGTGCCGGTGCCCAGGGGCGAGGGAGGGTTCGGCTACGACCCGGTCTTCCTGGTCGCCGGGATGGGAAAGACGATGGCGGAGCTCGAAACCCCGGAGAAGAACAGGATCAGCCACCGCGGGGAGGCGATGCGGCTCCTGGTCGCGGAGCTGCGGAAAAGCGGCGTGCTGGGTTAGGCGTCCCGCGAAGGGGGGGCCAGGGTGCGCGCCTCGCTCACGCGGATTCCGGTCGTGTTCCTGCGGCGGCTGTGGCTGCCGGCCGTGCTGTTCGCGGCCTTCAACGCGCTCTGCGTGCTCGTCTACACGGGCCTCGAAGGGATCCGCTGGCAGGACGCGCTGTTCTGGATCGTCCATCCGCACGCGATCCATCCCGACGCCGTGCGGGATTCCACCAAGTTCTTCTCCATGCTGGTCTACCTGGGCGTGTTCGCGTTCCAGATCTGGGTCGCGGAACGGGTCCTGGTCACGATCTTCCGGCGGCAGGGAAGGGAGGCGTGGAAGCTGATGGTCAACGACGCGAACGTCGAGAGGCTGCGGGACCATTTCATCATCTGCGGGTACGGGCAGGTGGGCCGGACCGTCGTGGACGAGCTGGCGCGCCTGCGGATCCCGTTCGTCCTCGTCGAGAGCGCCGAGGGCCTCTGCCGCGGGCTGCTCAAGGAGGGGATTCCCGTCGTGCAGGGGGACGCCAAGCGCCACGACGTGCTGGAGACGGCGGGAATCGACCGCGCGCGCGGGATCTGCATCGTCATCGACAACGACGCGGACAACCTCTACATCACCGTGACCGCGAAGGCGATGAATCCGCGCCTGAAGATCATCACCCGGGCGGGACAGCAGCGGTACGCGCAGGCCATGCGCAACTCCGGGGCCGACGAGGTGATCATCCCGGAGCACGAGGGCGGCCTCATGGTGGGCCGGGTGATCGGGAGATATTCGGGCGCCTGAGGGCGGGCACGGTCGGCACGGACGACCGGGGTGGCGCGTCCGGCGGCGCCGGTTCCCCCGGCTTTCCTTCCCGGGGAAGACGGTTTAACATGTGGAGGCTTGCGCCCCTCCGGCGTCGGGACGTAGCGCAGCCTGGCAGCGCATCTGCTTTGGGAGCAGATGGTCGGCGGTTCGAATCCGCCCGTCCCGACCAGTTTTTCCGACGAGTTGCGGCGTCCGCCCCGCTTTTCCGAATCCCGGCCGTGAACTTTTCAATCTATCGTGCATGCATTAGAATCTTCCCAAGGGGCAAGCCCGCCAGCGGGACGCCCCGCGAGAGGGCCGGGTGCCCGGCCGCAGGGAGGTGATGCTCGGGAGAGGCGTGACGTGTCGATGCCAGGCGGAAACGGTGTGCGCCAATCGCCATAATCCTGTCCGGGGTGCCTGCAACCGGGAGACAAGTCGTGTTCCCAGACGAGGAGGAGGCCGTGCTGGACAAGGTCTGGTACAGGGGCCGCAACGGCCTGAGGGCCTATCGTCACTGGTTCGTTCCCTACTTCTACTCCCTCGTCCATAACGACAAATTCCGACCCGTCCTCTGTTACCTCTACACCGACTGGAAGTGCAACGTCGACTGCCACTACTGCTGGCAGTACAACAACGAACTCCCCGGAATGACCCTGGAGACGGCGAAGTCCTCGATCGACTGGCTGAAGTCGGTCGGGTGCCGCGTCGTGGCCCTCATGGGGGGCGAGCCGCTGGTGCGCCGCGACTTCATCCTCGAGGTCATCCGGTACGGGCACCGGAACGGTTTCTTCATGTACCTCCCCACCAACGGCTACCTCATGGACGAGGACTTCATCGACGCCGCCGGCGAGGCCGGGGTCACGGCGGTCAACCTGGCGGTGGACTGCGTGGCCCCCCGGAAGGGGCTGCCCAAGGCGCTTCTGGCGGTCGAGCCGCAGTTCCGCTACCTCGCGGAGCGGCGGCAGCGATGGGGATACATCGTCTTCTTCAACATCAACATCTGCCGGACGAACATCAGGGACGTCAAGATGCTCACGGAGATCGCCCGCCAGAACGGCGTCGGGACGGACTACCACCTGAACGAGGCGCCGCAGCAGGTCGCCGACATCGAGCACTTCAAGCACCCGGATTTCGATCTGGGAATCACCCCGAACGAGTACGATGAGGTGGATGCCCTCCTCGACTGGCTCATCGCGCGCCAGCGGGAAGGGTGGTGCATGGTCAACTCCATCTCCCATCTCGAGGCCATGAAGGAGCGGATGCGCGGCCGCATCTTTCCGTGGGAGTGCCGGGCCGGCCACAACGGCGCCCTGATCCGGCCCGACGGCACGCTGTCGCCCTGTTTCGACCTGATCACGTACGACCACGACTGGGGGAAGGTCTGGGAGCCGCATTTCGAGAACGACGCGCTCGACAGGGTCCGGGAATCGTGCCTCGTGAAGTGCACGTCGACCTGCTACCACACGATGGCTTCGTACTACAGCATGCGCACGATCTCGGAATGGATCGGGAAACACGCCCGGATGGCGTGACTCCCGGGGCGCATCGTCTTCCGGGGGGGCAGGAGGAGCGGAACCGGAGGTCGTCTCTTCCGCTCCGCCGAGGCGGGGAGCGCGCTCGCGCCGGCCCCGCGATGCCGTGTCGACCCGTGTCCCGCGCAGGGGGCGCCGTCGATGGAAACGCTCCGGGACCCCGGTCTTCCGCATTCCCCCGGTTCCGAACGGTCGGGGAACGACACCCGCGTCGACGTCCGCGCCCTGCCGACCTCCGAGGTCTACGCGGCGCTCGGCTCGCGCCCGCAGGGGATCACCGCCGCCGAGGCGGATGAACGTTTCCGGCGCCTCGGGCCCAACGCCCTCCGCAGGGTCCGGGGCAGACCCCTCGCGCTCAAGCTCCTCGCGAACTTCACGCACCTGATGGCGATCCTCCTGTGGGCCGGCGGGCTGATCGGGTTCGCGGCCGGCATGCCGCAGCTGGGGCTCGCGATCTGGGCAGTCAACGTCGTCAACGGGCTCTTCAGCTTCTGGCAGGAATACAAGGCGGAAAAGGCGACCGAGGCGCTGCGGAAGCTCCTGCCCGCCCACGCGCGCGTCGTGCGGGAGGGGCGGGAGCAGCGCCTGCCCGCGGAGAGGCTCGTCCCCGGAGACGTCCTGGTGCTCTCCGAGGGGGACCACATCTCGGCGGATGCCCGCCTGGTGAAGGAGTCCGAGCTGCGCGTGGACCAGTCCACCCTCACCGGGGAATCGCACCCGGTGCGAAAGACGTGCGACGCCCTGGAACACGGGAGCTGGCCCGGCGCGGAGGCGTCCAACCTCGTCTTTGCCGGGACGGGCGTGGCGGCCGGCACGGGCATCGCGGTCGTCTTCGCCACCGGGATGGGGACCGAGTTCGGAAAGATCGCCCGCCTGACCCAGAGCGTCGCCGAGGAGCCGAGCCCGCTCCAGAAGGAGATGATCCGCATGACGCGGGTCGTGAGCTTCATCGCCACCGGGACGGGCCTCCTCTTCTTCGGCCTTGCGGTCGTCCTGGCGGGAATGGGCCTGTCCGAAAGCTTTCTCTTCGCGATGGGGATGATCGTCGCCTTCGTCCCGGAGGGGCTGCTCCCGACGGTGAGCCTGTCGCTCGCGATGGGCGTGCAGCGCATGGCGCGGAGGAACGCCCTGGTCCGGCGGCTGTCGGCCGTGGAGACCCTGGGGTGCACGACGGTGATCTGCACCGACAAGACCGGGACGCTGACCCAGAACGAGATGACGGTCCGGGAGCTCTGGGTCGCCGGGCGGCGGCTGTCGGTCACCGGGGTCGGCTATGCCCCCGAGGGGGCGATCCTCGCCGACGGACGGCCCGTCCGGGACTCCGACGCGGCGGCCGCCGACCTCCGCGCGCTGCTTTTGGCCGCCGGGCTGTGCACGAACGCCCGCCTCGTTCCGCCCGACTCCGCGGCGTCCCGCTGGTCGGCGCTCGGGGACCCGACGGAAGCGGCGCTGCGGGTGGCGTCGCGGAAGGGCGGCGTGGAGCTCGAGGCGGCGGAGAAGGCATTCCCCCGCCTGCGCGAGATCCCCTTCGATTCCCGTCGGAAAAGGATGGCCACGATCCACGCGTCGGGCGGGACGCCGATCGTCCACGTCAAGGGAGCCACCGGCGAAGTGCTGGGGCTTTGCTCCCGGATCCTGCGCGAGGGGCGGGAGCACCCGCTGTCCGAAGAGGACAGGGCGGGCATCGCGTGCGCGAACGACGACCTCGCCCGCCGCGGCCTGCGCGTGCTGGCCGTCGCCCGCCGCCGGCTCGCCGGCCTCGCGGAAACGGACGACGCCGGGAGCGTCGAGCGCGACCTGACGTTTCTCGGGCTGGCGGCCATGATGGACCCGCCGAGGCCGGAGGTGAGCGAGGCGGTCGCCACGTGCCACCGGGCCGGTATCCGGGTCATCATGATCACCGGGGACTACGGCCTGACGGCGGAGAGCATCGCGCGGCGGATCGGAATTCTCCGGACGCCGGACCCGCGGATGCTGACCGGCGCCGAGCTGGACGCGATGGGGGACGACGCGCTGAGGGGCGCCTTGGGGGAAGAGGTGATCCTGGCGCGGATGACGCCGGAACACAAGCTCCGGGTGGTCGGCGCCCTCCGCGGGATGGGGCACGTGGTGGCGGTGACGGGGGACGGCGTGAACGACGCCCCCGCCCTGAAGAAGGCGGACATCGGGATCGCGATGGGCCTCGCCGGGACCGACGTGGCCAGGGAGGCCGCCGACATGGTCCTCGCGGACGACAACTTCGCCTCCATCGTCAACGCGGTCGAAGAGGGCCGCGCGGTCTACGCCAACATCAAGAAGTTCATCACCTACATCTTCACCAGCAATACCCCGGAGGCCGTTCCGTTCATCTGTTTCGTCCTCAGCCGGGGAAGGATTCCCCTGGCGCTCAACGTGATGCAGATCCTGTCCATCGACCTGGGCACCGACATCGTGCCGGCCCTGGCCCTGGGGGCCGAGCCGCCCGAGCCCGGGCTGATGGACAAGCCTCCGCGCCGCCTCTCGGAGCACGCGATCACCTGGCCGCTGCTCCGGCGGGCGTACGCCGTCCTGGGGCCGATCCAGAGCGCGGCCGCGATGGCGGCGTTCTACTTCGTCTTCTGGCGGAGCGGGTACCCGGGACAGTGGCTGGACCTTCCGTCCGAAGGGACGCTTTACGGGGCGGCGACCGCCATGGCGCTCGGCGCCGTCGTCAGCACCCAGATCGGGAACCTCTTCGCCCAGCGGACGGAGCGCTCCTCGATCGTCCGCATCGGGTTTTCGGGGAACCGGCTCCTGTGGGCGGGGATCGCCACGGAGATCGGCCTGCTGCTGCTGATCGTCTACGTCCCGGCACTGCAGAAGGTGTTCGGCACGTCGGGACTGGCCCTCGAGGACTGGCTGTTCCTCCTGGCCTGGGCGCCCGCCCTGCTGCTGGCGGACGAGGCCAGGAAGGCGGTCGCGCGATGGCGGGAGGGCCGGAAGGGAGGCGTGAGATGAAGATCCTCATCGTCGGCTGCGGCCGCCTGGGCGCGGGCCTCGCGAAGTCCCTCGAGCTGCGCCGTCACGCGGTGTCCGTCGTGGACCTGGAGCAGGCGGCCTTCGGGAACCTGGGAACGGCGTTCCGGGGGCGGACCGTCGCCGGAAGCGGGATCGATCGCGAGGTGCTGCTCGCGGCCGGCATCGAGCGCGCCGACGGGCTGGCCGCGGTGACCGCCAGCGACGAGATCAACGTCGTCGCCGCGCGCATCGCGGTCCAGGTCTTCCGGGTCCCGCGGGTCGTCGCGCGGCTGTACGACCCCAGGAAGGCCGAGATCTACCGGAGGCTGGGACTCCAGACCATCACGCCCGTGGCCTGGGGCATCAACCGCATCGCCGAGCTGATCTGCTCCTCCCGGCTGGACACCGTCCGGAGTCTCGGGAGCGGGGAGGTGGACCTCGTCGAGGCGGAGATCCCGCCGCTGCTCGTCGGCCGGACGGTGGCCGAGGTGACGGTTCCCGGGGAAGTCCACGCGGTGGCGGTCAGCCGCGGCGGCCGGACGTTCCTGCCGACCCCCGGGACCGTCTTCCACAAGGGCGACCTCGCTCACCTGGCCGTGCTCGGGACGTCGGCCGACCGGCTCAAGGCGATGCTGGGGCTCGCGTAAAGGAGGACCTGCGCCATGTCCATGAACGTCATCGTCGTCGGCGGGGGCCGGGTGGGCGGCCAGCTGGCCTCGCTGCTCGTCTCCGCGGGACACGAGGTGAAGGTCATCGAGGAGCGCCCGGAGGAGAAGCGCCACCTGGCGCGGGATCTCCCCGGCGGGGTGGTGGTGCGGGGAAACGGCACGGATCCCGACGTCCTGGAGAAGGCGGGCATCGGGCACGCGAACGTCGTGGCCGCGGTGACCGGGGCGGACGAGACCAACCTGGTGGTGATCGGGCTCGCCCGCTTCGAGTTCAAGGTCCCCCGCACCATCGCGCGCGTGAAGGACCCCCGGAATGCCTGGATGTTCACGCCCGAGATGGGGGTGGATGCCGCGCTGAACCAGACGGACCTGCTGGCCCACCTCGTCGCCGAGGAGATGTCGCTCGGCGACATGATGACCCTGCTCAAGCTGCGAAGGGGGCAATACTCTCTCGTGGAGGAGAAGGTGCACCCGACGGCGGTCGCGGCCGACAGGGCGTTGCGCGATCTCAAGCTGCCCGACCGGTGCGTCCTGGCGGCGGTCATCCGGAAGGGGCAGCTCATCGTCCCGCACGGCGACCTGGTGCTGCAGCCGGCCGACGAGATCGTCGCGCTGGTGCACGCGTCGCAGCTGTCGCAGCTCGCGGGTCTGCTCGGGGTCCGGGAGAAGCGGGGATAGGGACGGCCCGACGCCAGGTTCACGCTTCCGAAGACGGTGATCCGGCGCGGTTCCCGCACCGCGGCGGCGTGCCGATTTTGTAATCGTCGTCCTTTCCGATGTCGAATCCTGAATGAAGACGTCCTCCCTCCCGATCGGCGATCCATAAAAAATTACCCATTTTTACGGTAAGTTACGCAAACAGACCGGTGGGCATGCATTTTGAAAATCCGCACGCGGGCCGTCGGAACGAGGAGTCTGCGAATCCGGAGGAACGTGTGATGCGGCGTCACGGGCTTCGAGGGCTTCTGGTCATCCTGGCAATGAGCGTCGCGTTCGCCCCCGGGTGCGGGGGAGGCGGGGAGTCCCCCGCACCGTCCACCTCGGTGACCGCCCTTGGCTGGGATCCTCCCGGGACCTACTCGGACAGCGCGCCCCTGGATCCTTACCAGGACCTCGAATATTACGAGGTCTACGTCCGCGAGGACAACCAGTTCACGGACAATGACGCTCCCGTGGCGCTGCTCAAGGCCGTGGTCGACGATCCCGTGGCCGGCGGCGCCGGGAAAAGACTCGAGACGGAGTTCTTCCTGGAGAACATCAGGCCCTATGTCGAGCCGGGGAAGCTCTATTACGTGTCCATCAAGGCCGTCGGCGTGGACGGGCAGAGGTCGGCGTTCATGACCCCGGTCCCCTGGGACCAGCGCGCCGTGCTCCCCCTCTAGAGATGGTGCCCGCGTGAAGACCGCGCGCGCGTGCCTCCTGCTTGCCCTCGGGATATCCGCGGCGATGCCGGGCCCGGGGGTCGCGGAAGTCCGGACCGTGTCCTGGAACCCTTCGACAGCGTATACGGACGGGACCCCGTTTGCGCCGGGGACCACGGTTGCCTACGACGTCTTCTGGAGCGCCGACCCCGGCCTGGGCGCGGCGTCCCTGAACACCATCGCGTCGTCGGTGTCCGGGACGTCCACGACGTTCGACCCGGACTCCGCGGGAATGCCGCGCGGGGGGGTCGTCTACGTCACGGCCGACGCGGTGCTCGGCACGGGGGAGAAGTCCGCCCTCGCGACGGCCTTCGCGTGGAGCGTGCCGTCCCTCTCCTCGCTGTCGATCGCGGGCCCGTCGTCGGTGAACGAGAACGGGAGCGCGACGTACACGGCGACGGCGATGTGGAGCGACGGCACGACGACGCCGGTGACGCCGTCGTGGAGCGAGGACTCCGCGTACGCGTCGATCGGCGCGGGCGGCGTCCTGACGACGTCGCTGGTGACGGCGAACCAGGCGGTGACGGTGTCGGCGAGCTACGCGAGCGGCGGAGTGACGCGGACGGCGTCGGCGCAGGTGACGATCGTGAACGTGGCGGCGACGCTGTCGTCGTTGTCGATCGCGGGCCCGTCGTCGGTGAACGAGAACGGGAGCGCGACGTACACGGCGACCGCGGCGTGGAGCGACGGCACGACGACGCCGGTGACGCCGTCGTGGAGCGAGAACTCGGCGTACGCGTCGATCAGCGCCGGCGGCGTCCTGACGACGTCGCTGGTGACGGGGAACCAGGCGGTGACGGTGTCGGCGAGCTACGCGAGCGGCGGGGTGACGCGGACGGCGTCGGCGCAGGTGACGATCGTGGACGTGGCGGCGACGCTGTCGTCGCTGTCGATCGCGGGCCCGTCGTCGGTGAACGAGAACGGGAGCGCGACGTACGCGGCGACGGCGACGTGGAGCGACGGCACGCTGGGACCGGTCACGGCCGCCTGGAGCGAGGACTCGGCGTACGCGTCGATCAGCGCCGGCGGCGTCCTGACGACGTCGCTGGTGACGGGGAACCAGGCGGTGACGGTGTCGGCGAGCTACGCGAGCGGGGGGGTGACGCGGACGGCGTCGGCGCAGGTGACGATCGTCGACGTGCCCGATCTCGTCTCGCTGTCGATCGCGGGCCCGTCGTCGGTGAACGAGAACGGGAGCGCGGCGTACGCGGCGACGGCGACGTGGGGCGACGGCACGATGACGCCGGTTTCTCCGGTGTGGAGCGAGGACTCCGCGTACGCGTCGATCGGCGCGGGCGGCGTCCTGACGACGTCGCTGGTGACGGGGAACCAGGCGGTGACGGTGTCGGCGAGCTACGCGAGCGGGGGGGTGACGCGGACGGCGTCGGCGCAGGTGACGATCGTGGACGTCCCGACGACCACGCCCGCGGCGCCCGAGAATGTCGACGTGAGCGGCCCGGTGGCGACGACGCCGTCGCAGCTGTTCCGTCTCAAGTGGGATCCCGTCCTGACCTATGCGGACGGCGCGCCGATCGCGGCGGGCGGCGTCACGTACACGGCGTACTGGACCACCGATCCGAGTCTTGCCGCGGGGAAGCTCCAGCCGCTTGCGTCCCGCAGCGCCGCGACGTCCGTCGACTTCGATCCCGCCGCCCAGGGGATGAAGAAGAACCAGCGCGTGTACCTGACGACCAAGGCGTTGCTCCCCTCGGGGGAGGAGTCGTCCCTGGCAGCGGCCGTGTCCTGGAAGGCGTCCAACATCGGGCCCGTTCCGCCCGCGAACGGACGGATCTACAAGAAGTAGGCGGACCGCTCGCCCGGCGGCGGCGATCAGGCGCCGGGGGCAAGCGCGGCCGCGACGATGGCCTGCGCCTCCTCTTGGATCCTGAGAAGGTGCTCCCGCCCGAGGAAGCTTTCCGCGTAGATCTTGTAGACGTCCTCGGTTCCCGACGGGCGGGCCGCGAACCAGCCGTTCTCCGCGACCACTTTCAGACCCCCGATCGGCGCGCCGTTGCCCGGGGCGCGGGTCAGCACCGCGACGATCCTCTCGCCCGCGAGGGTGCCGGTCTTCACCTGGTCCGGCGCCAGGCGCCCGAGCACCGCCTTCTGCTCCGGCGTCGCGGGAGCGTCGATCCGCTCGTAGGCGGGCTCGCCGAGCGCGCGGGCGAGCTCCCGGTACGTCTCGCCGGGATCGTGTCCGGCCACGGCCGTCATCTCCGCCGCCAGGAGCCCCATGACGATCCCGTCCTTGTCCGTGCTCCAGGCCGTGCCGTCGCGCCGCAGGAACGATGCGCCGGCGCTCTCCTCGCCTCCGAATCCCAGCGAGCCGTCGAGGAGTCCCGGGACGAACCACTTGAAGCCGACGGGGACCTCGACGAGCCGGCGGCCGAGCCGCGCCGTCACCCGGTCGATCAGGCCGCTGCTCACGACGGTTTTTCCCACGGCGGCTTCCGGAGACCACCCGGGGCGGCTCCGGAAGAGGTGAAAAACCGCGGCGGCGAGAAAGTGGTTGGGGTTCATGAGCCCCGCCGACGGGGTCACGATGCCGTGCCGGTCGTTGTCCGTGTCGTTCGCGAACGCCACGTCGAACCGGTCCTTCATCGCGACGAGGGACGCCATCGCGTGCGGCGAGGAACAGTCCATCCGGATCTTTCCGTCCCAGTCGAGCGTCATGAACCGGAACGTCGGGTCCACGGACGCGTTGACCACCGTGAGGTCAAGCCCGTATCTCTCGGCGACGGGGCCCCAATAAGCGACGCCGGAGCCGCCGAGCGGATCGACCCCGATCCGCAGTCGCGCGCCGCGGACGGCGTCCATGTCCACCACGGAGTCCAGCTCCCCGACGTAGGCGCCGACGTAGTCGTGGCGCCGCGTCGTGGACGCCGCCAGGGCGCGGCGGAGCGCGATGCGCCGGATGCCCGCCGGTCCCTCCGCCAGGAGGGCGTTCGCCCGCTCCTCGATCCGTCGCGTGACGGCGGTGTCGGCGGGTCCCCCGTGGTGCGGATTGTACTTGAACCCGCCGTCCTCCGGGGGATTGTGCGACGGCGTGACGACGATGCCGTCCGCCAGTCCCGATGTCCGCCCGCGATTGTGCCGCAGGATGGCGTGCGATACCGCCGGCGTCGGCGTGTAGCCTCCGTCCCGGTCGATCATGACGGGGACGCCGTTCCCCGCCAGGACCTCGAGGGCCGTCGCGAATGCGGGCTCGGAGAGGGCGTGGGTGTCCATCCCGAGGAAGAGGGGGCCGTCCGTCCCCCCGGTCGCCCGGCATTCGCAGATGGCCTGGGTGACCGCGAGGATGTGGGCCTCGTTGAACGAGAGGCGCAGTGGGGACCCCCGGTGTCCCGAGGTTCCGAACGCGATCCTCTGGCCGGGAACCGAGGGGTCCGGCCGCCCGGTGTAGTAGGCCGTGACGAGGCGGGGAATGTTGGCGAGCTCGGCGGGGTCCGCCGGCCGTCCCGCTCGAGGGTGGGTGGTCATGTCGTCCTCCCTGGTTCGGACGTGGCGCCGATTCTTCATCGAAGTTCTCATTGTAATTGACCGAAGGGGATTGTTACGGGTATTAATGGTCCAGGGTGATCCGGGATTTTCGTCGATGAACGCTCGGAGAAGGGAGGAACGATGAACCGCCGGCCGGCCCGGGCCGCCGCCCTCGTTGTTTTATTTTCTGTTTTCGCCTGCGTTTCCGCACAAGCCAAGCCGTTGTCCCCCAACTACGCGACCCTCAAATTCGGAGGCTTCTTCCCGCAGCACAGCGATCTCGACGGCTTCGATTCGGGTTTCGACGGCGAAGTCTCGTTCGGCCACCTCGTCGCGCCCGGCTTCGCCGTCGAGGGAGCGATCGGGTATTTCGAGACCAGCGGGGACTTCTTCTCCCCGATCGCCAGCGGATCCAAGAAGTTCAAGGTCGTGCCCCTGACCCTCAGCCTGAAAGGCCAGACGTTCTTCGCGCAGTTCGAGCCGTACGTCGAGGCCGGGATCGGCGTCTACTTCATCCGGGACGAGCTGAACGGGACGATCCTCGGCTTTCCCGTCTCCGATTCGGACGACGACGCGCAGGTCGGCTTCCACGTCGGGCTCGGCGGCAACGTCAACCTGACGCCGCAGATGTTCCTCGGGCTGGAGGGACGATACCTCTGGTTGAAGACGGACACGTTCGGTGTGGACGTGCGCCTGGACGGGATCACCCTGACGGGGAACATCGGGTTCCGGTTCTAACGAAGCGACAGCGACAGGAGGAATCAGGCCGTGCTGAGAAAGACGTGCGCGGCGCTCGTTTCGGTCATGGCGCTCGCGGGGTGCGCGACGGTCTCGGAGAAGCCCGTGGCGACGGAGTCCCCGGTTCCGCAGGCGCAGCAGGCCAGGGCCCAGGAGCGGATGCAGGCGCCCGAGACGAAGCGCTACAAGCTCAAGGTGGCGGTGGGGCGGTTCACCAACGAGACCAACTACGGGCGGTCGCTCCTCTCCGACGCGGACCTCGACCGGATCGGCAAGCAGGCGTCCGACATGCTCATGTCGCGCCTGATCCAGTCCGGCCAGTTCGTCGTCCTGGAGAGGACCGACCTGTCCAAGCTGCAGAGGGAGCATGACATCGCGGGGGCCGGCAACCTCGTCGGCGCGGACACGCTGATCATCGGGTCGGTGACCGAGTTCGGCCGCTCCGTGTCCGGCAAGGCGGGATTCCTGAGCAGCACCAAGGTGCAGACCGCCAAGGCGAAGGTGGACATCCGGCTGGTGGACGCGAAGACGGGGCACGCGTACTTCTCGGCGATCGGCGCGGGCGAGGCGAGCACCGAGTCCGGCGAGATCGCGGGCTTCGGGAGCCGCGCCGCATACGACGCAACGCTGAACGACCGCGCGATCGGCGCCGCCATCTCGGACGTCATCGACCGGCTCGTCTCCCGGCTCTCCGACCGGAAATGGAAGACCGACATCCTGGAGGTCAAGGACGGGCAGGTCTTCATCAGCGGCGGGAAGCGGCAGGGGCTGATGGAGGGCGACGTGCTCGCGGCCATGGAGGCGGGTGCGACCGTCCGGAGCAAGCAGACCGGGTTCGACGTGACCCTTCCCGCGAAGAAGGTCGCGACGCTCAAGGTCGTCGGGCTCTTCGGGGAGACCGAGACCGACGAGGGGGCCGTCTGCGAGGTGACGGGCGGAGCGATCCCCAGTCCCCTGTCCCCGAAACTCTTCGTCACCGAAGCGAAGTAGGAGGCGGCCATGAAGAGATACGTCGCGATCGTTGTCTCGCTCTTCGCCCTCGCGGCGTGCGCGATGCCGAGCACGACCGTGCGGACCACGGACACGCGTCCGGGCCTCGCGTTCGAGGGGGCCCCGGAGGGATCCGTCCTGTACGTGGACGGGCAGAGGGTCGGGGACCCCAACGCGTACGACGGCCAGCCCAACATCCTGGTGGTGGAGCCCGGGACGCACACGGTCGTCGTCAAGGGCGCGGACGGCGCGCCGCTCTTCGAGAGGAAGGTCTACGTGGAGAGCGAGCTCAAGACCCTGAAGGTGCATTGACGTGGCGATTCGAAACGCGCCGTTCCTGCTCCTGATCCCCGCCGCGGCGCTCCTCGCGGCCGGGTGCGGCCCCAAGACGTTGTACAACTGGCGCGGGTACGACGACTCGCTCTACGCCCACTACAAGAGCCCCCAGGACCACGCGAAGCATATCGAGAGGATGCAGAGGATCGTGACGGAGACGGAGGCGGCGGGGCTCAAGATGCCGCCGGGCGTGTACGCCGAGTACGGCTACGCGCTCCTCGAGGAGAGCCGGTTCGACGAATCGGTGACGTACTTCAACAAGGAGAAGGAGACGTGGCCGGAGTCCGCGGTCCTGATGGAGAAGATGGTCCGGAACGTGGCCCGTCTCAAGGGCGCGGGGAAGGCCGCGGGCGGCAGCCCCGGCGCGGCGCCCGCGGCGGGAGGCTCGTCCCGATGAGCCGGCCGATCGCTTCGACGCTCGCCGCGGCGCTCCTCGCCGCGCTTCTTGCCGCGGGTTGCGCCACCGCCCCCCCGAAGAAGGACTACACGGCCTTCCGGTCGGAGAACCCGCGGTCGATCCTCGTGGTCCCGGTCGTCAACAAGAGCGTGGAGGTCACCGCGTCGGACCTGTTCCTGTCGACCCTGACCGTCCCGCTCGCCGAGCGCGGCTACTACGTCTTCCCCGTCGACGTGGTCAAGCACCTGCTGGAGGACGACGGCCTCTCGGATGCGAACCTCGTCCACGGCGCCGATACCCGGAAGCTGTGCGGCCTCTTCGGCGCCGACTCCGTGCTTTACGCGTCGATCGAGCGGTGGGACGCGAAGTACATGGTCCTGTCGACCCCGGTGACGGTGTCGTTCGACTACACGCTGAAGGGGTGCAAGACGGGCGACGCCCTCTGGAACAGCAGGCAGACGATGGTCTATTCGCCGCAGACGCAGAACACGGGAAGCCCGCTGGGGAACCTGATCGCGATGGCGATCAACGCCGCGGTGACCAAGGCGGCGCCCAACTACATGCCGCTGGCGCGGCAGGCGAACGGCATGGCGTTCGCTTACCCGGGCCCCGGCTTCCCGGCCGGGCCCTACCGTCCCGAATACCTGAAGGACGACCAGCCGGCGAAGTAGCGTCCGGTGTCGCGATCGGGCTGTCCCGGGGCCGCGAGCCGCGGCGCGCGGCCCCTCTTGATCCCGTGGCCGCGCGGCACGGCGCCCCGTCCGGCCCGCGTCCCGCGGCGATTCACGCGGATTTCCTCAGGCGGTCGATCGCCTGTTCGATCGCCGTCTTCAGGTCGTCCAGGGCGTCCTGGACCCCGCCCCTCAGCGTGCCCCAACCGGCGCCCCCGGCGTCGCGGACCTCCCGGATCTTCGCCCGGGCCGCCTCGCGCTTCATCCGCAGAGCGGCGATCTCCTCGTCGTAACGGATCCTGGCGTCCGCCCCGGCTTTTTCGGCCTTTGCGACGATCCTGTCGATCTCGTCGTCCAGCGCCTCGAGGCGCGCCTCCACCTTCTTGAGAAATGCATTCCTGATCATCGCGGACCTCCTCTTCCGGCCGGGCCGTTCCTCTTCCCGCGGAGTCGGGGCGAGCGGTCCGGACCGCGTCCTCTTCACTGGGTACGATATTCCGCGGGGGCCGGCGGTTTCGCCCCGTTCCCCGCGGCCGCGGGGAACAGGGCGCCCCATCGCCGGGGAAATGCGGTATCCTTGGGGCGGGCCGCGCGCGTCGCCGCGCCGCCCGATTTCGTTCGTTTCCGGAGTCCCGAGGGGAGGTTGGACCGGTGCTGATGCCGTTCGGGCGCAAGTCTCCCCGGTTGCCGGCGAGTGTCTACGTCGCGGCCGGGGCGTTCGTGATCGGGGACGTGGAGATCGGGGAGGACTCGAGCGTCTGGTTCAACACCGTCGTCCGGGGGGACATCCGCGAGATCCGGATCGGGCGGGCGACCAACATCCAGGACAACAGCACCGTGCACGTGACGTCCCGGGACCCCGTCGTCGTCGGAGACGAGGTGACGGTGGGGCACGGCGTCACCGTCCACGGGTGCACGATCGAGGACCTTTGCCTGATCGGGATCGGGTCGATCGTCCTCGACGGCGCCGTGATCGGCCGGGGGAGCGTGATCGGCGCGGGCGCCGTCGTCGCGCCGGGGACGATCGTGCCGCCGGGGTCCCTGGTCCTGGGCGTCCCGGGGAAGGTCGTCAGGGCCCTGGGACCCGGCGCCGCCGAGCAGAACCGCACCGTCGCGCGCCATTACGTCGAGTACGCCCGCTCATACCGGGAGAAGCCTGCCTGACCCGCCCGGGGGCCGCCCCGCGGCCAGGTTGCGCGCGCCGGGGGGGGCAACGCCGGCGCCTGCATGCCGTGATCGTCGAAAGGGGGGAGGAATGGGACGGATCGAGGAGATCTGGGCGGGGGACCGCCTGATCCAGGATTTCGGGATGACGCTGCTGGAGGCGCGCGAGGGCTACGCGAAGGTGTCGGTCCCCGTGAGGGAGCGGTTCCTCAACGCCCACGGGATCGGCCACGGGGTGCTCCTCTTCGCGGCCGCCGACGCGGCCTTCGCCCTTTCGGTGAACGCGGCCGTGGACGCCGTGGGCGTCCAGTGGAGCCTCAACGTCTTCCGCGCGGCCAAGCCGGGCGAGGAGGTGATCGGGGAATCGCGGGTCATCCACGGGGGGCGGCAGTCGATGGTCTGCGAGCTCACCGTGACGGCCGGGGACGGGCGGATCCTGGCCCGCGGGCAGTCCACCGCGCTCCCCGTCCCGCGCGGGGCTCACTCCGGGGCGACGCCGAAGATCCAGGGACGTCCCTGAACCGTCAGGGCATCTGGATCCCGCCGCTCACCGGGAGGTAGGCGCCCGAGATGAACCGCGCCTCGTCCGAGGCGACGCAGAGGACGGCCCCCGCCACGTCGTCGGGGAGGGCGATCCGCTTCATCGGCGTCATGCCGGCGACCGCATCCTTCTCCTTCTGCGACTGGAACGCCGTCGCGTCCGTCACCGTGAGGCCGGGGGCCACGACGTTGACGCGGATGCCCTTCGGGCCGAGCTCGAGGGCGAGCGACTTCATGAAGGCGTCCAGCCCCGATTTCGCGGTGCTGTGGGCGCAGAAGCCGTGGCCGGGGTGGCGGGAGAGCCCGCTGCTGATCCCGACGATGCACCCCTTCCCCGCCTTGGCCATGGCGGGGACGAGCGCCTTGCAGCAGAAGAAGGCCGCCTTCATCTCGCCGGTCAGCTTCGCTTCGAAGTCGTCCCACCGGTATTCGAGGAAGGGGACGATCGGGAAGTTGATCGACGCGTTGAGCACGAGGGTGTCGACGGGGCCGAGCGCCTGCGCCGCCTGCCGTGCCATCGCCTCCACCTGCCCCGCGTCCCGGACGTCCGCCCTCACGGCGATCGCCGTGCCGCCGCCCTTCCGGATGCCGTCCACGACCGCCGCCGCCGGGCCCTCGCTCCGGAAATAGTTGACGGCCACGGCGGCGCCGTGGCGGGCCAGGAGCGCCGCGGTCGCCGCGCCGATTCCCCGGCTCGCGCCGGTGACGAGGACGATCCTCCCTTTCATGAGCATTGCCGTCATCCTTTCCGCCGCGGGGCCGTCAGTGCGCCTGCCCCGCCGGCCTCCTCTTGATCCACCTCCAGAACCGGTCCTCCTTCCCCTCGAACCGCTCGCGCCACGAACGCACGAAGGCCATGTTCGCCAGGTCGTCGAACAGCGAATACGCGACCGGCGTCAGCACGAGGGTCAGCAGCAGGCACAGCGCCTGGCCGCCGATGATGACCTTGGCCAGCGACGCCCGTGAGGCCGCGCCCGGTCCCCGCCCCAGCGCGATCGGGATCATCGCCGCGATCAGCGTGATCGTCGTCATCAGGATCGGCCGCAGCCGCGCGGCGTTCGCCGACAGGATCGCCTCGTCGCGCGGCATCCCCTGCGCGCGGAGCGTGTTCGTGTAGTCCACCTGGAGGATCCCGTTCTTCTTGACGATCCCGAAGAGCATGAACAGCCCCATGATGCTGTAGATGTTCAGGGTCTCCCGCAGCAGGATGAGCGACAGGAGGGCGAACGGGATCGAGATCGGCAGGGCGAGCATGATCGTCACGGGGTGGAGGAAGCTCTCGAACTGGGCGGCCAGCACCATGTACATGAAGACGACCGACAGCAGCAGCGCGATCAGGAAGTTGACGAGCGTCTCCTGGAGCGTCTTGGCCCGCCCGAAGAACTGGATCCGGTACTGCGGCGGCAGGTCCATCCGCGACGCGATCTTCCGGATCTGCGCCGTCGCCGTCCCCAGCGGGAGGCCATCGAGGTTGGCCACGATGGTCACCTGTCGTTGCCGCGAGGCCCGGTCGATCTGCGCCGGCCCCAGCTCCGCCGACAGCGTCCCGACGTCGCGGATGCGCACCTTGCCGAGGCGGGCGGACGGGATGGGGAGATTGTAGACGTCGGAGGCCGAGGCCCGGTAGGGCAGGTCCGCCCGCAGCCAGACGTCGTACTGGTCCGCCTCCTCCTTGTACTTGGTGACCGTCTCGCCCCCGACGAAGATGTTGAGGGACGATGCCACGTCCTGGACCTGCACCCCGAGGTCGGAGGCCTTCTTCCGGTCCACGTAGACGCGCAGCTCCGGCTTGCGGTTGGACAGCGTCGTGTCGACGTCGACGAATCCCTTGATCTTCCGCATCTCCGCGACGATCCGGTCGGCGTACTGCTGGAGCGTCGCCAGCTCCGGGCCGCTCAGCACGAAGTTCACCGGGGTCTGGCGGATCCCGCCGCCGCGGCCGATGGAGGAGACGTTCTGCACCGAGTAGCGCAAGAAGGGATACTTCGCCATCTCCTTCCGCACGGCCTTCATGATGTCGAACTGGGAGTCGTCCCGCGCGTCCAGGTCCACCGTGCGGACGTAGATCGTCCCCTGGGTGACGTCGCCTTCCGCGACGTCGCCGATCTGGGCGAGAACGTGGCTGACTCCCCGCGTGCCCCGCACGTCCGCCTCGACCTCGCGGAAGACCGCGTCGGTCGTCTCGAGGGTGTACCCCTCGGGGGCCTGGATGTAGATCTCGAACTCCCCCTGGTCGTCGTAGGGAATGAAGTCCTTCCCGATCAGCCGCCCCAGGGGGGGAATGGAGGCGACGACGGCGACCGCGACCGCGACGACGACCCAGCGGCGGCGGAGCGCCTTCCGGAGGATGGCGAGATATCCTCCCGAGACGGCGCGCCAGACCCGGTTCTCCTTCGACGCCTTCCCCGTCCCGTTCGGGCGGCGGGCGATCTTCACGAACCGGGAGGAGAGCATCGGCGTCAGCGTGAACGAGATGAACCACGACACGAGGATCGCGAAGGCCACCGTGATGCCGTAGGAGTGGAAGAAGCGCCCCACCGTGCCGTACATGAACGCCACGGGGAGGAAGATGACGACGAGCGAGAGGGTCGTCGCCGAGACGGCGAGCCCGATCTCGGCCGTCGCCTCCACGGCGGCGCTGCGCGGGGGAGCCCCCATCTCCTCCACGTGGCGGAAGATGTTCTCGAGGACGACGATCGCGTCGTCGATCACGATCCCGACCGCGAGCGTGAGCCCGAGCAGGGTGATGTTGTTCATCGTGAAGCCGAGCGCCTTCATGATCGTGAAGGTGGCGACGATCGACGTGGGGATCGCCACCGCGGCGATGAGCGTCGTGCGCCAGCTTCCCATGAAGAGAAGGACGACCAGGGACGCGAGCACCGCGCCGAGGACCAGGTGCAGCTTCACCTCGTGGATGGAGCGGAGGATGAAGACGGACTGGTCCCGGATCGGGTTGATCCGGATGTCGGCCGGCAGCGTCTTCTGGATCTCCGCGAGGCGCGCCTTGACCCGGTCGATCACCTCGATCGTGTTGGTGCCCGACTGCTTCTGGACGACGAGGTTGACCGAGGGGGAGCCGTCGAAACGGGCGAGCGACCGCGGCTCCTCCTGGCCGTCCTCGACACGGCCGATGTCGCGGATCATGACGGGGCGCCCGCCGATGTTGGCCACGATGAGGCTCCGGAAGTCGTCGACCGAGGGCATCCGGCCCATCGTCCGCAGGACGAGCTCCCGCGTTCCCGCGTCGACGCGCCCGCCGGGGATCTCGAGGTTCTGCGCCGCGAGCGCGGCCTTGACCTGCGGGACCGTCAGGCCGAACGCCTCCATCCGGGAGGGATCGAGGAAGACGTTGACCGCGCGCTTGCGCCCCCCGACGATGCTCACGGCGCCGACGCCGCCGACGGTCTCGACGTTCTGCTTGATCCGGTCGTCGGCGATCTTCGTGATCTCGCGGAGGTCGCGGTTCCCCGAGACGGCGACCGTCATGACCGGGGCGGCGTCGATGTCGAACTTGACGATGACCGGCGGGTCGGTGCCGTCGGGGAGGTTCTTGAGGATCGCCGCCACCTTGTCGCGGACGTCCTGGGCGGCCTCCTCGCCGTTGCGCTCGAGGACGAAGCGGACGACGACCTGGGAGACGCCCTCGCGGGAGACCGACCGGAGCTCGTCGATCCCCGACGCCGTGTTGACCGCCTCCTCGATCGGCTTGGTGACGGCGGTCTCGATCTCCTCGGGGCTCGCGCCCTTGAGGGTGGTCGTCACCGTGACGATCGGGAGGTCCACGTTGGGGAACAGGTCCACGCCGAGCCCGTAGTAGGACGCGAGTCCCAGGACCACGAGGGCCCCGGTCAGCATCGTCGCGAAGACGGGGCGGCGGACGCAGATCTCGGAGATCTTCACGGGGCGTCCGCCGCCGCGACCTTGATGCGGGACCCCTCGACGAGCTTGCCCGTCCCGGACACGGCGACCCGCTCGCCCGCCCTGATCCCCTCGGCGATCTCGACGCTGTCGCCGAGGTCGTCGCCCAGGCGGACCCTGCGCTCGTGCGCCGTCCCTCCCTCGACCACGAAGACCTTGTCGATCCCGGCGAACGTCACCACGGCCGTCTTGGGGACGGCCACCCCGTCCGGGTCGACGCGGAGGAGGACCGCCGCTTTTCCGAAGAACCCGGACTTGAGCCGCCGCGCCGGGTTCGGGAAGAACGCCTCGACCTGGATCGCCCGGCTGGCCACGTTGGACGAGGGGGCGATGCGCCTGAGGGTCCCCTTGAAGATCGTTCCCGGGCGCCCGTCGACGGAGAGCTCCACCGGGAGACCCGGCCGCAGGGACGCGGCGTACAGCTCGGGGACCTCGCCGAGCAGCCGGATCGGGTTGTCGTTCACGAGCCGGAACATCGGCGTGCCGACCTTGACGTATTCCCCCGCCGAGACGAGCCGGGCCTCGACGGAGCCGTCGATGGGGGACCTGACCCGGGTGTCGCCGAGCTTCTTCTCCGCGATGGCGAGCTGGGCGCGCTTGCTTCTCAGGGTGGCGAGGAGGTTGTTCGCCTCCTCCCGCGCGGCCCGGACGTTCGCCTCCGCGACGAGGAACCGCGCCTCCGCGTCGTCCACCTCCTTGCGCGCGATCAGGTTCTTCTCGAAGAGGCCCCGGCGCCGGTCGAGGTCCGTGCGGGCGTTGTTGTACTCCGCGACGGCCTTGCGGACGAGCGAGGTCTCCTCGATGTCCGCCGACACGGCGTCATGCGGGATCCCGAGCTTCGCCGCGATCTGGTCCGCCTCGGCCCGCGCCTGCTCCGCGCGGTAGCGGAACTCGTCCGGGACCAGCGTGAGCAGGACGCGCCCGCGCCGCACGGGGTCGCCGAGGTCCGCCTCGACCCGGTCGATCGTCCCTTCCAGCTCGGAGGAGAGCGTCACCTGCTCGACGCCCGCCAGCGACCCGACGAACTCCGCCTTCCGCGGGATCGCGACGCGCCGGGCCTGGGCGACCGCGACCGCGACCTCCGGCGCGGCCGCCGCTCCCTGCGGCCGCGCGGGCGTCTCCGCCTTCCTCGCGCCGCATCCCGGGACGAGGGAAAGCCCCAGCGCCAGGCACAGGACGGCGGCGGGAAGCCCCGGTCCGCCCGTTCCGCGGTGCGGCCGCGTCCGCCGGCGAATCGGCCGGCGCGTCACGGTGTCGGCTCCCGTCCCGTCGTCTCGCGGCCGATCGCCCGGAGGAGCCGGGCGGTCGCCACCTCCTGGTCGTAGAGGGCCTCGATCAGCGTGGTCTCCGACCGGGCCGCCTGGACCTGCGCGTCGATCATCTCGATGATGTCCCCGGCCCCGACCTGGTAGCGCGCCGTCGCCAGCCGCAGGTTCTCGTCCGAGGCCTCCTTCTCCTTCCGCCGCGCCTCGATCCGCTGGTTCGTCTCCTGCACCGCGAGGGCCGCCTGCTCGACTTCGAGGCGGACGATGCGCCGTTCGTCGGTCACCGCGGCGCGGGCCGACGCGAGGAGGGCCTCCGACTCGGCGATCCGGTCCCGGACCAGGAAACCGGTGAAGACCGGGACGGCGAGCACGACGGACACGTCGTAGTTCTCTTGCAGGGGGGGGGCGTCGGCCGCGTAGCCGTACCCGCCGGCGCCGGTGAGGACCGGGTTCCGTTCCGCCCGGGCGGCGCGGACCGCGTCCTCCTCCGCCCGCTGCTGCGCCAGGAGCGCCTTGAGCTCCGCCCGGTTCCCTTCCGCTTCCCGGATCCAGTCGGCGAGGCCGCCGTCGATCCCGCCGGCCGCCTCGTTGTACGACAGCTCGTAGTCCTGCGGCCAGTCGACGCCCATCCGCTGGAGGAGCGTGATCCGGGCGACCTTGAGCGCGCTCTCCGCGGACGCCAGGTCGGCACGGGCCTGGTAGAGGTTCGCCTCGGACCGGGCCACGTCGATCCGCGCGCGGATTCCCGCTTCGTAGTAGGCCCGGGACTGGCCGACGAGCGATTCCCTCTGGGCGACGGTGTCCCTCTGCACCGCGAGGATCCGCCCGGTCCGGAGGACGTCGAAGTAGGCGACCTTCGCGGCGAAGGCCACGTCCTGGCGCACCGACCGCCCCGACTCCCGGAAGGCGTCGCGCAGGGCGCTCGCGCGGTCGAGGGAGGCGCTCCGGCGGCCGAAGTCGGCGAGGACCTGCGTCAGGGTCCCCTGGACGGATTCGTTCTCGACGGTGGCGCTTTCCCGGGACTGGACCGAAAAGCCCCGCGCGCGGGAATATCCCGTCGCCAGCCCGATCGTCGGATAGTACGCCGACCTCGCCTGGCCCCGGCGCGCCTCCGCGGCCCGGGTCTCCGCGTCGGCCCGGGACACGAGGGGGTGGTGGGACAGGGCGATGCGCACGACGGCGTCCAGCGTCCACGCCGCGGCAGGCCGCGCGGCGCCGGCCCCGGCCGCGTTGTCGGCGGCGGGCGCCCGCGGCGCCATGGGCGCGTCCCCCCCGGCAGGCACCCCCGGCCCGGCCGGCGCGGCGGGTCCCCCCCCGGCCGCGGCCGGGCGTCCTCCGAGG
>JBLMWX010000167.1:0-45353 GCA_050257455.1 Gemmatimonadota bacterium | reverse complement strand
TGTGGTAAACACCCATTTAAGCCACAATATGTAGGGCTAACCAAAGCTTATACCCAAATTCGGACAGCTTCCTGAGAAAACCCGCTTTTACTGCTTGATGGTCACGTTTCCGGAAGCCGGGTCGTAGTTGAACGCCGAGAGGTCCACATCCGGCCTCAGGTAGTTCCTGACGGCGTCGAGCGAATCAGGGTAGCGCCCGTTCTCGACCTGGTAGTTCCGGATAGCGTCCTTGACTGAGCCCAGGTCGGTTGCGGCCTGTGCGGCCCTGGCCTTGTCCGTGATCTTCCCGTTGTCGAAGAGCTGCAGGAACAGGTCGAAGACGCGGGGCGACGCCTTGTCGATCTCGTCGAGAAGGACGACCGCGTACGGCGTGGTCCGGAGCCGCTCCGTGAGCTGCCCGCCCTCGTCGTACCCGACGTATCCGGGAGCGGCCCCGACCAGCCGGGAGACGCTCACGTTGTCCTGGTACTCCGACATGTCGAGCCGGATGAAGGAGCGCTCGCTGGCGAACAGGTAGGACGCGATCTGCCGCGCGAGCTCCGTCTTGCCGACCCCCGACGGCCCGAGGAAGAGAAAGACCCCCAGCGGGCGGCGCCTGTCGCCGAGCCCCGCGTGGGCCATGAGGAGGCGCCGGCACACGCGCGCGACCGCCTCCGTCTGCCCGACGACGCGGCGGTTCAGGTGCTCTTCCAGCCCCCGGATCCGGGATTCGGTCAGCCCGCCCAAGCCCCCGCGGACGACCTCGAGGGGAATCCCGACCTTCTCGGAGACGACGCGCGCGACCGTCTCGGGCCTCACGACCGGCAGCGGCAGGCGCCCGTCCGGCTCCGCCTCGGCGGACGGCGAAAGGATGGGGACCCGCGACTCGGCGCAGGCCCGGTCGAGCAGGTCGATCGCCTTGTCCGGGAGGGCGCGGCCGGGGTCGAAGCGGACGCCGAGGTCGACAGCCGCCTCGATCGCGTCGTCGGTGATCGTGACCCCGAAATGGGACTCGCGGTGCGCCCGGAGCCCCATCAGGATCGAGACCGTCTCGGCCCGGTCGGGCTCGGCCACCTGGATGGGCTGGAACCGGCGCTCGAGGGCCGGGTCCTTTTCGACGCTCCTGCGGTACTCGGCGATCGTCGTCGCCCCGATGCAGCGCAGTTCGCCCCGGGCGAGGCCCGGCTTCATGATGTTTCCGGCGTCGAGCGGGGCTCCCTCGGCCCGCCCCGCGCCGACGACGGTGTGAAACTCGTCGATGAACAGGATGACCTCCGGGTGCGCGCGGACCTCGTCGATGACGCGCGTCAGGCGCTCCTCGAACTCCCCGCGATACTTGGTCCCCGCGACGAGCTCCGCCATCGACAGCTCGACGATCCGTTTCCCCGCGAAGAGCCTCCGGTCGCGTCCCAGCGCGATCCGCTCGGCGAGGGCCTCCACGATCGCCGTCTTGCCGACGCCGGCCTCGCCGATGAGGACCGGGTTGTTCTTGGCCGGCATCATGAGAACCTTGAGGAGCTGCCGCAACGTGTTGCGCGTCCTCTCCGAGTCGACGAACGGCATCAGGCGCCCCTCGCGGGCAGCCCGCGTCAAGTCCCGTCCGTACCGGTCGAGGAGCGGCGTGTCTCCCCGGGGCGCTTCGTCGGACACGGTCGCGGCGCCGGCCTGATCGGCGGCCGGGCCGGCGGGCTCGGCGCCCACCGGGAGCCACTCCCCTTCCGCGCGCCGCCGATCGCCCCCGTCGCTGGCGCGCTCGGCCTCCCCCCCCGGGCGCCGCCGCTCCTCGCCGGGCGGCATCGCGGCGCGCGGGGCGCCGGGCGCGGCCTCGTCGGCCGGCCGGTACGGGAGCGAGATGCCGGCCCCGGCAAAGACCGCGGAAATGACGGGTCCCGGGTCTTCGAGAACCGCCGCGAGGAGCATCTGCGCGGTGGTCTCCGGCATCCCGGCGGCCTCGGAGGCCTCGCGCGCCCGCCGGAAGATCTCCTTGCACGACTCGCTCCGGTGCACGGCCTGATCCGCGTGCCGGGCGTGCCCCGGGCGCAGGCGGGACCTCACGCCGCGGCGCACGGAGACGCTCGAAATCCCCATCGCCGCGAGGGCATCCTCCACGGCGTCCGCCTCGGCCCGGATCGCGTCGGCGGGCAGCGTCTCCGCCTTCAGGAACCGCACGAACCCGAGCGTCTTGTGAAGGCTGCAGAGGCCGATCAGGAGATGTTCCCGCTCGATGAAGGGATGCCGGGCCGTGGCCGCCTCGGCGGCGGCGATCCTCCACGCCATCCCGGCGGCGGCGGAAAGTCCTGACATCGATTTCTCCTTATTTTGGAAACCGGCTGACCGCGAGAGATCGAAATCGCACGGGCGCTTTTCAGATCTTATGCCCCGCCCGGGACACGGTCAAGCCGGCGGGGGACACCGTGGCGGCGCGTCGGGCGGCCCGGGAGACCCTCAGGCCCGGGACAACGCGCGGGCTCTCTGCTGCAGCCTCTCGCGGTTCAGGATCTCGATCGTCCCGTGCGCGACGCGGACGGCGCCCTGGGCGCGCAGCGCCATGAGCTGCTTGTTGATGCTCTCCCGCGTCGCCCCGATCATGGAGGCCAGGTCCCTCTGGGTGACCTTCACGCCGATCCGGATCCGTCCCTCTTCCGGGACGCCGAAGGCATCCCCGAGATCGAGGATCTTCTTCGCGAGACGCGCGGCGATGTCGAGGAAGTGGCTCTCCGCGAGCTGCTTGTCCGCGTCGCGGATCCGGCCGGCGAGGACTTCGAGGATCTTCTCGACCGCGCCGAACCGGTTCCGCAGCAGGGCCATGAGGTCCTCCCGGTGCAGGCAGAGGGTCTCGGTATCCTCCAGGGCCTGGACGGTGGCCGACCGCGGCTTGCCGTCGAAAAGGGACAGCTCTCCGAGAAGTTCGCCCGACGCCAGGATCGCGAGGATCAGCTCCCCGCCGGAGGAGGACGGGATGGCGACCTTCACCCGCCCGCGGACCACGATGTGGAGGGAGCCCCCGTCGTCCCCCATGTGGAAAAGGACCTGCCCGCCGGGGTACCGGCGCCGGACCAGGCATCCCTCGAGGCGCTTGAAATCGCCAGGTTCGAGGCAGCGGAACAGGGGGATCTTGTGTCTCAGGCGCGACAGGGACATGGTTTTCGGGTCCGGGGGCAGGGGGTCGCCGCAAGCCGAAAGCGTAGCATTCCCGGCCGCATCGGTCAATTCCCCCGGGGATATTTCACATTCTCCGAGTGAAGTATTTCATTCCGCTTCGGGCGGGAAACATCGTATCCTGAGGCGATTGAAGATGACGGGGGGTCTGCCATGAACAGCGCCGTCGCGCGCCTCGCGGAATTCGTGGACACCGGAAAGCCGAGGCGGGTGCTCGCGGAAGTGCACGGCACCGTCGCCGGAATCCTGGGAAAGGACGACCTGGACCGGCTCGACCGGGTCTTCACCGAGATCCGGAGTCTCTTCGCCGGGCGGTACCCGGGATACTCCAGGTGCAATACCCGGTACCACGACCTGGAACACACGACCGACACCCTTCTGGCGATGGCCAGGCTCGTCCACGGGTCGTTCGAAGCGGGCCGTCCCATCGACCGCCACACCGTCCTCCTCGGGCTCGTGGGCACCCTCCTGCACGACACCGGGTATATCCAGACGATCAAGGACCACGATGGCACGGGAGCGAAATACACGGCGAGCCACATCATGCGCAGCATCGGCTTCGCAAGGGAGTACCTGGCGTCCCGGGGATACTCGCGGGCGGATTACGCGGTCTGCCGGAACGCGCTCCTTTGCACGGGCATCCAGAATCGCATCACGAAGATCCCGTTCCGCACGGAAGACGAGGCGGCGATCGGGAAGATGCTCGGGACATCCGACCTCCTGGGCCAGATGGCGAGCCGGCGCTATCTCGAGAAGCTGCCGCACCTCTACAGCGAGCTGGTGGAGGGAGAAGTGCTGAGCCACGTGAGGGAATACGATTTCCTCAAGGACACTACGGCCTTCTACCGCGCGACGCTCGACAGGTTCGCCGGCGACCTCGGGGGCGTCTCGGCCTACATGCGGGACCATTTCCGGGCCCGTTGGGGGATCGACCGCGATCTCTACCGCGAAGCCATCGACGAGAACATCGCCCAGCTCGAAACGATCCTCGGGAGCCATCCGACCGGCTACCTCCGGCTGCTGAAAGGGAAGGCGGGCGGGCCGACCCCCCCGCGGCGCGCCCCCAGGGCCGCGTCGCGCGCGGCGGGCGTTCCCTGAAGACGAACGAGGGAGAAGGGGCGGCGTCCGCGCTGAAGCGGCGCGGGGAGAACGGGCGAATATGAAACGGCCCCGCGGGAGGGACGCGGGGCCGTCGCATCGGCCCGGAGGGAGGGAATCTCCGGGGAACCTCGCAAAACCTTTTGGCACCCTGCCCGGAAAACTTTAGACAAGATTCGTGCCGGGGCGCCGGAACCGGCAATCGCCCGATTTTGCATGGCTTCGCGTACGGCGCGGCGCAGGCGCGATGACGGAATCGTCGGCGGACTTTCGGGATCGTGGGATCCCCGGCGGGCCGGCGTCAGACCCGGAACTCCGTCAACGCCAGGAACGATCCGAGGCGCTCGGAGATCTCCTCGGGCGTCAGGCGCTCGAGCTTGCGGGTACTGAACGCTTCGACCGTGAACGAGGCGATCGCGCTCCCGTACATCGTCGCCAGCCGGTAGTCGTTCTCCGCGATCTCTCCGCGGCCGAGGCCGGCGAGGTACCCCATGAATCCCCCGGCGAAGCTGTCGCCGGCGCCCGTGGGATCGAAGATCGTCTCGAGCGGGTAGGCCGGGGCGGCGAACATCGAGCCGTCCGACAGGTGCAGGACGCCGTACTCTCCCCGCTTGATCACGATCCGGCGCGGCCCCCATCCCATGATCGTCCGCGCCGCCCTGACGAGGTTGTACTCCCCCGCGAGTTCCCGCACCTCGCCCTCGTTCACGATGACGATGTCGACCTTCCCGATGACCTCGCGCAGCGGCCCCGGGCTGTTCTCGATCCAGTAGTTCATCGTGTCGAGGGCGACAAGCCGCGGCGCGCGGACCTGCCGCAGGATGTCCAGCTGGAGCGACGGCGCGATGTTCCCGAGAAAGACATACGGGGTGTCGCGGTACGTCTCGGGGAGGACCGGGGCGAAGTCGCGGAAGACGTTGAGCTCGGTCGCCACGGTGTGCGCCGTGTTCAGGTCGTACTCGTAGTATCCCTTCCAGTGGAACGTCTTCCCGTCCGCGATCTTCAGCCCTTCCGTGTCGATCGACCGGGCGGCGAGCACGCGGATCGTCTCCTCGGGGAAATCCCTGCCGACCACCGACACGAGGCGGACCGGCGCGAGGTAGCTCGCCGCCAGCGAAAAGTACGTCGCCGAGCCGCCGACGACGCGATCGACCTCGCCGAAGGGGGAGCGGATGCTGTCGAACGCCATCGAACCGACGACGAGCAGGCTCATGGGCCCATCATAGCGCAACCCGGGCCGCGCCGCGTGCGTCACCTCGCCGCGACGTCGACGATCACCGCGGCGAGGAGCCCCATCATGTAGACGATCGAGGCGGCGAACGCCCGGCCGAAGCGGCGCGCCGCGACGGCGTTCCGCCAGCAGGACAGGATGAAGTACGCCCAGAGCAGGGCCGCGGCCGCCGCGAAGAGGCCCGAGCAGCCGCCGAAGGCCCACAGCGCGAGCGACGCCGGCAGGAGCGCGACGGCGTGCAGGAGGATCAGGAAGCGCGTGTACGCTTCGCCGCGCGCCACCGGCATCGCGGGGATCCCGGCGGCCCGGTAATCGTCCTGGTACTTCAGGGCGAGGATCCAGAAATGGGGCGGCTGCCAGAGCAGCATCACGAGAAAGAGAAGGAGGCCCGGAAGGCCGATGCGGCCCCCCGTCGCCGCGTAACCGACCAGCACCGGGAGCGCCCCGGGGACGCCGCCCGGGATCGTTCCGTAGGGGGAGCGCCGCTTCAGGCAGACGGTGTACAGGAACGAGTAGGAAAGGACCGCCGCCAGGATGAAGAGCGCCGCGACGGCGTTCAGGAAGAGGAACGAGACGGCGAGCGCGGAGGCGACGAGGACGAGCGACAGCGCGAGGGCGCCCCGCTCGCCCACCGTCCGGAGCGCGGCGACCCTCCCCGAGAGCCGCGCCATCCGCGCGTCCCGCGGGGCATCGAGGAGGCCGTTGACGATCGCCGCGCCCGAGGCGGCCGCGACGATGCACCCCAGCCCGAGGGCCGCGGTTCGCCCGTCCGGCAACCCGCCGGCGGCAAGGACCATCCCCGCCAGGCCGGCGACGGCGACTCCCGCCGCGATTCCCGGCTTCGAGATGACCAGGGCGGACGCGATGCGGCCCGGCCCCGCCCGCGCCCCGTCCCTCCCGGCATCCCGGGCCAGCGCCGGCGCTTCTATGGCGACACCTCCAGCGGGCGTCCCGGGTACGGGACCTCGGCAGGCCAGCCGAACCGTTCCCTGAGCGTCTGCGCGAAGCCGACCGAGACCGACTCCTCGCCGTGGGCGACGAAGACCCTGTCGGGCGGAGTCCGGAAGTTTCCCGCCCAGTTCAGGAGGTCCTCCCGGTCAGCGTGCGCCGAGAGCCCCCCGATCGTGTAGACGTCCGCGGCCACCGCGACGGGCTCGCCGTGGATGACCACGCGCCTGGCCCCGTCCACGATCTTCCGGCCGAGCGTCCCCTGCGCCTGGAACCCGACGATGACGACGCTCGCCTCCTTCCGCCACAGGTTGTGCTTGAGGTGGTGCCTGATCCGCCCGGCGTCGCACATCCCGCTCCCCGCGATGATGATCGCGCCGCCGCGGATCGCGTTCAGGGCCATCGACTCCTCCGGCGACTTCGTGGCCACGATCTTGAGGGCGCCGGGGTTCTCCGCCTGCCACGCGAACACCTCCCGGCTCTCCCGGTCGAAGCATTCGGGGTGGCGCATCGTGATCCGCGTCGCCTCGGCGGCCAGCGGGGAGTCGACGTAGACCGTGAGCCCGGAGAGCCGGCCGCGCCTCGTGAGGTCCGCGAGCAGGAACAGGATGTCCTGGGTGCGGCCGACCGCAAACGCGGGGATGACGACGTTGCCCCCCTTGCGCCCGAGGGTGTCGCGCACGGCATGGACGAATTCCTCGATCGACTCCTCCATCCCCTTGTGCACCCGGTTCCCGTACGTGGACTCCATCACGAGGACGTCGGCGCGCTCGACCGCGGCCGGGTCCCGCACGATCGGCAGGCCCCGGTGCCCGAGGTCGCCGGTGAAGACGATCTCGCGCCCGCGCCCGCCGTCCGGCAGCGTCACCGAGAGGATCGCCGACCCGAGGATGTGGCCCGCGTCCCGGAAACGGGCGCGGATGCCGGGCGCGGGTTCCAGCTCCTCCCCGTAGCGGACGGCCGAGAGCCGCGGCAGCACCGCCAGCGCGTCGGCCTCGGTGTAGAGGGGCGCCACGGCGCCCCGGCCCTCCCGCTCGCGCCTGCGGTGCTTCCATTCGGCCTCCCGCTCCTGGATGTGCCCGGAGTCGGGCAGCATCACCCGCAGCAGGTCCGCGGTGGCGGCGGTCGCGTAGACGGGCCCGCGGAAACCGTCGCGGACGATCTTCGGCAGGAGCCCGGAATGATCGATGTGGGCGTGGGTGGACAGCACGAAGTCGATCGCGGGGGGCGCGACGGGGAATTTCCGGGCGTTCTTCCGGTCGGCATCCGCTCCCCCCTGGAACATGCCGCAGTCGACGAGGAAGGTCGCGCGGCCGGCGCGGACGACGATCGACGAGCCGGTGACTTCCCGGGCCCCGCCGAGGAACTCGACGGTGACGCTCACGCCACCACCCGCGTCAGGATCCAGGAGACGACGCTGATGAGGATCGAGGCGGCCACCGCCCCGGGGAGGCCGTTGACGTGGAAGCCCGGCACCACGGCGGCGACCAGCCACAGAAGCAACCCGTTGATGACCAGCAGGAAGAGGCCGAGGGTCACGACGGTCAGCGGCAGCGTGAGGAGAACGAAGACCGGGCGGATCACGGCGTTCGCCAGGCCGAGGACGAAGGCGGCCGCGAGCGCGGCCATGACGCCCTCGGCCGCCACGACGCCCGGCAGCAGATAGGCGATGAGGAGGATCGCGACCGCGTTTGCGCCCATTCGCACGATGAAAGGCATTGCGTCCCTCCCCGGGCGTTTCCGCCGGACCGGCGCGGCGTGGCCGCCGGCGCCGGCCCTCATGCTGAAGTATAACGCCCCGCCGCCGGATCGACAAAGCCCGCCGCCGGTTGTGAAACGTCGCACGGAACCTCCCCGGCGGTCGCCCTAAACTGCAGGTGTGAGGGGAAAGGAGGTGAGCACGATGGAAGGAATCCTGCTCGATACGTCGGTCTTCAGTTCCACCGTCGCGATTCTCGGCGGCGTCGCGATTCTCGCGATCGCGGTCGTCACGGCGGTGCTCGAGTCCGTGGCCGAGAGGGAGGCGCAGGGCCGGAGGGTCTCCTGGGCGGAATGGCCTCTTCCGGAATCGGAGCCGAAGGCTCCGGCCAAGGAGGCCGAGAAGGTGCCCCGGGCCGCCTGAGCCGCTTCTCCCCGCGCCGGCGGGGGCCGGGGCGCGACCGCCCGGTCCCCGCCCGGGAACGCCCCCGGGGGCACGGCGCTCCCTCAGCGCGCGGCGCGGTCCAGCCCTTCGAGAATCTCCTTGAGCGCGACGGCGTTGTTGTGCGTCGCATCGCGGGCGGCGTAGAGAAGCGTCACGGTCCCGCTCCTCGCGCGCCGGGCGATGGCGCCGAGAGCGTCGCCCATCCCCGCCGCCTCGAGTTCGCCGCGGTAGCGGGCGCGGAACGCGTCCCATTTCCGCGGGTCGTGGCTGAACCATTGACGGAGGGGGCCGGTCGGCGCGATGTCCCTGCGCCACGCGTCGATGCGGGCCTCTCCCTTCGTGATCCCCCGCGGCCACAGGCGGTCCACGAGGATCCGCTCGCCGTCGGATCGGGCCGGGGGATCGTAGACGCGCTTGACCCTGATCATGGTGCACCCTCCTGCCGAACTGGCCTTCCAACGATCGTATGCTTGGGGACGCCCGGCGTCGGCGAAAGGTTTCACGTCCCGGCGGGACGAGAGGGCGCGATGTGAAAGCTGTCACGGAGGAACCGCGCACCGTCCGCTATCCTTTATGACAGGCGCGGGGGCGTCGGGAAGCGCCGGACGCGGCAAGACTTCCGCGGCCGCCCCGGGCGCGGCCGTGGCGCGGCGCGACGGACCGCGCGGGCCGGCCGCGCCCGCGCGCGTCCTCTAAGGGGGAGGGAAGGAGCTTGGCCTTGAAAACGGCAGTGGCCGCGCCGGCGGGACGGTCGCGGCGCCGCGCCGCGCCGCCGACCTTTCTCCTCGCGGAGTCCGCGCTGCCGGGCGGCGCCTCCGGCGGGGATCGGCGGCGTCTCTCGCGGCTGTTCGAGAGACGGCGGTACTCCAGGGGCGCAGCGATCTTCGCCCGCGGCGATCCGGGGGACTCCCTGTGCGTCGTGACAAGCGGGCTGGTGAAGCTCCAAAGCGGCTCGCGAGGCGGCCCGAAGACGCTCTTGCGCATCCTCAAGCCGGGCGACGTGTTCGGGGAGCTCCTGTTCTCCGGGAAAGCGCGCGCCTTCACGGCCGTCGCGGCAACGGACGTGACCGTCGACGCCATCTCCCGCGGCGACCTCGGGCGGCTCCTTCTCACGCGCCCGCGCGTCGCGAGGGACTTCATCCTCCTCCTCTCCCGGCGGCTCGCCGCCGTGGAACGGTCGGTCGCCGAGTTCGGGCACACGTGGTCCTATCACCGGCTCGCGACGGTGCTCCTTCGTCTTGCCGAGGAGCACGGCCTGCAGAGCCCTTCGGGAATCCTCATCCCTTTCGCCCTGACCCACGCCGAGCTCGGGGACATGATCGGGACGACGCGGGAGACCGTGACCGCGCAGCTCGTCCGGTTCCGGCGGCTCGGCCTGGTGCGGCGCGAGGGGCGGCGATACGTCGTCGACCGCCGCCGGCTCCTCGAATTCATCCGGTCGGCGAAGCCGCCCTTCCGCGCGGCGCCGGTGCGCGCGGCGGTGTGAAACCTTTCACAGAAACGCGGGGAGCCGGGAACCTATGCTGAACTCATGGGCGCGGGGAGGCGGACCCCGCCCGCAGGAGTTGGCGGCAACCGAACCGACCGGATCGCCGGCCGGAAGCGTCGGCCGGCTGAAAGAGAGGAGCAATTCATGGCACAGCTAGCGGAAGTCAAAAGGGACGTTCCGGGCGGGGAGCCGGGACCGGCCGTCGTGCCCGGGATGCAGCGGGAGTGGTGGGCCAACCCCGCCGTCGTCGGGCTGATGGGGTTCGCCACGACGACGATGGCGACCGGGCTGCACAACGTCGGCTACTGGGGCGCGGGACCGGTCCTGGCGCTGGCGATCGCGTTCGGCGGCACCGCCCAGTTCATCGCCGGGGTCGTGGACCTGCGGAAAGGGAGCATCTTCGGCGGTTCCGCCTTCATGGCCTATGGCGCCTTCTGGGTGTCCCTTTTCGTCCTGGACTACGTGTTGCCGAAAACGGGCATCACCGCGACTCCGAAGGACCTGTTCGGGTATTTCCTGATGTGGACCCTGTTCACCCTGTCGTTCTTCGTCGCGTCGATCAAGGTGGGGAACCATCTCGCCGTGCTCTTCGGGATCCTGCTCCTGGCGTTCCTGATGCTCGACGGCGTGACCCTCGGCATGATCCCGGCGGTCATCACGGGGTGGGAGATCTTCATCACCGGCCTCGTCGCCTGGTACATCGCATCGGCCATCCTGATCAACAGCGTGTACGGGCGCAAGGTCCTGCCGCACTCCTGAAACGGCGGGCAGGAACGCGCCTCGCGGCGAGCGCCCGCCCGGTTCCCCGGGGATCCGCCTGGTCCCCGGAGAGCCGCCCGGGCGTGTCCCTCCGGCGTCACGGGGAGCGCCGGCCGGCGTTGATTTGTCCCGGCCCGGGGTGTCAAGATGGAATCGTGCCGTTATCGGTCCTGACAGCCGGCGAGCTTTTCCGGGGAACCTCCGAGGCGGAGGCGAGGCGGATCGCCGGCCTGTGCGCCGAGCGGCATTACCCGAAGGGCGCCGTCATCTTCGCCCGTGACGACCCGGCCGACCACCTCTACATCGTGCAGGACGGTCTCGTGAGGCTCGTCTCGATCTCGGACAAGGGGGCGGAGACGATCCTCCGCATCTTCAAGGAGGGAGAGATCTTCGGCGAACTCCTGCTCGCGGAGGAACGGCGTGCGTTCACCGCGCTCGTGGCGGAGGACGCGCGCGTCGCCGTCCTGTCCCGGAGGAACTTCTCGGAATTGCTGTCTTCCGTTCCGATCGTGGCCGAGAACTTCATCCGCCTCCTCTCGAGGCGCCTCACGAAGGTGGAGAGGGAGTTCGCGGCCTTCGGCCACACGTGGTCGTATCACCGCCTCGCGATCATCCTTCTCGATCTCGCCCGGCGGCACGGGGTGAAGTCCCCGAGGGGAACGCGGATCGCACTCCGCCTGACGCACGACGACCTGGCCAAGCTGATCGGGACCACGCGCGAGACCGTGACGACGCAGATGAACCGGCTCTCCCGGAAAGGGATGGTCCGCCGCGACGGCCGGCTCATCGTGATCGACGGCCCCCGGCTCCGGAGGCTCATCGGCCGCGAGGAGGGTGACCCGGAGGACGGCGACGCCGGCTAGGCGCCGGTCACCGCCCGGCCGCCTGGGCGGCGGCGCCGCGGGTCAGTGCGCCTTCGTCGCCGGCATCCTGAAGAAGGTCAGCTCGACCGTCCGGTCGGCGCCGTCCCGGCGGACGACGACGACGGCCTTGTCCCCGGCGCGCTTCGCGCCGACGAGATAGAACACGTCCTCCAGGTCCGTCACCGGCTGTCCGTCGAAGGACACGATGACGCTGCCGGCCGCGATGCCGGCCTTCGCGGCCGGCGAGCCCTCCTCGACGCTCTCGACGACGACCTTTCCGTCGTCCGCCGCGATCCGGACGCCCATGCGCACCTTCTCCTTCTCGATGTCCTCGTAGGGAACCATCCACTCGAAGTCGCCCGGCAGGAGGGGGATCTACGGGAGGTCGACGTCCATCTGCTGGTCCGCCTTCTCCTCGGGAATGCTGATCTCCTCGGGGAGGACGATCGCGTACGCCATCGGCATCCGGCGGATCGTCTTCTTGGGGACCCCGAACCCGTACCGGACGTGCCAGCCGCCGGTGAGGGTCACCATCTTCTTCCCCTCGCCCCGCGGGCTCCGGAAATACTCGACGATCCGCGACGCCATCGACTCCTCCCAGAGCATCTGGACGCGGAAGAAGGCGTCGAACATCCCCTCCGACGGGAGGTGCGCCCCGTACACCGCCTTCATCATGGCGCGCTGGTACGGGTCGGGGGGACCCATCTCGGGGAGCTGCGCGGCGACGTCCGCGGACACGTTGTCGAGCCCGCCCTCGCTGACCTCGTCCTGGAGCTCCTTCGGCGGGTCCAGGGCGATCACGTCGATCCGGTTGTCCCGCGCGAAGTCGAGGATGTCCCGGTAGTAGCCGAAATCCGATCCCCAGTTCTCGTGCCACCGGGACGCCTTGAGGAACTCGAGCTCGGAGAGCTCCCCGCGCGTCCAGCGGTCGAGCGCCTCCTGCTGGGGCTCGCGGAACATCTCCATGCCGATGGCGATCTTCCCGGGGAACCGCCTGGCGAGCTCGCGGATGACGCGGAGCTCGACCCGGTGGGCGTCGATGTTGTCGTGCGTCTCGCCGACGCAGACGAGGCGGGCCGCCGAAACCATGTCCATCATCCCGTCGAAGGACATCGCGAGCCCCGTCGGAACGTGGAAGATCTCATCCGCCTTCGCCTCGCCCTCCGGCGGGTACGGGTTCTCGCCGGGCGGGCGCAGCGACGTCCGGGAACCGGCGGCGCAGCCGGCGAGAAGCATGCCCCAGAGCGCCGCGAGCAGGAACGCCTTGAACGCATTCATCGGATCCCCCTTCGGTGGCGGTTCGGCCGGGCGCCTCTCGCCCGCCCGGCGCCGTTCCCGGACTTCCCGGCCCCTCACGACTCCTGCTTGCGGATCGTATCACGAAGCCTGTCCATCATCTCGGGAAAGGTCGATCTCATGAGGATGGATTTGAACTGCGACCTGTAGTTGTTGACGAGGCTGACGCCCTCGATCACGACGTCGTAGATCCGCCACCGCCCGTCCTCCTCCAGCATCCGGTAGTCGACGGGGATCTCCTGGCCCCGGGTCGTGACGATCAACGTCCCGACCACCGCGTAGGGTGCCCGGATCGTCTCCTTGCCGTAGCGGATCGTCTCTCCGCGGTACGACTCGATCTTCCCGAGGTACGCGTTCTCCAGCAGCTCCGCGAAGAGCGCGACGAACGCCTCCCGCTCCCCGGGCGTCCTGTTCCGCCACTCCGGCCCCAGCGAGCGCTTCGACATCTCCTCGAAGTCGAAGATCGGCCGGATCGTCCGCCGGAGCAGCGCGCCGCGCTCCCCCGCGCGGGACTTCGCGCCCAGGTCGGGCCTCTTGAGGATCTCGAGGGTCCGCTCCACGACCCCCCGGAGCTCGGCCTGCGGCCCGGGGACGTCGGCCGCCGGGACGCCGACGCGGAGCAGGACCGCGACGGCGGCGCTCACGCCGGCAAGGACCGCCCCCCGCGCCCTATTTCGCGCTTCCATGGATGAGCTCCCCGATCAGCTGGTCGAAGTCCGGCGGCGACTCGGTCTCCCGGATCGTCCCCCCGGGGGGGATCAGCCGGTCCGAGGCCCCCGGGGAAATGCTGACGTACTTGTCGCCGATGAGTCCCATCGTCCGGACGGACGCGATCGCGTCGTCCTGCAGGGCGACCCCCTTCCGGACCTTCATCAGCACGTCCGCCCTGTAGTTGTCGAGGACGATGGCATCCACCTTCCCGACCTCGACGCCGGCGATCTCCACGCTTGCGCCCTTCTTCAGCCCCGCGACGGAGGCGAACTCCGCGCGCACGGGCACGTAGTTCCCTCCCACGATCTCGAGCTTGCCGAGCCGGATCGAGAGCCAGGCGATGGCCGCGATCCCGGCCAGCACGAACAGGCCCACGGCGGTCTCCACGTTGAATCGTTTCATGGCCTCCCCCTACATGAGATGGACCGGCCCCGCGATGTCCCCGCGGATCAGCTGGCGGACGAGCGGGTTCCGGGACCCGACGACGCCGTCCGTCGGCCCCGCCTCGATCACCTTCCCGTCGTGGACGACCGCCACGTGGTGGCACCACTGGAAGATCTCCGGGATGTCGTGGCTGATCATCACCATCGTGAAGCAGTGCCGGTGGTACGTGTGGCAGATCAGGTTGAGGATCGAGTTCCGGATGATCGGGTCCAGCCCGGTGGTCGGCTCATCGAACAGGATGATCTCGGGATCCGTCACCATGGCGCGGGCGAGCGCGACCCGCCGCACCATCCCACCGGACAGCTCGTCCGGATACTTCCCGCCGGCGTCCTGAAGGCCCACCTGCGCCAGGCGCTCGCGGACCCGGTCCCGGATCCGCTCCTCGCCGAGCCGCGTCTTCTCGCGGAGAGGGAACGCGACATTCTCGAAAACGGTGAGGGAGTCGAACAGCGCGCCTCCCTGGAACAGCATCCCGAACCGCGTCCGGACCTTCCGGAGCTCCGCCCGGGACAGCCGGGCGATGTCCACCCCGTCGACCAGGACCTGCCCCCGGTCCGGCTTGATGAGCCCGATCATGTGCTTGAGCAGGACGCTCTTGCCCGCGCCGGACAGTCCGATGATCGCCGTGATCCGCTGCCGGGGGACATCGAGGTCGATCCCGTCGAGGATCTTCTTCCCGTCGAGCGACTTCTCGATGCCGACCAGCCGGATCGCGGGCCCGCCGTCGGGCGCCGGCAGCTTCTCGAGGCCGCACGGCTCGCAGATCCAGGACGGCGCCTTCACAGCAGCACCGACGTCAGGACGTAGTCCGAGATCAGGATGAGCGCCGAGGACAGCACGACGGCGGACGTGGTCGCCCGGCTGACCCCCTCGGCCCCCCGCTCCGTGAAGTAACCCTTGAAGGTGCAGATCCACGCGACGAGGAGGCCGAAGACGAGCGATTTCCAGACCCCGTTGACGATGTCCGCCAGCTCCACGCTCGCCTGCATCTGGCCGAAGTAGACCCCCGCGTTGACGCCGAGGAGCTTCACGCCGACCACGTATCCCCCGGCGATGCCGATCACGTCGAAGAGCGCCGCCAGCAGCGGCAGCGACACGAGGGCGCCCAGGATCCGGGGGGAGACGAGGAACTTGAGGGGGTCGATCCCCATCGTCTCCAGCGAGTCGATCTGCTCGCCGATCCGCATGATGCCGATCTCGGCCGTGAGGGCCGACCCGGCGCGTCCCGTCACCATGAGCGCCGAGAGCACGGGGCCGAGCTCGCGGATGAGCGAAAGGGCGACCGCGGCTCCGAGCAGCCCTTCGGACCCGAACTTGCGGAGCGTGTAATAGCCCTGGAGGCCGAGGACCATTCCCGTGAAGGCCGCGGTCAGGACGATGAGCAGGAGCGACTTGACGCCGATGAAGTGGATCTGCCTCACGACCTGGCGAACCCGGAACGGGGGAACGAAGGCGCTCGCCACGGCCGCGCCGAGGAAGACCGTCATCTTCCCCAGCGCGTTGATCCCCCGCATCGTGCGAATGCCCAGCGATTCCGCCATGGAAAGCATCTGGTCGCCCCGGATTGTCGTCGCGCGGGAAGGCGGGGCACCCGCCCCGATGCCGCCCCCGCCCATCCACTACGATGGCATCTTTTGCGGAAAAGTCGCTTTTTCCTCCAATTTCTCCGAACGCCGCGCGGCGTCCGAGCATCGTAATGCCAGAGACCGGGCCGCCTGAGGGGGCCCGCGGAGGTGGAGCCGTTGTCGCCGACACCGTTGCGAGCGATCGCAGCCGCCGTGCTGCTGGCAGCCGCCGCCCTCCCGGCCCGACCCGTCCGGGCGCTGGCGGATGCGGCGGCCCCGGCGCCCGCTGCGGACAACGGGGCCATGGCCCCCGCCCCCGCCGCGGTCGACAACGCGGCCGTGACGCCCGACCGGGCACCCGGGGGCGTCGAACCGGCGGAGACGTTCGAGGAGACGCCGGCGCCGGGGATCGCCGACCCCCTGGAGCCGGTGAACCGCGCCGTCTTCGCCTTCAACGACAAGGCCTACTTCTGGGTCATGAAGCCGGTTGCCCAGGGATACCGCGCGGTCGTCCCCCAGGGCGCGCGGGTGTCCGCGCGCAATTTCTTCTCCAATCTGGGCACCCCCGTGCGGTTCGCGAACAACCTTCTGCAGGGCAGGTTCAAGGGGGCGGGCACCGAGCTGCTGCGCTTCGTGATCAATTCGACGATCGGGATGGCCGGGCTCTTCGACCCGGCGGCGACGGGGTTCCACATCGAGAAGCGGGACGAAGACCTGGGCCAGACGCTCGGCCGGTACGGCCTGGGACAGGGCGTCTACATCGTCTGGCCGATCCTGGGCCCCTCGAGCGCGCGGGACACCGTCGGACTCGTCGGGGACTATTTCGCCGACCCGCTGAGCTACATCGCGGACCCGTGGGCCGAGGCCGCCGTCCGGGCCTACAAGACGGAGAACGGGCTCTCCCTATCGATCGGCGATTACGAGGATCTCAAGAAGTCGTCCCTCGATCCGTACGCCGCAGTCCGGGATGCCTACGCGCAGAACCGGGCGAAGAAGGTCCGGCAGTAGCCCGCCCGGCTACCTGCAGCGGATCAGCCCTTCGACGCGCGGCAACGTGTACTCCCGGATGACCGTGGGGCCCGGGGTGAAGACCTTTCGCCCGGACGCGTCCATCCCCAGCACCTCGTACCGGTCCGGCCCCCCGCACACCTCCGCGGCGCGGCGATGCCAGTACCGGGTCGCCGCCTCGCGGGACGTCGATCCGTTCGCGTCGAAGGAGACGAAGTGGACGCCGGGGCGGATCTCGTAGTCGAGGTAGCCTTCGCCCGCGTCCCGCGCCTGGTACGGCGTCGGTCCCGCGCAGCCGAGCAGGACGAGCGCCCCGGCCAGCACGGGGATGCGGCGATGCGCGCGCGTCGCGATCACCACCAGGGAGACCCGTACCAGCCGTAATAGTAGTTGTCGTACATGTAGTCGAGCTGCATCTTCTGGCGCTCGAACTCTTCCTGCTCCCGCCGTCTCTGCTTCTCCATCGCCGCCTCGGACGCGGCGATCTGTTCCTGGCGCGCGGCGTTTTCGCTCCGGACCTGGTCCGTGACCGACTTCAGAAGATCCTGTTTCTTCAGGATGAGATCCCGGGCGGCGTCGGGCGGCAGGTTCATCACGACGACGAACCCGTAATCGACGGCGTCGGCGTCGGCGGGGTCGATGTCCACGTAGATTTCGTCCGTGTAGTAGGACTTGACCCTCCCCTTGGCCACGAAATTGCCGGCGGGGTCGAAAAAGGACGCGTCGGCGCCCGGCCGGAATATGCCCTTCATCGGCATGACGACGAACCGGGCCAGGTCGCCGCTTCTCCGGACGACGACGCCCGCGGCCGAAGGCCCCGGCGCAGCGGCCGCCGATTCGCGGGAGAACCACCGGTCCTCGATCCTCTGCGCCTCCCCGCTTCCCGTCATCTCCCGGATCGTCTCGTTGACGACCCGCAGAAGCTCCGTGTCGCCCTTGCGCACCGCCATCGCGTAAGGCTCCTCGGCGATCGTCGCCGGCGCGATCTCGAACGCACCCTGCGGGAGCGCCGCCAATATCGCGGACAGGACCCTCGCATCGGCGGAGAGGGCGTCGATCCCTCCGCCCCGGAGCGCGTCGACGGCCTCCGCCGCGTTGTCGAACGGGACGACCACTGCGCCGGGGACCTTCGTTCTCAGGTTGAACTCCCAGGCCGACCCCTTGGCCGTCCCGACCTTCTTTCCGGCGAGGTCCGCGGAGACGCCGACCGCCCCCTTCTTCGCGATGACCTTCTGGGACGCGAGGAAGTAGGCGTCGCTGAAATCGACCAGCTTGGCCCGGTCCGGGGTCCTCGTCATCGTCGCCGCGATGAGGTCGATGTTTCCTTCCAGGAGCTCCGGGATCCGGTCTGTCGGAGTCACGGGGGTGAAGATCGGCTTGACGCCGATTCTGGCGGCAATCGACTTGACGAAGTCGACGTCGTAGCCGCACAACGCTCCGGTGTTCCGGTCCCGGAAGCCGAACGGAGGACACGCGCTCTTGACCCCCGCCACGAGGACCCCCTTCTTCTTCAAAGCGTCGAGCGTGCCGCCTGCCGTGACCCGTGCCGCCGGGACCCCGAGCAGCAGGAGCGACGCAACGACCGCAACCGGCCCTTTCGTTTTCATGGGGTGTGACCTCCGATCGATCCGTCAAGGAATCACCGCGCGTCCGGCCCGCGACTTCTTGATGCGGCCCATCGGGGCAAGGCTTCGGATTTCATTCTACGCCGCGCGAAGTTCGAAATCACGCCGCGTGGATTTGCGCAAGAAGTGCGGAAGACGACCGGAAGGCGGGTGAAAAGCCGCTGTCGCCGGCTCCGGAATCCTCGGCCGGGAGAGACGCCGAAGCTGCGCTACGCCGGCTCCTCGTGCCCCGAGGCCGCCGGCTGATCAATGAGCCCGTAAACCACGCCGAACAGGAAGACCGGCTCCACCCGGCTGACACCGTGGGAATGGACGTGCGGGATCAGCTCGTCCATCGAGGCGAGCGTACGGCGGCACAGATCGCACATGTACCCGTTCTTGGTCCGATGTCCCGTAAGATGCCACATGCCAACCTCGCTCCACCCGTTTGACGACAGGGTGGACCGTGACATTCAATCATCGTATAAGCAAGCGGCGTACCAACTTACGGCGGCTTGGGAATCAGATAACTGATCGACAATCAAGGAAAATCAAAACGTTATTTGGCGGCGGGCTCACCGGTGGGCAATTTATGAAAAAAATTTCATCGAAGCTCCGTGAATTGTGAGAAATGTTTCGCCCTGTTCCGAAAACCCGATGCGCCCCAAGAGCTTATTCGTGTCCCCGGCATGCGCCCGGGTCACAGCAGGCTTCGTCGGCAGCCGGGAGCAACGAGAAATGGGCCGAGACGACCCGCGGTTCGCGTCCGGCGGTGGAGACGAGCAGCGTGCTGCGAACAAGGGCCTCGGCGATCGCCCCCGATTCGTCCCGGTCGACGATCTTCTGGATCGCGTGGACGGCCGCGAGCTCGCCGAACGTGTCGCAACGGAGGACCTCGAAGGACATCTCGGCCGTGGCGTCGAACACCGCCTCGAGGACGACGCCGTAACCCTCGCCGTCGAAGAGCGTCCCCGAAAAATCCTCGAAGACCGCGAACCGGGCATCGTCCAGGGCGAACAGCGACCGCAGGGTCTCCGGATCGTGGGCGTTGTAGGCCGCGGCGTAGCGGGCCAGGAACAATTCCGGGTCGAACGCCATCCCGCACCTCCACCCCCGCCCCCGGTTCCGGGGCCGGGCACTGTTTTTGCTTCGGAAGGCATGATAGCAGATCGTCCCTTGTCTCGACGCACGTTCCGGGCAGATTTCCTGTCGTCCGCCGTTCACTGGACTCGAAGACCGGAAACCGAGGCGCGCAGAGTGCATTCCACCGCCCGGCCCCGTCGCACGTGGATACCGCTGCCCTTGGCGTGCCTGTTGGCCGCCGGCTGCGGAGGAGGGGGCGCAGGATCGAGCGCTCCCGACCCGGCGCCCGACACGACTCCGCCGGCGGTGATTGCGACGGCGCCGGCCGCGGGACAGACCGGGGTGCCCGTCGGCACGGTCGTCGAGGTCACGTTCAGCGAGGCGGTCCGGAACGTCGGCCCCGCGACCTTCACGCTCACGCCCGCGGCCGGCGGCGCGAACGTCGACGGAACGGTGGCCATGAACGGCAATACGGCCACGTTCACCCCGTCCGCGAACCTGGCGTACTCCGTGTCGTACCGGGCGACCGTGACCGCCGGCATCACGGATCTCGCCAACAACACCATGGCGGCCGGTCACAGCTGGACGTTCGGAACCGGGACCGCGCCCCTGCCCTGCCTCGACTGTCACGGAGTCGGCGGAAGCCGGGCCGGCGTCAACGGCGCACCCGTGATCACCAGGTACTGGCAGACCAGCGGGCACGGAAGAGGGGTCGCGGGACCGCCGCTGCAATGCGTCGACTGCCACGACGTGGGCACCCCCGCCGGGGCCCACGCCGCCGACGGCAGCGGGACCTTCGACACGCTGTGGTGGCCCGGCAAGGCGGACAGCACCACCAATCCGAACACGGCGCATCTCAAGGGCTTCTTCTTCCCGGTCGCTCCCGCCTCCGCGGGCGAATACGCGCTCGCGTTCGACAACGCGTGCGGAAACCGGCCCGGGTGCCACGCCGGGGCCGGCGGGGAACGCATCGTCGGGGCCATGAGCCACGCCAGGTGGGACGTCGACGACCCGGACTTTCTCATGGAGTTCGGTAACCACGGGACGCCGGCCGATCCCAAACTCTACGGCTGGTACGCGCAGACCGCGTACGCCGACGACTTCTACAAGTCCCAGTCTCCCTGGATCATCGAGGACCTGACGACCGACGCGGCGGGAGCCCCGCGCTGCGGCACCTGCGTCAGCTGCCACGACCCCCACGGGACGGGCACCGCGGACCGGACGCCTGGCGGCAGCAACGCCATGGTCCGGGGGAACTGGGCCTCCGAATCGGGCCTGTTCTGCGCCGGAGCCTGCCACCGCTAGCCGCTTCCCCGGGACGACCCCGCCGCGGCCGCAAACGCGGGCGGCGGTCGTTTCGCCCGCGCGGCCGGGGGGATGCCCCTCGGCGGTCGCCGACATCCGCGGAGCGCCCGCGCTTCGTTTTTTTTGGGGACGGGCGGAACCTTTTCGCGGGGCGCGAAATCTAACAGACAGAACTCATCATTCCCTCCGATTGGTGAGCCTGCGGAAAAGGGGGCCGTTCGTGGCAGACGGCTCCCTTTTTCCGTATTTGGCCGCGGAAAACCTCAATCGAGGAAGAGATCGGGAACGAGGTCGGCCCCCGGAGCGACCGCGTAACCCGAGAAATCCGACAGGCCGGTCGCCCGCAGAACCTCCTCGTCGATGAAGAAGTTCCCGGTGCAGACCCGGCTGTCGCGGAGGAGGATCGCGTGGGCCGCGTCCGCCACGATCTCCGGCGTGCGGCAATGTTTCGTCGCCGCCTCGCCGCCCAGCATTGCGATCGCCGCGGTGGCGATCACCGTCCGCGGCCACAACGCGTTGACGGCGATCCCGGCCTCGCGGAACTCCTCGGCCATCCCGAGGACGCACATGCTCATCCCGTACTTGGACATCGTGTAGGCGCAGTGGTTCCTGAACCACCGGGCCTCCATCCGCAGCGGCGGGCCGATGTTCAGGATGTGGGGATTCGCGGCCCTCAGGAGGTACGGGACGCACGCCTGCGAGCACGCGAACGTGCCGCGCACGTTCACGCCGAACATCAGGTCGAAGCGCTTCATCGGCGTCTCGAGCGTCCCCGTGAGGCTGATGGCGCTCGCGTTGTTGACGAGGATGTCGATCCCGCCGTACCGGTCCGCCGCCTTCCGGACGGCCGCGGCCACCTGGTCCTCGAACCGGATGTCGACGGCGACGGCCAGGGCCGACCCGCCGGCCGCCTCGACCTCCCGCGCGGCTTCGTAGATCGTTCCGGGAAGCTTCGCATGGGGCTCCGCGGTCTTGGCGGCGATGACGACGTTCGCCCCGTCCGACGCGGCCCGGACGGCGATGGCCTTGCCGATCCCGCGGCTTGCGCCGGTGATGAAGAGCGTCTTGCCCTTGAGGCCGGCCATGGACCTGCCCTCCTTTCGGCCTGTCAGCGATAAGGGTAGAAGAGGAAGAACGAGAGCGCCAGCGCCGACAGGACCCACATTCCCCTCGGGACCTCCCGGATCCGGCCCGCGAGCGTCTTCAGGAGCGGGTAGGCGACGAGGCCGGCCGTCATCCCGACGCCGATGTTGTACGTGAAGCTCATCAGGACGACGGTGAGGAACGCGGGGACGAGCTCCGTGTAGTCGGAGAAGTCGATCCGCGCGATCGGGCTCGCCATGAACGCGCCGATGACGACCAGGACCGCGCCGTACGCGTGGGGCGGGACCGCGGCGAACAGGGGCGCGAAGAACAGCGCGAGCAGGAACAGGAACGCCACGACGAGGGCCGTGAAGCCGGTCCGGCCCCCCTCCTCGATCCCCGCCGCCGACTCGATGAACGCCCCGGTGGTCGTCGTCCCGAGGAGGGGCGCCGCCATCGTGGCGAGGGCGTCGGCCAGCATCGGCTTCTCGATGTCGGGGAGGTTTCCCTTCTCGTCGAGGAGCCCGGCCCGGGCGGACAGGCCGATGAGGGTCCCGACGGTGTCGACGAACGCCATCACGAAGATGGTCAGGATCACCGGGAAGAAGCCGGGGCGCAGGGCGCCCGGAATGTCGAGCGCCAGGAGGACCGGGCGGGGATCGGGGGGGAGGCTCACCCACCGGTCGGGAACCGGGGAGACGTCGAGCAGGAACGACAGGACCGTCGCCGCGAGGAGCCCGATGAGGATCGCCCCCGGGACGCGCCGGACGAGGAGCCAGACGATGACGAAGAACGCGAAGACGGCGAGGAGGACGTCGGCCCGGGCCACGTTGCCGAGAGTCACCGGCGCCCCGGGGACCCCCAGCCGGACGATCCCCGTCTCGTTCAGCCCGATGAACGTCATGAACAGCCCGATCCCCGCCGCGAAGCTGAACTTGAGCGACGGCGGGAGCGATTCGGCGAGCCAGCTGCGGACCTTGAAGATCGTGAGCAAGGTGAAGAGGACCCCGGCGACGAAGACGGCGCCCAGGGCGGCCTGCCACGGGTATCCGAGCACCTTGACGACCGTGAACGCGACGAAGGCGTTCTCGCCCATGTAGGGGGCGATCGCGAAGGGGCGCTTCGCGTACAGTCCCATGACGACCGTCCCGAAGGCGGCCGACACGATCGTCGCGACCATGGAGGGACCGCGCGGGATCCCGGCCGCTTCGAGGATCGCGGGGTTCACGATGATGATGTAGGCCATCGTGAGGAAGGTGGTGATCCCGGCGAGCGTCTCCTGCCGGTAGCTCGTGCCGTGCCGGGAAAACCCGAAATACTCCTTCATCGCGCGCTCCCCCCTTTCGGCCGGCCGCCGGCACCCCGGGGCCGGGCGCCCCCCAAGCGTAACACAGGAAAAGTTCAGGGACGTCCCCCGACTTTGCGTCCCCCGGCGTTCCGCGGACGCCGCCGGGGCACCCGGTCGCGTGCTCAAGGGTTCTGCTATAGTGGACGGCAGATGGAGAATTCCCGCTCATACGGCTGGCACGGACGGCTGCTGCACGTGGACCTCTCGGCCGGGACGTCCCGGGCCGAGGAGATCCCCCGCGGGTTGCTCCTCGCGTACCTCGGGGGACGGGGCCTGGGCGTGCGCTACCTCCGGGACGCCTACGCGCTGGACCCGTTCGACCCGGGGATGCCGCTCGTCTTCGCGGTGGGGCCGCTGTGCGGCACGCCCGCCCCGACGGCGGCGCGGCTGGCCGTCGTCTCCCGGTCTCCCCTGACCGGGACCGTGTCCGACTGCTCCGCCGGAGGGCGGTTCGCGTTCCGGCTGAAGGCGGCCGGTTTCGACGCCGTGCGCATCGTGGGAAGAAGCCCGCGCCCGGTGGCGCTGGCGGTCGCGCCGGACGGAGCCCGGCTCCTCCCCGCGGAGGCCCTGTGGGGAAAGGGCGTGCGCGAGACGGTGACCGCCCTGGCCGGCCGCGGCAGCGTCGCGGCGATCGGCCCCGCGGGAGAGAACGGCGTCCTGTTCGCCAGCATCATGATGGGCGAGGGAAACGCCGTCGGACGCGGCGGCCTCGGGGCCGTCATGGGCGCGAGGAATCTCAAGGCCGTGACGGTCGACGGGGACCGGCCGACCGCGGTCGCCGACGGCGCCCGGTTCGACACCGCGCGCCGCGACGTGATCCGCCTGTTCCGGGCCTCGCCCGTCATCTTCGGCGAGCTCGGCATCGCCGAGTACGGAACGCCGGCGCTGGTCGACCTCATGCGCCAGCGGCGGATGGCTCCGACGGAGAACTTCCGGAAGACGGTCTTCGACGGGTCCGGAAGCTACTCGGGGCCCGCCATCCGGAAGGGGTACGCGGCGAAGAAGGACGGCTGCTTCGGCTGCCCCATCCAGTGCAAGAAGAGCGCACCGGACGGGCGGCACCTTCCGGAGTACGAGACGGTCTCCCACTTCGGCGCCCTGAACGCCATCGCCGACCTCCACGCGATCGTCAGGTCGAACGACCTGTGCAACGACCTCGGGATGGACACGATCTCCGCCGCGGCGACGCTCTCCGCGTGGGGCGAGTGCCGGGGCCGGTTCCCGTCGCCCGACGAGACGGCGCGCCTCCTGGACGACATCGGGCGTCGCCGCGGGGAGGGGGAGCTCCTCGCCCTCGGCTCGCGGCGCGTCGCGGAGTCGTTCGGCAGGCCGGAGCTCTCGATGAGCGTCAAGTCGCTGGAACTGCCCGCGTACGACCCGCGGGGGGCCTACGGGATGGCGCTCGCCTACTGCACGAGCAACCGCGGGGGGTGCCACCTGCGCGCGTACCCGATCTCGCACGAGATCCTGCGCAAGCCCGTGGCGACCGACCGGTTCTCCTTTTCCGGCAAGGCGCGGATCATCAAGATCGCCGAGGATTCGAACGCCGCCGTCGATTCGCTGGTCGCCTGCAAGTTCTCCTTCTTCGGCGCGACCCTCGAGGAGTACGCCGACCTGTTGTCGGCGACGACGGGAGAGACGTTCACCCCGCAGGCGCTCAAGGAGATCGGGGAGCGGATCTTCATGACCGAGAGGTTCTACAACTGCGCCAACGGGTTCGACGCGAAGGACGACCGGCTCCCCGAGCGGTTCTTCAGCGAGCCGGGATCGAGCGGCGAGGGGATCGAGATCCCCCCCATCGACCGCGCCCGCTTCGAGGAGGAGATGCAGAAATATTACCGCATCCGGGGCCTCTCCCCCCGGGGAACGTTCCGCGACCCGGATTACCTGTCGAGGCAGCCGTGAGGGACCAGATCGACAGGTACGCGGCGCGGCTCCTGGCCGACCGGGCGGCGCTTCCCGGCCGCGTGGCCTTCGCCGCCCAGGACGACGTGACGATCGCGGACGGGGAGCCGGGGCTCGCCCGCCTTGCGGCGGACGTCCTCGGGTCCCTCAGCTGCCTGGCGCTCTGCGCGGCCCGTCCGGCCCTTCCGTTCGCCGAGACCCTCGTGCGCCGGGCCCGCCCCGGAGAGTCGCGGATCGTCCCCCGCGACACGGAGACGCGGACCTTTCTCCACGACATCCCGTTCCTGCGCCGGGAGGAGCTTGCGGCCGGCGCACCCGCGCGGATCGCCGACCTCCTCAGGAACAGGAAGGGCGTCGTCGCGGAAGGGGTGGGGATCGTCGCCGGCGGCGCCGTGACCGTCGAGCAGGCGTACATCAACTGGACCTCCGTCTTCCACGCGACGTTCGTGAAATACCTCCACGACCTCCTGAGCGACGGCTTTCTTGTCCCGGGCGAGGAGGAGGCGTTCCGGGAGTTCCGCGCCCGGTGGCTTGCGCCGCTTTCGGACGAGGGGCTCGCGTTCCGGGAGGGGCCGCTGCACGACGCCGCGGAGGTCCTCGACGAGGTGGCGGCCGTCGGGCGCTACACCGTGGAGCGCGGGCTGGTGGACTCCTTCTTCGGGAACATCTCCTACCGGCTGGGGGACGTCATCTACATCTCGCAGACGGCGGCAAGCCTCGACGACCTGCCCGGACGCATCGACCCGGTCCCGTCGGACAACTCGTCGACGACCGGGATCACCGCGTCGAGCGAGCTGCTGGCGCACCGGCGGATCTACGAGGCGTGCGGCGCGCGCGCCATCCTTCACGGGCACCCGAAGTTCGCCGTGGTCATGAGCATGCGGTGCGAGGAGACGGGGTGCCGGATCAGGGACTGCTGGCGGGACTGCGACCGCGTCAGGTTCCTCGGGGACACCCCGGTCGTCGCGGGAGAGATCGGGGCCGGCGGGCTGGCGAAGCGGGTCCCGCCGGTCATCGCGGGGCCGGGAAGGGCGATCGTCTACGGGCACGGCGTCTTCACCACCGGGCGGACGGGATTCGCGGAGGCGTTCGCGGCAATGGTCGACGTGGAGAACCGGTGCCGCGACGACTATTTCGGGCGCCTGGAATCGCGGGGGGGTTAGGAGCCGCGGCATGGACTGGTATTACGTGGACAACGGGCGGCGCATCGGCCCCGTCGACGACACGACGCTCCAGGTCCTGGTCAACGCGGGCGCCGTCGGTCCCGGGACCCTCGTCTGGCGCGAGGGGATGTCGGGCTGGCAGCCGTACGCCGCGGCCCGGCCGGAAGGAGCGGGCGCCCCGGGGGCCGCGGCGGCCGCACTCCCCTACGCGGGTTTCTGGATCCGCGTCGTCGCCAAGCTCGTCGACAGCGCCATCCTGTGGGCCGCCGGCGTCGCGCTGGCGCTCGCCTTCGCGCCGGTCACGGGCGGCTTTCGGGCGGCGCTCGCGTCCCCCTTCGCGGAAAACGAGCACCCCCTCCTCCTCCTCGCCCAGATCGCCGGCGCCGCCGCGTACAGCACGCTGTTCGTGGGCCGCTACGGGGCGACCCCCGGCAAGATGGCCGCAGGCCTCAAGATCGTGACCCCGGACGGCGGCAAGGTCGGTTACGGCACGGCCCTCTGCCGCTATTTCGCCGAAATCCTGAGCAGCGTCATCCTCGGCATCGGCTACCTGATGATCGCCTTCGACGCGCAGAAGCGGGGACTCCACGACCGGATCTGCCGCACGCGGGTCGTCTTCCGGTAAAGGAAAAGCCGCCCTGGCCATGAAGAACGCGCAGATCGCGCAGGCCTTCAACGAGATCGCCGACCTCCTGGAGCTCAAGGGGGAGAACCCGTTCCGGATCCGGGCGTACCGGCGGGCCGCCCTGAACGTCGAGGGGATGTCGCAGGACCTCGCGGCGCTGTCGGATGCGGAGCTCGCCGCCCTGCCGGGGATCGGGAAGGACCTCGCCGGGAAGATCCGGCAGCACGTCGCGACGGGCCGCATCGACCTCCGGGAGGAGTTGAAAAGGGAAATCCCCGCGGGGCTCCTCGAGATCCTTCGCGTCCCGGGCATCGGCCCGAAGACGGCCAGGATGCTCTTCGAAAAGCGGCGCATCGGGAGCCTCGGGGACCTGGAAGCCCTGGCGCGCGAGGGGAAGCTCGCCGGCCTCCCCGGGATCCAGGAGAAGACCGAGGAGAACATCCGCAAGGGGATCGCGCTTCTCAAGAGAATCGCCGAGCGGCAGCCGCTCGGCAAGGTCCTCCCCCTCGCCCGGGAAATCGTGGACCGGCTCCGGAAGGAGGTCCCCTCCGGGACGTTCGAGCTGGCGGGCAGCATCCGCCGGTGCCGCGACACGATCGGAGACGTCGACGTGCTGGGGACCGGCAACGACCCGGAGGCGATCGTGTCCGCCTTCGTCCGTCTGCCGGTCGCCCACGAGGTCGTGGAGAGGGGTCCGACGAAATGCTCCGTCCGCACCGCCGAGGGCGTCCAGGTGGACCTGCGCGTCGTGGAGCGGGACTCCTTCGGAGCGGCCCTCCAGTACTTTACCGGGAGCAAGGCCCACAACATCAAGCTTCGCGAGATGGCGTCCCGGCGCGGACTCAAGATCAACGAGTACGGGGTCTTCCGGGAAAAAGACGCGCGCAGGATCGCGGGCGCGGAGGAAGAGGACGTCTACGCCGCCATGGGCCTCCCGTTCATCCCCCCGGAGCTGCGGGAGGACGCGGGAGAGATCGAGGCCGCACGGGAGGGGACGCTCCCCGACCTGGTCGCGCTCGGGGACATCCGGGGCGACCTCCACGTCCACACGAGCTGGTCCGACGGCAGCCACGACCTCGACACGATCGTCGCGGCGGCGCGGGAGCGCGGGTACCGTTACATCGCGGTCACGGACCACTCGAAGGGGCTCGGCGTGGCCCACGGGCTGGACGAGAAGCGGCTGCGCGAGCAGACGGCGCTCATCGACGCGGCGAACGCAACACTGCGCAATTTCAGGATCCTCAAGGGGACCGAGGTGGACATCCGGAGCGACGGGAGCCTCGACCTGCCCGACGACGCGCTGTCGCCGCTCGATATCGTCGTCGCCTCGATCCACTCCGGCTTCCGGCAGTCGCGCGAGCAGTTGACGATGCGGCTCGTCTCCGCCGTCCGGAACCCGCTCGTGAGCGTCATCGCCCACCCGACGGGGCGCCTCCTGGGCGAGCGGGAGGCGTACGACGTGGACATGGAGGCCGTCTTCCGCGAGGCGGCGCGCCGCGGCACGGCGCTGGAGATCAACGCCTACCCGATGCGCCTGGACCTGTCCGACGTCCACGCGAAGGAAGCGAAGCGGCGCGGCATCCCCCTCGTCGTGAGCACGGATACGCACGTCCGGACGCAGTTCGACTTCATGGCGTACGGCGTCTCGATCGCGCGGCGCGGGTGGCTCGAGAAGAAGGACGTCCTCAACACCCTGCCGGCCGCATCCCTGCTGAAGAGGCTCGGGGCGATCCGGGCGTCCGGCGGATCGTCGGCGCGCACTCCCCGCTGATCCCGGGCACCGGGGGACCCGCCTGCTCTAGGGCGGGCCGACCGTCGACTCGACCATTCTCCGGGGACGCTTCCGGACCGCGCGCTTCACGCATCCGATCACGCCGCAGTGGCCGAGGCGCTCGGCGGGCCCGTCCCGTGCGGCCTCCCAGCGCCAGGCGCTGCACCCCTCCCCCCGGCAGAACCCGGGCCCGGCGACGCCGTTGTGGTTCACCATGTCCATGAGACAGACCCTGTTGCGTGCTTCCTCGGCTGTCGTCAGCATCGTGTCGGCCTCCCGTGACGCTTCGTCGTCGGCTGCCGTGCGGCTGTTCACGATCGCTTCCCGCCTGTCTCGCGGCGCTCCTCCTCCAACGCGGATGTTACCACGATTGACACGGATTTCGTCCCGGCGTCATACTTGGGATAGCCGCCCGGCCTCGTGTCTCCTCGCGTTCGACACGCCCGTCCGAAAGGGGGAGATGACGGTGAAGAAGGTCGTTCTCGATCCTCTCAAGTGCACCGCCTGCCGGACGTGCGAGGTCCAGTGCGCGGTCTCCCACTCCCGGTCCCGAACGCTCTACGCCGCCCTCTTCGAATCGCCGCCCTCCCTCGCGCGGGTCCGCGTGTCGTGGGCCCCGGGGCTCAACGTCCCGGTGCGATGCGTCCACTGCGAGACGGCGCCGTGCCTGCTCGCCTGCCCGGTCGGGGCGATCGACCGCGACGGGCCGACCGGCACGGTCCAGCTTCGCGAGGAGAGGTGCATCGGCTGCTTCACGTGTCTGCTGGTGTGCCCCTACGGCGCGGTCCGGCTCTCGTTCGACGGGACGAAGGCGCACAAGTGCGACGGGTGCCTGGAGCGCCTCCGGGCCCGCGAGGAGCCCGCCTGCTCGGCGAGCTGCCCCACGCGGGCTCTTTCGTTCGCGGAGCCCGAGGAGATCGCGGGCGACAGGATGGCGGCGGCGGCCGCGCGCGAGGCCGCGGCGCTCGCGGCGGCCCCCGGGGCCCGGCAGCCTTCGTGCCTCGATTCCTTGCTGACGATGAGGGAGGGAATGGCCCATGGATGAGACGGCGGCGCGGAAGCGGTTCGCGAACCCCGGCGACGCGGAACTCTCCGGAAAGGCGCGGCAGGACGGCGTGGAGCTGGCGGCCGACCGGCTCCGCGGAATGATGCCGGAGTGCGCCTTCGGCGAGCTGGGCACCTGCTGCGTCATGTGCTACCTCGGGCCGTGCCGGATCGACCCCTTCGAGAAGGGGACCCGGGCGGGCGTCTGCGGCGCGTCCGCCGACGTCATCGTGGCGCGGAACTTCCTCCGCGCGGCCGCCGGGGGCGCCGCCTCGCACGCGGGCCACGCGCGGGAGCTGGCCCTCCTCCTCCTGGAGGTCGCGGAGGGGAAGGCGCCGGGGTACAAGATCCGCGACGACGCGAAGCTCCTGGCGCTCGCCGGTCGCCTGGGGATCCCGACCGACGGCCGCGCGGTCGGCGCGGTCGCGGCCGACGTCGCCCGGAAGGCGCTCGAGGATTTCGGCAGGCAGGACGGGGCCCCCATGAACTGGATCCGCGCCCGGACGTCGCCGGCCGAGTACGCGAAGTGGGAGAAGCTCGGGCTGATCGTCTCCAATCCCCACAACGAGATCGAGACCGCGCTCCACCGGACCTCGATGGGGAACGATGCGGACCCGCTGAACCTCTGGGTCGCGACCCTGCGCATGGGACTGGTGGACAACTTCGCCGGGCTGTCGCTCGCCACCGACCTGTCCGACATCATCTTCGGGGTCCCGAGGCCGCGGGTCGTCTCGGCCAACTACGCCGTCGTCAAGGAGGGGTCCGTCAACATCGCGTGCCACGGGCACAACCCGGTCATGGCGTCGAAGCTCGTCGAGTGGGCGGACCGCCTCGAGGACGAGGCGAGAGGCGCGGGCGCCGACGGGATCAACGTGGTCGGCATCTGCTGCATCGGGAACGAGCTCGCGGAGCGCTACGGCATCCCGTACGCGGGCCACGAGGCGCAGGCGGAGCTGTTCCTCGTGACGGGCGCCGTCGACGCGATGGTCGTGGACATGCAGTGCATCTGGCCGGCCCTGCCCGCGATCGCGCGCTGCTACAAGACCCGGTTCATCACCACGGTCCCGTTCGTGCGGCACCCGGACGCGATCCACGTCGCGTTCACGCCGGAGGAGGCGGACGCGCGGGCGCAGGAGATCGTGCGCCACGCCATCGCCGGGTACAGGGACCGGAAGGCGGCCGGGACGCCGGTGCGGATCCCGGAAGCGAGCTCCCAGATGCTCACGGGGATCTCCGTCGAAGCGCTCGTGTCGGTCCTGTCGGCGCTCGACAGGGACGATCCGCTGAAGCCGGTCGTCGACGCGGTGGCGTCGGGGGACATCCTCGGCGCCGTCGGGATCGTCGGGTGCCCGAACCCGAAGCTCCGGCAGGTCGCCATGACCGAGAGGCTGGCCGAGGAGCTGGTCCGGAACGACGTGCTCGTGGTCACGACCGGCTGCGCGAACCACGTGCTCGCGCAGGCCGGATTCCTCGCGGGGGACGCCGCGGCGCGGTACGCGGGGCCACGGCTCCTCAAGGTCCTCTCGGCCCTCGGGAACGCGGCGGGGCTCAAGGGGCCGCTCCCCCCGGTCCTGCACATGGGGTCGTGCGTGGACAACTCCCGGATCTACGATCTGCTGGCGGCCCTCGCGGGCCGGCTCGGCGTCGAGATCAGCCGGCTCCCGGTCGCCGGCTCCGCGCCGGAGTTCATTACGGAGAAGGCGATCTCCATCGGCAGCTTCTTCCTGGCCGCGGGAATCCTCGTCCACGTCGCCCCGCCTCCCCGGGTCTTCGGGAGCCCGTTCGCGATCGACCTGCTGACCCGGAAGCTGCCGGAGATCAACGGGGGGAAGGCGCTCGTCGAGACCGACCCCGGGAAGGCGGCCGCGGGGATCCTCGCGCACCTCCGGGAAAAGCGCCGGGCGCTCGGCCTTGCCTGACCCGGGGGCGCGGATGGAACGGGCGCTGATCGTCGGAAACGGTTATGCCGGCCTCGCCGCGGCAAGGACGCTGGCGCGGGAGAACGGATTCTCCGTGACGGTCGTGTCCGCGGAGAGGCATCCCGCATCCTGCCTCCACCTCCTGCCCGAGGTGGCCGCGGGCCGTAAGGAGCCCCGGGACCTTTATCTGGCCAGTCCCGGCGAATACGAGGAGCTCGGCGTGGTCTTCAGGGCCGGCGCCCGCGCGGACAGGGTCCTCGCGGGGGAGCGGAAGGCGATCCTGTCGACCGGGGAGGAGGTGCCGTTCGACAAGGCGCTCCTCGCCACGGGCGCGAGGACATCCGTTCCCGCGATCTTCGCGCAGCCGATGGCGGAGTGCGCGAACGTACTCTCCCTGCGGCGGCCGGACGCGGCAGTCGCCCTGCGGACGCTGATCGCGGGCGGCGCCCGGCACGTCGTCATCGCGGGCGCGGGGCGGATCGGCGTGCTGCTGGCCGAGGCCTTGAAGGACTCCGCCGCCACGGTGACCCTGATCGACATCGCCCCGCAGATCCTCGCGACGATGCTCGATCCGGGCGTCGCCGCCCGGCTGCGGCCCGAGCTGGACGCCCGCGCGAACACGCGGATCCTCACCGGGAGTCCCGTCGAACGCGTCGGCGTCGAGGGCGGCCGGGTCCGGGAGGTCGGGCTCTCCGGCGGGACCCGCGTTCCGTGCGACGTCCTGGTCGTCGCCACCGGGGTGACGGCGAACAGCGAGGTCCTCGAGGGCGTCCCGTCGTCCCCGGACGGCGTCCCGGTCAACGGCCGCATGGAGACCGCCGCGCCCGGGATCTACGCCGCGGGCGACGTCGTGGCGTTCCAGACCATCTCCGGCAGGATCGAGCCCGGGCAGCTCATCCTCAACGCCCGGATGCAGGGGGAGGTGGCGGCGCGCAACATGGCGGGCGGAAACGCCGTCTGCCCCCCGTCGTTCACCGGGAACGTGGTGAAGGTCGGCCCGCTGACCGGGGCGCGGGTCGGGGACATCGACGGCACGGACCACGCCGACGTCCCCGTCGGCCGGAGCTTCCTCCGCCTGACCCTGTCCGGCGTCGCGGTCGTCGGCCTCCAGTTCGTCGGTGCCGCCGAGGACCTGCGGGGTCTCGTTCCCGCGGTCCTCAAGAGATTCGATTGCGCCGAGCTCTCCGGGTGGATCGGCGAGACGGGCTTCGGAGTGGCCCCGCTGCTCGCGGCCCGGGGCGGCGCTTGGGCCTGAAGATCGCCGTCGCCGGAAAAGGCGGGGCCGGAAAGACGACGGTGTCGGTCCTCCTCGCGGGGGTCCTCGAGCGGCGAGGCCAGAGCGTCCTGCTGGTGGACCTCGATTCCGACCCGAACCTGGCCGTGGCGCTGGGGATCCCGCCGGGCCGCGCCATCCCGCTCGTCCACAGGGCGGATCTCGTCGCCGAGCGGACCGGCTCGACCGGCGAGCCGGGCGGGATGTTCCTCCTGAACCCGAAGGTCTCGGACATCGCGGAGAAATACGCCCTCGCCGTCTCGGATCGGCTCTCCCTCCTTTCCGTCGGGACCATCGAGCGGGCCGGTGAAGGGTGCTTCTGCCCGCAGACGGCATTCGTGCGCGCCCTCGTGAAGCGCCTGATCCTCAAGGAGGACGAGTCGGTCGTCCTCGACCTGGAAGCGGGGCTGGAGTCGTTCGGGCGCGCCGCCGTCGAGGGACTCGACCTGCTCCTCGTCGTCGTCGAGCCGGGGATGCGGTCCGTCGAGACGGCGCGCCGGATCGCGGAGATGGCGCCCGGGCTCGGGATCGAAAGCGTCCGGATCGTCGCCAACAAGGTGCGGCCCGACACCCGCGGCGCGCTGATCGGCCGCCTGGCGGAGCAGGGTTTCCCGGCCACCCTGTCCGTCGCCTTCAGCGAGGAGCTCGCCCGCCGGGACCTCCGCGGCGAGTCCGTGCGCGACTGGGTCGACGCGAGGTTCGAGGAGGAGGCGCGGGCGCTCTTCGACGAACCCGGGGTGACCCGACCCCCCTGCCGGTAACGCCCCGGAAATCCAGGGATCGCCGGAACGCGTCGCGCAAGGGCCCGACGGCACGGCGACGGACGGCAAGGAAAGACGTTGACACGAGGCGCTCCGATAGATATCATTATTTCAAAATTATGAAATAATGATATCTCGCGATAAAAAGGGGACCCCGTGGAGCGCTACGACCTTTTCGACCTGCACGCCGATTTCTGCAAGACGCTCTCCAACCCCAAGCGCCTGAGGATCATCGCCCTGCTCGCCCGGAAGGAGAGGAGCGTCGGCGAGATCGCCGAGGCGATCGGGGTCTCGCTGTCGAACGCCAGCCAGCACCTGGCCGTGCTCAAGGCCCAGAACCTCGTCAACACGCGGAAGGAGGGCCAGACCGTCTACTGCGGACTGGCGGACCGCCGCATCATCCAGGCGTGCACCATGATCCGATCCGTCCTGCTCGACAACATGAAGAACCGCGGGCTCGTCGCCCAGGAAGCCGACCCCAGGTACGCCATCACGGAAGCCTGAAGCACGGCGGAGCCGGCGGCCGCGCGGCCCTTGCACGGTCACGCGGGCGACGATCGTGTCTCCAACAGATCCCGACCGAAGGAGGAACGAAGATGAGCGTCGACCTGAACACCCTGAAAGTCGACAAGTGCGTGGATGCCCGCGGGACCGCCTGCCCGGGTCCGCTCCTCGAGGCGAAACGCGCCATGGCGGAGGTGCCCATGGGCGGGGTCCTCGAAGTGATGTCGTCCGACTTCGGCACCAGCGAGGACATCCCGCTCTGGTCGAAGAAGGTCGGGCACACGTACCTCGGGAGCATCGAGGAAGCCGGCGTCTGGCGGCTCTTCGTGAAGCGGGGGAAGTAGTGGCGGGCTCCGGGCCGCCCGCAGGCGGCGGGCCGAAGATCCTGGTGTTCTCCACGCACGGCATCTCCGACCCGGGGATCGACCTCGCGGGCAGCTCCCACCTCGCCTATTCCCCCGCCGTGCGCGTGATCGCGTTGCCCTGCTCGAGCGGGGTCCACCCGAAGTGGGTGCTCCGCGCGGTCGAGGCGGGGTTCGACGGGATCTTCATCGCCGCCGACGGCGGCGACTGCGCGTACCTCCCGGACTGCACGTCGAAGACGGCGCGGGTGGTCGAGAAGGCGCAGTCCCTGCTCAGGGAGCACGGCCACGACCCGCGGCGCCTGAAGATGGCGGCGGTCTGCTCGGTCTGCTCCGAATCGTTCGTGTCCCACATGAAGCAGTTCGGGGAGGCGCTGGGCCGGCTGTGACGGGCGACCCCGTGACATACGATATCCTCGTCGTGGGCGGCGGGATCGCGGGCATGGAGTCCGCGCTCTCCCTGGGCGACATGGGATACAAGGTGCTGCTCGTGGAGAAGGAGCCGAGCATCGGCGGGAAGATGATCCTCCTCAGCAAGGTCTTCCCGACCCTCGACTGCTCCAGCTGCATCTCGACCCCGAAGATGGCCGCCACCGCCCACCACCCCAACGTGGCGGTCCTGACCTCGACCGAGGTCGACGGGATCGCGCGGCGGGGCGACGGGAGCTTCTCGGTCCGCCTCAAGAGGAAGGCGACGTTCGTCGACGCGACGGCGTGCACCGGGTGCGGGGAGTGCGAGCTCGCGTGCACGGTGGCGATCCCGGACCGGTTCAACTTCGACCTGGCGGCCGGTCGCGCGGTCGGGATCCCGTTTCCCCAGGCGGTTCCGAAGAAGGCGGTCATCGAGAAGGCCGGGACATCGCCCTGCACCTTCCACTGCCCGGGGGGCGTGCAGGCGCACGGGTACGTGTCGCTCGTCCGCGCCGGCAGGTACGAGGACGCCTTCCGCCTTCACATGCAGGACGCGCCCCTGCCCGGGTCGTTGAGCCGCGCCTGCTACGCGCCCTGCGAGGGGCCGTGCACGCGCGGGGACGTCGAGGGCAACGTCCCGATCCGCGGGATCAAGCGGTTCATGACGGATTACTACTACGAAAGGCACCCCGAGCCCGAATACGGGGCGCCCGCCGGAAGGATCGACAAGCGCGTCGCCGTGGTGGGCTCCGGCCCCGCGGGGCTGTCCGCCGCCTATTTCCTGGCCCTGAAAGGGTACGGCGTCACGGTCTTCGAGGCCGCGCCGGAGGCCGGCGGGATGCTGCGGTACGGCATCCCCCCCTTCCGCCTGCCGAAGGACGTCCTGGACCGCGACATCCGCAACGTCACGGCTCTCGGCGTCGAGATCCGGACCGCGACGCCGGTCGCGTCGCTCGGGTCGCTCGCGGCGCTCGGCTTCGACGCGACGTTCGTTGCCGTGGGGACCATGGTGGGGCAGGAACCGGGCGTCCCGGGGACGGAGCTCGACGGCGTCGTCCAGTCGATGGACTTCCTCAAGGCCGCCAACGGCGGCGCGGCGATCGACCTCCGGGGGAAGCGGGTGGCCGTGATCGGCGGCGGAAACGTCGCGATCGACTCCGCGCGGATGGCGCTCCGGATGGGCGCCGAGGCGGTCTCGATCCACTACCGCCGCACCCGGACGGAGATGCCGGCCCACGACTGGGAGATCCGGGCCGCCCTGGACGAAGGGGTGGCGCTTCGCGAGCTCCAGGGTCCGGCCCGCTTCCTCGGACGGGACGGCAAGCTCTCCGCCGTGGAGTGGATCTCGATGAAGCTCGGCGAGCCGGACGCCAGCGGGCGGCGCCGCCCGGTCCCGGTTCCGGGCTCCGCGCAAGCGGCCGCGGCCGACGTCGCGATCCTCGCGATCGGCCTGCGGCCCGGCACGGCGCCGTTCGCGGGAGAACTCGACCGCAACCGCGACGAGACGATCAAGGCCGATCCGGAGACGCTTTCGACCTCGATGCCGTCGGTGTTCGCCGGCGGCGACGACGTCACCGGCCGCTCCATGATCATCCAGGCGCTCGCCCTGGGGAAGCGCGCCGCGTTCCACATCGACCGCTCCCTCAGGGGCGAGCCCGCGGCGGGCGCCGCGTTCGACATCCGCCTGCCCGCGGTCGAGCACAAGGACGTGCTCGGCCGGGCCGAGGGCGCGATCTCGCGCCGGGCCCCCGCGGCGCTCCGCGAGTCCCCTGCCGCGGAGCGGAGGCGCTCCGTCCTCGAGATCGAGGCGACGATGACGGAGGACGAAGCGCGCTACAGCGCGAACCGCTGCCTCGACTGCGGCGTCTGCTCGGAGTGCCGGCAGTGCGCGGCGGCGTGTCCCGCCGGGGCGATCCGGTTCGACATGCGCCCCGAGGACAAGGCGGTGCAGGCGGGCGCGGTGATCGTCTCCACGGGTTTCAACCTGTTCGACCCCCGGCGGAAGCCGTCCTACGGATACGGGCGCCACCCGAACGTCATCACCGCGATGCAGATGGACCGCGTTCTCTCCCCCACGCGGCCCTACAACGCGGTCGTGCGGCCTTCGGACGGGATGGCGCCCGCCAACATCGCGTACGTCCTCTGCACCGGGTCGCGCGACTGCACGGTCGACAACCGCCTCTGCTCGCGGGTCTGCTGCATGTACTCGATCAAGCAGGCCCAGCTCATCATGGGCGCCCTCCCGCTCGCCGACGTCACCATCTACTACATCGACATCCGGGCGTTCGGCAAGGGATACGAGGAGTTCTACGAGCAGGCGCGGCAGATGGGGGTCCGGTTCGTGAAGGGGCGGGTCGCGTCGATCGACGGGGCGGAAAACGGCAGCCTGTCCGTCCGGTACGAGGACATCGCCGGCGGGGGCGGCCCCGCGCGGGCGGAGCACGACCTCGTGGTCCTGTCGGTCGGCCTGTCCGCCAACCCGGACGCGTTCCGGCTCCTCGACGGCGCCGCGCTCGAGCGCGACATCTACTCCTTCGTGCGCGAAGTCGACGGCGACCTCGAGCCCGCCCGGACGAGCGCCGACGGGGTGTTCGTCGCCGGAACCGCCTCCGGCATCCGCGACATCCCCGACACGATCCTCCATTCGGGCGCCGCGGCCGTCCAGGCGGCGGCGTACCTGCGGCGGACGGGAGCCCGGCGATGACGGAACCGAAGACCGGCGCCTTCATCTGCCGCTGCGGCGGGAACATCTCCGACTACGTCGACGCCGAGAGGGTCTGCGCCGCGGCCGCGGGACAAGAGGGCGTCGCGACGGCGCGGACCTTCATGTTCGCCTGCTCGGACGCCTCCCAGCAGGAGATGGTCGACGCCATCCGGCAGGAGGGGCTCGACCGGATCGTGATCGCCTCCTGCTCGCCCAAGCTCCACCTCAACACGTTCCGCGCCATGGCGGCGCGGGCGGGCCTGAACCCGTACATGTACACCCAGGTGAACATCCGGGAACAGTGTTCCTGGGCGCACCGGCACGAACCGGACGCCGCGACGGAGAAGGCGGTCCGGCTCGTCGGCGCGGGGATCGCCAAGGCGCGCCGCGACAGGCCGCTCTCCGACGTCCGGGTGGACACCATCCCGTCCGCCCTGGTGATCGGGGCCGGGGTCGCCGGGATGCGCGCGGCGCTGGCGCTCTCGGACCTCGGGCTCTCCGTGCACCTGGTCGAGAAATCGGCGGAAGTCGGCGGCCGCGTGGGCGCGTGGGGACGGCTTTTCCCTGACGACCGCGACGGGGCGCAGACGGTCGCGACGCTCCTGGACAGGGTCCGTCAGCGCGAAAACATCACCCTCTTCACGGACGCCGAGGTCGTCGAGAAGAGCGGCAGCGTCGGCAACTTCTCCTTGGAGGTGAGCGTGCGCGGCCAGGAGACGGTCTCCCTCCAGGTGGGCGCGATCGTGGTCGCCACCGGATTCGATCCGTACGAGCCGCGGGACGGGGAGCTGGGATCCGGCCTGCCCGGGGTCGTCACGCTTCCCGAGTTCAAGGAGATGCTGGCCGGGAGCACGGGCCGGCTTCGTCACGCCGGGCGGGACGTCAAGACGATCGTCTACGTCTACTGCGTCGGCAGCCGGCGGAAGGAAGGCGAAGGGACGGCGGAGCCGAACCGGTACTGCTCCCGCTACTGCTGCTCCGCGGCGGTCCACGCGGCGATCCAGGCCCGCGGAATCGACCCGGGGATCGACCAGTACCACCTGTACCGGGACATGAGGACCTACGGCAGGAACGAGGTCCTCTTCGAGCAGGCGGGACGGAACGGCTCCGTGTTCCTGAAGTTCTCCGAAGAGTGTCCCCCCGAAATCAGGGACGCCGGGGGCGGGCTGGCGGTCCGCGTGCGCGACGAGCTCCTCGGCGGGGAGGCCATCGACATCCCCGCGGACCTCGTGGTGCTCGTCACGGGGATGGTCCCCCGGGAGAACGCGCGCCTGCAGGCGGCGCTGAAATTGCCCGTCGCCAGGGGCGGGTTCTTCAACGAGATCCACCCGAAGCTGCGTCCGGTGGAGACCGTGATCGACGGCGTGTTCATCGCCGGAGCGGCCCAGGGGCCCAAGACGCTCGCCGAAAGCGTGACCTCCGCCATGGCGGCGGTCGCCAAGAGCGCGGGGCTGCTCATGAAGGGGTACGTCGACCTCTCCCCGCTGGTCGCCGTCGTCGACCCGGACGCGTGCGCCTGGTGCGGGGAGTGCGCGGCCGCGTGCCCCTACGACGGGGCGATCGAGAAGATCCCGGTCGCCGGGAAGGAGATCGCCGCGGTCGTGCCCGCCCTCTGCAAGGGGTGCGGCGGCTGCGTCCCGGTGTGTCCCGCGGACGCGATCGGCGTGGAAGGGTCCACGACGGCGCAGGTGACCGCCATGATCGATGCGCTGGCCGGGACGGCGGCGACATGACGACGCCGATGCCGCGCGACCTGTCGGAAGTCATGCGGGACGAGATGGTGATGCGCCCGCGGATCGCCGCGGCGCTCGCCGACGGGCCGAAGACGATCCCGGAGATCGCCGAAGCGATCAGGCACCCCGGCCGCGAGGTGACGCTCTGGGTGATGGCCATGCGCCGGTACGGCGCCATCGAGGAGCTTCCCAAGGGGAAGGCGGACGACTACTACAGGTACCGGCTGGCGGTGCGGTGATGGTGGAGCCGGGGTTTCATCGCGAGATCGCGAGGTACGGAGGGGAGGACGTCACGGCCTGCATGAACTGCGGGAGCTGCACGGCCGTCTGTTCGCTCTCCACGGAGTCGGCGGCCTTCCCCCGCAGGATCATCCACCTCATCCAGATCGGGCACCGGCGCAAGCTCGCGGAGTCGCTCGATCCGTGGCTCTGCTACTACTGCGGCGACTGCTCCGACACGTGCCCCCGCGACGCGAACCCGGGCGAGACGATGATGGCGGCCCGCCGGTACCTCACGGCGCTCTACGACTGGACGGGTCTCGGACGGAAGTTCTACACGTCCGCCGCGTGGGAGATCGGCGCCATGGCGCTGGTCGGCGCGGCGGTGGCCGTGCTGATTGCCCTGTTCCACGGGCCGGTCGTGACGGACCGCGTCGCGCTCAACACGTTCGCGCCCGTCAGGTGGGTCGAGATCGGCGACTGGATCATGGGCGGAGCCCTGGCGCTCCTGCTCCTGACGAACGCCCGCCGGATGTACCGGCTGGTCATGGATTCCGGGGAAGGGCGAAAGGTCCCCGCCTCGCTTCTTCTGCGGGAGGCGCGCACGTTCTTCGTCCACCTGTTCACCCAGAAGCGGTGGCGCGACTGCGAGGGGCAAAAGACGCGCCGGGTCAAGCACCTTTTGCTCGCCAGCGGCTACGCCACGATGCTCGCCCTCGTCGTGGTCGGACTGCGCTGGTTCCAGACCGACGAGATCCGCCCGTTCTGGCACCCGACGCGGCTGCTCGGGTACTACGCGACGGCGGTCCTGCTCTGGTTCTCGGCGGACTTCCTCGCCGGGCGCTGGAAGAGGCGCGAGCCGATCCACAAGTCGTCGGAAGCGAGCGACTGGATCTTCCTGTCCCTCATGTTCCTGGTCGCCCTGACGGGGATCCTGGTCCACCTGTTCCGGCTCGGGGGGCTGCCGCTCCCGACCTACTGGACGTACGCGATCCATCTCGTCCTGGTCGCCCCGTTCCTGGTCGTCGAGGTGCCGTTCGGGAAATGGTCGCACATGCTGTATCGCCCGCTCGCGGCCTGGCTGGACGCCGTGAAGCGGCGGGCGGCGGAGAGCGCCGCGGCGGCGGATCGGGCGGCCTGAGCCGGGAGGGCGCCGCGCGGTCCCGCAGCGAGTCGTTCCACACATCCACGAAGGAGGGTCGAAATGGCGGAAGCGAAAGAGGAGAAGATCGTCGTCATCGCAACGGCCGGCGGGGAGGACCCCGATCGCGCCACGCTGCCGTTCGTGGTCGCCAACGCGGCGATGGCCATGGACGTCGGGTGCACCGTCATCCTGCAGGCGAACGCCGTGACGCTCGCCGTCAAGGGAGCGTTCGACAAGGTCCAGGGCATCGGCTTCCCCCCGCTGAAGGATCTGGCGGCGAGCTTCTTCGCCCAGGGGGGCAAGATCCTGCTCTGCACCCCGTGCATCAAGGGGCGCAACATCGCCCCGGACACGCTCGTCGAGGGCGCGACGGCGATCGCGGCGGCCCGCGTGGTCCAGGAGTGCCTCGAGGCCAAGGCGGTCCTGAACTACTGACCGCCGCCCGGGGCGCGCCGGTCCCAGGCGGCGCGCCGGACAAGGCGAGGGGGGACCCGTCTCGGACGGGTCCCCCGCATATTCCCGGATCGAAAGCGAGGGCCGGACCATGGCGGTGAAGACACCCGATCATTACCTGCGTCGCGCCAGGGCGATGAAGCCGCGCGTCTACATGAACGGCAGGCGCGTGGAGGACATCGCGGCGCATCCCGTGACGAAGACCGTCGTCGAGGCGAACCGGGCGAGCTACGCGTGGGCCCTCGACGGCGGCGAAGGGACGCGGCTCTTCACGCGGCCCAGCCATCTCACGGGCCAGGCGTGCAACCTGTACACGACCCTCAACCGCGGCACGGCGGACCTGCTTCAGCGGGCCGCGGCCGGCCTCTACGCGGCGGAGCACCTCGGGACGTGCATCTACCGCTGCGTGGGGTGCGACGCGTTCAACGCGCTGGCCGCCACCACCTTCGAGATGGACCGGGACCTCGGGACCTCCCGCCACGCCCGGCTCATGGAGTTCATGCGCCACGTTCAGGACGAGGATCACACCGTCGCGGGCGCGATGACCGAGCCGCGCGGCCGCCGGGACCAGAAGCCGGACCAGTGGACCGACCCGGACCTCTCCCTGCGCGTCGTGGCGAGGGACGACCGGGGGATCATCGTCAACGGGGCGAAGGTCAACATCTCCGGGGCGTACGCGTCCGACTGGACCATCGTCCTGCCGTCGGGGGCGCGCCGTCCCGGCGAGGAGGCGTACGCGGTCGCGTTCGCGGTCCCGAACGGCGCGGACGGGATGACGTACATCTGCCAGTACACGCCCTACTCCGCGGAGCGCGAGATGGCGGAGAGCGAATGGGAGCTCGGCAACCCCCGCTTCGGCCAGCGGGAGACCTCGATGGTCGTCTTCGACAACGTCTTCGTCCCGTGGGAGCACGTCTTCCTGTGCGGCGAGACGAAGTACGCGGGGAAGATCGTGACCCGGTTCGCGCAGGTCCACCGGATGGTGTGCGGCGGGTCGTGCAAGGTCGGCTTCGGCAAGGTCATGATCGGCGCCGCCCGGCTGATCCAGGAGCACAAGGGGCTCGAAAAGGCCGCGCACGTGAACGACCAGCTGACGGAGATGGTCACGCTCCTCGAGACGGTCCGCGCCTGCTCGAAGGCGGCGGCTTACGAGGGGAAGGAGGAGGTGCCGGGCTCGGGAATCTACTTCCCCGACGACCTGCTCGGCAACGTCGCCAAGCTCAACATCGGGCCGGCGTTCTGGCGGATGATGGCGCTCGCGGGCGACATCGGCGGCGGGCTCGTCGTCACCATGCCGGGACTCCCGGACCTCGCGAATCCCGAGACGCGGGGGTACGTGGAGAAATACCTCGGCTTCGGGTCGCAGGCCCCCGCGGAGGAGATCCTGAAGATCACCAAGCTCCTCCAGAACTGGACCGCCGGGCTGCACGGCGTCGGCACCTGGCACGGCGCCGGCCCCGTCCAGGCCCAGAAGATCATGGTCCAGCGGCTCGCCGACTTCGAGGAGATGAAGCGGCTGGCCAGGGAGATGGCCGGCGTGGCAACATGATAAGGGGGGAGAGAGGAAACGCCCGTGGCGATTGCCTCCGGCGACTGCCCGTATCTGGCGGGGTGCATCTTCTTCAACACCCTGGCGCTGCCGTCGTCCGGCGAGAGCATGAAGAAACTCTACTGCAGGCAGGATTATCGTTCGTGCGCGCGTTACAGGGAGCGCGCCGCCGGGTCCCCGGTGCCGGACGACCTCTGGCCGGACGGGGTGACCCGGCGCAGATCCCGCCGGCGGAGCTGACGAGACCCGGTCGACGGGAAGGGAGGCCCGATGTCCCCGTTCGCGGCGAAGAACATTCTGTGTCCGGTTGACCTGAGCCCCGCGTCGTCGACGGTGCTGCGCTGGGCGCGCCTGCTCGCCGAGACGTATCGCGGGAACGTAACGCTCCTGTACGCCGACCAGGGAGAGTGGCCGCCGTACCTTCTGCCGTCCCGCGTGGAGGAGATGGCCGGGCAGGCCCGGCGGCATCGCGCGGCGCTGGAGGAGGCCCTCGCCGGCCTGGGCCGGGAAACCCTCGGCGCGAGCGTCCCGCACGAGGTCGCCGTCGCCGAAGGCCACCCGGTCGAGGCGATCCTCGGCCATGCGAGGACGCGGCGGCCGGACCTGGTCGTCATGGGGAGCCACGGACGCAGCGGCATCGCGCGGTGGCGGCTGGGCTCCGTCGCCGAGAACGTGATCCGGGAATCGGCCGTTCCCACGCTCGTCGTCCGGGCGCGAGAAGGCGCGGGACCGCGGCCGGCGATCTCGCAGGTCCTGTGCCCGGTCAACTTCACGGACCTTTCCCGCGGATGTCTCGAGATCGCCGCCGGGCTGGCCGGCGCGTTCGGAGCCCGGCTCTCCGTCATGCACGCCGCGGAGCAGGGCGTGTCCGACCTGCAGGCGGCCCGCGACCGGCTCTGCGCGTGGGTTCCCGCGGACGCCCGAGGGCATTGCGAGCTGGTCGAGGTGGTCCGCCGCGGCGACGCGGCGGAGCAGATCCTGCTCCTGGCCCGCGAGCAGGGGGTCGACCTGATCGTCCTCGGCGCGCAGCGCCGGCCGCTCCTCGAATTCACGACCCTCGGCACCACCACCGAGCGCGTCACGCGGCACGCCGAGTCGGCGGTGCTGGTTCTTCCGCGGAGCACGTAGCGGTCCTCCCGGACCGGGCGCGGAACGCGGAGAGCGGAGAACACGAAACTCCGACGGAGGACGGCAATGGAAACGAAATTGATCCTCACCGGGAAGAAGGGCCGGATCGGCGTCGTCACCCTCAACCGGCCCGGCGACAAGAACACGTTCACGCTGCCTTTCGCCCGGCAGCTCGACGAAGCCCTCCGCGCGATGGAGAACGATCCGGACGTCACGGTCGTCGTGGTCAACGCCAGCGGGAAGCACTTCTCCACCGGCATCTCCCTCGACCAGTTCCGGGACAAGTCGCAGCGGGAGTACCGCGAGTTCCTTGACCGGATCGACGCGTTCTACCACACGCTCGCGGACATGAAGAAGGTGACGATCGCGTCCGTGCAGGGTTACGCGGTGGCCAACGGGGCGGGGCTCGCGTTCGCCTGCGACCTGACCGTCGCCGCCGACACCGCCGTCTTCGGGACCACCGCGATCAACGTCGGCCTGATCTGCCTCGGTCCCGCGGCCCCGCTCTCGAGGATCGTCGGCCGCAAGAAGGCGCTGGAGATGATCCTGACCGGCGACACGTTCGGCGCGGCGGAGGCCGAGCGGCTCGGCCTGGTCAACCGCGTCGTGCCCGCGGACCAGCTGGAGGCGGCGACGATGGCGCTGGCGGAGAAGCTCGCCGCCAAGAGCCCGCTGGCGCTCAAGGCGGGAAAGGAGGGGCTCAACCGCCTGCGCGACATCCCGTACCACCAGGGGCTCGATACGATGGACGACCTGTTCTCCGCGCTGTGCGCCACGGAGGACGCGACGGAAGGCGTGCAGGCGTTTCTGGGAAAACGCGCGCCGGCGTGGAAGGAACGCTGACCCGACGGGAGGGGCCAATGGAAGTCCGCGGCAAGGTGTACAACTATCGCACGTCCGTGAAATGGACCGGCCAGAAGATGGGAACGGCCTCGGTGCCCGGCAAGCCCGACGTCCAGGTCGCGACGCCGCCGGAGTTCAAGGGGCACGAGGGGATCTGGTCCCCCGAGGACCTGTTCGTGGCGTCCATCAACGTCTGCCTGATGACGACGTTCGTCGCCTTCGCCGAACGGGCCGGCCTGGCCTTTTCGGGCTACGAGTGCGAGGCCGACGGCCGCCTGGAGCTCGTCGACGGCAAGTTCCAGATGACCGCGGTGACGCTGAAGCCGAAGGTCACGCTTGCTCCGGGAGAGGACGCCGCAAGGGCGAAGGAGATCCTGGAGAAGGCCGAGGCCAACTGCCTCATCTCCAACTCCGTGAAGTCGAAGGTCACGCTCGAGGGGGCGTGGACGTAAAGCAGCCAACGGGATCCGGGGGGAGGACCGAGAACGATCCTCCCCCCGGGGGCTTTCGCCTTTTAATTTATTGAACAGGGCACAGCGGCACTGTGTAACTGTTGGTCGAAGTTTGCGTGCATTCGTACTGCCGTCTTTCGAACTTCTGTCCTGTCAAATCCCACTGCAACGTTTCAGGGGCCGGTAACGTACAGTTGAACCATGCATCCGCTATGACACATCCGTTCACATCCAGTGCCATATCCCTTAATGTCATTTGAACAGGTACCGCATC
>JBLMWX010000166.1:0-4003 GCA_050257455.1 Gemmatimonadota bacterium | reverse complement strand
CCCTCCGGGTCGTTCTTGTCGTGGATGAGGATGACGCCGAGGTTGTACCGCGACTGGGCGTGCCTGGGGTTGATGGAGATGGCCTTCTTGAGCTCCTCGATCGCCTTGTCCGGATTTCCGGTCCTCCGGTAGGAGACCGCCAGGTCGGTCCGGACGTTCGCGTTCGCCGGATCGATGGCCAGCGCCTTCCTGTAATGCTCGATGGCGAGCAGATCCTGGCGCGTGTCGAAATAGAGATTCGCGATGTTGACGGTCGCCTGGAGGTTGTTCGGGTCCTTCCTGAGGATCTCCTTGTAGTTCTCGATCTCGCTCAGGGCGTTGAGGTTGATCGGCTCCCCCCCGCCCGCCGGGGGCGCCTCCTTCTTCCCGCATCCTGCCGCCGCGACCAGGGCCAGAAGGACCGCGGCCGCCGCCAGCTTCCACGTGACACGTCTCGTCATATCGCGAACACCTCGAGCGGATCTTCGCACGCCAGCAGAAGATCCCGGATCGTCCTGCCCCCGGGGGGCACGACGAAGTCCGGGGCGATCTCGGACACGGGGAGCAGGCAGAACCGCCGCACCGCCATCAGCGGGTGCGGAATCGCCAGGTGCGGCTCACGCACTTCCCGGTCTCCCATCAGGATGATGTCGACATCGAGCTCCCGCGGACCCCACCTCGGGCCGGCCTTCCGCCCCGCCGCGACCTCGATCCCCTTGACGAAGTCGAGGAGGTCGTCCGGCGCAAGGGACGTGCGTCCAAGGAGGGCGACGTTCAGGAACCACGGCTGGCCGCCGCGCCCCCCCGGCGCTCCCGCGTGGATCCGGGACACTCGGACCGCGGGGATTTCCCGCGACAGCGCCTCGAGGCCCTCCCGGAGGCGCTTCACGCGTCTCCCGACGTTGCTCCCCAGAAGCAGGACGACGTCGGTCAAGGCGCGACGACGCGGTTGGTCAGGGCGCCGATTCCCTCCACCTCGATGCGGACCTCGTCGCCGACCTGGACCGGCCCGACGCCCGGCGGGGTCCCCGTGGCGATGACGTCGCCGGGATAGAGGGTCATGATGTGCGAGACGAACTCCACGAGCTCCGGGACGGTTGCCGCCATCTCCCGCGTGTTGCCGTCCTGCCGGACCCGGCCGTTGACGAGGCAGCGAACGGCAAGGGCCGAGGGGTCCAGATCGGTTTCGATCCAGGGTCCGAGCGGCGCGAACGTGTCGAACCCCTTTGCGCGCGCATAGAGACCGTCCCGGGCCTGGAGGTCTCGGGCCGTCACGTCGTTGATGCAGGTGTACCCGAGGATCGCCGCGCGGGCGTCCTTCGCCTTCACGTCCTTGGCCTTCCGCCCGATGACCACCGCCAGCTCCGCCTCGCAGTCCACCCGCTTCGACGCCCGCGGGTACACGATATCCCCGCCGGGGTCGTTGAGGGCGGACGGCGCCTTGAGGAACAGCAGCGGCTCCTCCGGGATCTTCTTGCCCATCTCCGCCGCGTGGTCCCTGTAATTGAGCCCGACCGCGACGATTTTCGACGGCGTCACGGGCGCGAGAACGCGCACGTCGTCAACCGACAGCCCCCGCCCGGTGATCTGGACCGCGTCGAAGGGGTCCCCGGCGATTTCCCGGATCCTCCCCGTTCCCGCATCCAACATCCCGTACGAGGTCTTCCCGTCGGCTTCGAACCTGAGTATCTTCACAGGCCCAGCACCGCCTTCATGTCGTAGAGTCCCGCCGGCTTTCCGACCACCCACGCGGCCGCCCGGACCGCGCCGCGCGCGAAGGTGTCCCGGCTGTGGGCCCGGTGGGTGATCTCGAGGCGCTCCCCGATCCCCCCGAATATGAGCGTGTGTTCCCCGACCACGTCTCCGGCCCGGACGGCGAAGACGCCGATCTCCTTCCGGGTGCGCTCGCCGACCATCCCCTGGCGCCCGTAGATTCCCGCGTCGTCCATGCGCCTCCCGAGCGCCCCGGCGACGGCGTCCGCCAGCCTGACCGCCGTGCCCGACGGGGAGTCCTTCTTGAACCGGTGGTGGACCTCGACGATCTCGACGTCGTACTCGTCCCCCAGGACCTTCGCCACGTCCGCCGCGGTCTTGAACATCACGTTGACGCCGACGCTCATGTTCGGGGAAAGGACGCACGGCACGGCGCGCGCCGCGCTCCGCACCGCGTCCGTCTGCTCCGCGGTGAAACCCGTGCTCCCGATGACGATCGCCTTCCCCGCGGCCGCCGACGCGCGCGCGTGGGCCGACGACGACGCGGCGTGCGTGAAGTCGATCGCCACGTCCGCCCCGGCGATCGCCGCGCCGAAATCGTCCGAGAGCGGCACGCCCGCCCGCCCGACGCCGGCCGCCTCGAAGGCGTCCCGGCCGAGCTCCGGATGGCGCGCGGCCTCCACTGCGCCCGCGAGGACGAGCTCCCCCGGGCGGTCCTTGAGGACGGCGAGGATCGCCCTCCCCATCCGTCCCATCGCGCCGCAGACCACGACCCGGATCATCGCCTCGCCCCGCCGTCAGGAAAGCTTCAGGTCGGCGATGACCTTCGCCAGGACTTTCCGGTTCGACTCCGACATCGGGCAGAGGGGGAGCCGGATCTCCTCCCGGATCCTCTTCATCATCGCCAGCCCGGTCTTGACCGGGATGGGATTGGTTTCGACGAACAGGGCGTGGAACAGCGGCCAGAGGCGGAAGTGGATCTCCCGGGCCCGGGAGATCTCCCCCATCGCGAAGGAATCGTACAGGTCCGCCATCGCGCGCGGCGCCACGTTCGATGCGACCGAGATGACGCCCTTCGCGCCCAGGGCCAGCATCGGGAAGAACAGGCCGTCGTCGCCCGAGAGCACGCAGAACGTCCTCGGGACGAGGCGCAGGACGTCGCAGACCTGGTTCAGGTTCCCGGACGCCTCCTTCACCCCGACGATGTTCGGGATCGCGGAAAGGCGCGCGACGGTCTCCGCCGCCAGGTTGACGCCCGTCCGCGCCGGGACGTTGTAGAGGACGATCGGGAGGTCGGCCGCCTCGGCGACGGCCCGGAAGTGCCGGTACAGCCCCTCCTGGGTCGGCTTGTTGTAGTACGGCGTGATGACGAGCGCCGCGTCCGCGCCCGCCTTCCTGGCATAACGGGTCAGGACGATCGCTTCCTTCGTGTTGTTCGAGCCGGTTCCCGCGATGACCGGCACGCGTCCCGCCGCGGCCGCGACGACGATATCGATGACCCGCTCGTGCTCCTCGTACGAAAGCGTCGGCGATTCGCCCGTCGTCCCGCACGGCACGATCCCGTCGGTTCCGCCCGCGATCTGGAACTCCACCAGCTTCTTCAGCGCCGGCCCGTCGACCTTTCCGTTGCGGAACGGCGTCACGATCGCGACGATGGCCCCGTGAAACATCTCTTCCCCCTCCTTAGTAGCGGTATGCTTCTTCCGTCATCACGCCGTCGCACGACCACGACGTGTCTCCTTCCAGGTACACGTCGCCGAAATCGGCGCGGCCGGCGTCGAAATGGATCGTCAGGACCTCCCCGCCCCGCGTGTGGACGGGAACCGGCGGCCTGGCGAGCCCGTGCGCGGCCGCCAGGATCCCCGCGGCCACCGCGCCCGTCCCGCAGGCCAGCGTCTCGCCCTCGACGCCGCGCTCGTAGGTGCGGATGAACACCGCGCCGTCCCGTACGCGGACGAAGTTGACGTTCGTCCCCCGCGGAGCGAACGCGCGGTGCGTCCTGACGCCGCGCCCGACGCCCGGCAGGTCGATCTTCTCGAGGTCGGGCACGAAGATCACGGCGTGCGGAACGCCCGTGTTGAGGAACGAGTACGCGATCTTCCCGCCCCGCAGGGTCAGCGACTTCCGCAGGGCCAACCCGTGAGGGCGGGTCATCTGGAGCTTGACGCGGCGCCCGGACACCTCGGCCCGGATGACGCCGGCCAGGGTCTCGAACGCGAGGCGCCTGCCCGCGATCCGGCGCTCCACCGCGAACCGCGCGGCGCAGCGCCCGCCGTTGCCGCACATCTCCGCGACCGAGCCGTCGGCGTTG
>JBLMWX010000165.1:0-5365 GCA_050257455.1 Gemmatimonadota bacterium | reverse complement strand
CGCCCTGGTACTACGGGATCGTCCACCGGGCTGCGGCGCTGTCCCCCGATGACCGCGCGAAGCTCCGCGAATGGGCGGCGGGCGCGCTCCCGGGAGCGGACCGGGGCGGGGGGTGACGTCGCGCCCGCGGCGCCTTCCGGGCGGGCCGGCCGTTCGAAGGGCGTCGCCCGCCGGGCGAACCCGTGTCCCGGCACAACCGCAGGCCCCGGCCGGGGCCGATTCTCCGGCACCTCTTCGTCGCGAAACGATTCCACCGTGAAAGGACTTGACACGGCGCGTGGCCGCGACCATATTGGAATGAATGTTCATTCCGAAGGAGCGTCCGTGGGAAGGACCGCCTTGCCCAAGGAAGACAAGCGATGCGCCGTGATCCACGCGGCGCTGGACCTGGTGGCGGAGCGCGGCTTCCACGGCGCCCCCATGGCGGCGGTGGCCGACCGCGCCGAGGTGGCCGCCGGGACCATCTACCGCTATTTCGAGAACAAGGACGCGCTCATCGTCGAGACGTTCCGCTTCCTGGAGAACGTGCTCAACGGGGTCATCCGGGAGGGATACCCGGAATCGGGAACCGTGCGGGAGCGATACCTCCACGTGGGACGGACGCTGACCCGGTACCTCGCCAACTGCCCCCGGGAGTTCCGCTTTCTCGAACAGTTCCACAACTCCCCGTACGGGGTGGACCACCGGCGGGAGAGGATGCTCGGGAAGGGGGACAGGAACCTCGTCATCGACCTGTTCGAGGAGGGGAAGAGGCAGGGGATCGTCAAGGATCTTCCCGTGCCCGTCCTGCTGGCCCTCGCCTTCGGCCCGCTGATGCAGATCTGCCGCGACACCGCCCTCGGGTTCGTCGCCCTGAACGACCGGCTCCTCGCCGACTCCGTCGAGGCGTGCTGGGACGCGGTGAAGCACCGCGAAACCGAGTAGCCGATCCGTGAATCCAACCGGCCTGGAACGTCAATCCCGCCCGAAGGATCGCACTTCGCCCGTCACGAGGTCCTCCATGCGCACCCGGCACCGCTGGATCCTGTCCGCAGCGCCCGTCCTTCTCGCGGCCGTCGCCGCGTGCAACCAGACCGGCGCGAACGCCCCGAAAGGCCCCCCGCCTCCCCCGGAGGTGGCGTACGTCGCGATCGAGACCCGGCCCGTCACGCTGACCATGGAGCTCCCCGGGAGAATCTCCGCCCACCTCGTCGCCGAGGTCCGCCCCGAGGTGGGAGGGATCATCCTGAAGCGGCTCTTCACGGAGGGCGGCGACGTGAAGGCGGGCGAAGTGCTCTACCAGATCGACCCGAGCACCTACCAGGCGGCGTACGCGAGCGCGAAGGCGGCCCTCGCCCGGGCCGAGGCGGACGTGATGCCGCGGCTCCTGAAGGCGGAGCGCTACAAGGAGCTCGTGGCGATCAACGCCGTGAGCCGCCAGGACGCGGATGACGCCGAAGCCGCGCTCCGGCAGGCCGAGGCCGACGTCGAGGGGGCGAAGGCGGCGCTGGAGACCGCGCGGATCAACCTCGCCCATACGCAGGTGACGGCGCCCATCTCGGGGCGCATCGGCCGCTCCGCCGTCACCACCGGCGCGCTCGTGACGGCGAACCAGGCGACCGCGCTGGCGACGATCCAGAAGCTCGACCCCGTCTACGTCGACGTGACCCAGTCGAGTGCGAACCTCCTCAAGCTCCGGGAGAAGCTCGCGGCCGGGAAGCTCCGGCGGGACGCGCGGGGCGCCGTGGTCAAGCTGCTGCTGGAGGACGGGACGGCGTATCCCCTGACCGGAACGCTCAAGTTCTCCGACGTGACCGTCGAGCCGGGAACCGGGTCGGTCACCATCCGCACCGTGTTTCCCAACCCGAAGGGGATCCTCCTCCCGGGGATGTACGTGCGCGCCGTGCTGGACGAGGGAGTCGACGAGAACGGGATCCTCGTTCCCCAGCGCGGCGTGACGCGGGACCCCACGGGGAGGGCCATGGCGCTCGTGGTGGGCGCGGGCGACAAGGTCGAGTCCCGGATCCTCGAGGTCTCGCGCGTCGTGGGCGAGAACTGGCTCGTCGAGAAAGGGCTGGCCGCGGGCGACCGGGTCATCGTGGAGGGGCTGCAGCGGGCGAGGCCGGGCGTCGAGGTCCGGCCGGTGCCGTTCGAGGCGCCGCCGTCCCCGGCGAAGCCGCCCGCGGCACCCGGTTCCCCCGCATCGCCATCCGGGCCCCCGGCCGCCCCCCGCGGCTGACCGGGCCACCGCGAAAGGGACCGTTCCATGGCGCGCTTCTTCATCGACCGCCCCATCTTCGCGTGGGTCATCGCCATCGTCATCATGCTGGCCGGCGGGCTGGCCGTCCTGAAGCTCCCCGTCTCCCAGTACCCGGCGATCGCCCCGCCCCAGATCGCCATCAACGCCATGTACCCCGGCGCCTCCGCGAAGACCGTCGAGGACACGGTGACGCAGGTCATCGAGCAGAAGATGAACGGCATCGACAACCTGCGGTACATGGCGTCGGCCAGCGACTCGACGGGCGCCGTCAGCATCGTCCTCACGTTCGACGCGGGGACGGACCCGAACATCGCCCAGGTGCAGGTGCAGAACAAGCTCCAGCTCGCCCTGCCGCTCCTGCCCCAGAAGGTGCAGCAGCAGGGCATCCAGGTGGTCAAGTCGACGCGGAACTACCTGCTGATCGTCGGGCTCGTCTCCGAGGACGGGAGGATGAGCCGCTACGACCTCTCGGACTACCTGGCGGCGAACGTGCAGGACCCGATCAGCCGCGTCACAGGCGTCGGCGAAGTCAACCTCTTCGGCTCCCAGTACGCGATGCGGATCTGGCTCGACCCGAACCGCCTCGCGAGCTACGGCCTCACTCCCGCGGACGTGCGGGCCGCCGTGCAGGCGCAGAACGCCCAGGTCTCGGCCGGCCAGCTCGGCGGCGTGCCCTTCACGCCAGGCCAGCAGATCACGGCGAGCATCACCGCCCAGACGCTGCTCAAGACGCCGGAGGAGTTCGACAACATCATCATCCGCACGAACCCGGACGGCTCCGTGGTGCGCCTGCACAACGTGGCGCGCGCCGAGATCGGGACGGAGAGCTACGGGATCGAGGGACGCTACAACGGAAAGCCCGCCTCGGGCATCGCGATCCGCCTCGCATCGGGAGCCAACGCCCTCGAGACCGCCGACGCGGTGAAGAAGAAGGTGGCGGAGCTCTCGAAGTTCTTTCCCGCGGGGGTCAAGGCGATCTACCCGTACGACACGACGCCGTTCGTCAGGGTCTCCATCGAGGAGGTGGTCAAGACGCTGGCCGAGGCGATCCTCCTCGTCATCGTCGTCATGTACCTCTTCCTCCAGAACTTCCGCGCCACCCTCATCCCCTCGATCGCCGTGCCTGTCGTGCTCCTCGGCACCTTCGGCGTGCTCGCCGCCTGCGGCTTCTCCATCAACATGCTCACGATGTTCGCCATGGTCCTCGCCATCGGGCTCCTCGTGGACGACGCCATCGTGGTCGTGGAGAACGTCGAGCGGATCATGTCCGAGGAAGGGCTCTCCCCGAAGGAGGCGACCCGCAAGTCAATGGACCAGATCACGGGCGCCCTCGTCGGCATCGCCATGGTGCTGTCCGCGGTCTTCGTCCCGATGGCGTTCTTCGGCGGGTCGACCGGCGTCATCTACCGGCAGTTCTCGATCACCATCGTCTCGGCCATGACCCTCTCCGTGCTGGTGGCCCTCATCCTGACGCCGGCGCTGTGCGCCACGATCCTCAAGCCGGTGGCGAAGGGGCACCTGGCGGCGGAAGGCGGCCGGTTCTCGTGGTTCTTCGGCTGGTTCAACCGGCTCTTCGACGGCGGCCGCAGCCGGTACCAGGGAACCGTGGGGCGCCTGGCCGGGCGGACCGGCCGGGTCCTGGCGATCTACCTGCTCATCATCGTCGCGATGGGGTTCCTGTTCTGGCGCATGCCGACCGCGTTTCTCCCGGACGAGGATCAGGGGATCCTCATGGGCGTGGTCCAGCTCCCCCCGGGGGCGACGCAGGACCGGACGGTGAAGGTGCTGGAGCAGGTGGAGCGGTACTTCCTCACCGAGCAGAAGGAGGCGGTGGATTCCCTCCTGACCGTGGCCGGCTTCAGCTTCGGCGGCCGGGGCCAGAACATGGGGTTCATGTTCGTGAAGCTCCGGGACTGGGACAGGCGTCAGAGCCCCAACCTGCGCGCGAAGGCGGTGGCGGGGATGGCCATGAAGGCGTTCTCCCGCATCCGCGACGGCGTGGTCTACGTCTTCCCGCCCCCCGCCGTGGCCGAGCTCGGCAACGCCCTCGGCTTCGACGTGGAGCTCCAGGATCGGGGGGCGCTCGGACACGAACAGCTGATGGAGGCGCGCAACCAGTTCCTCGGGATGGCGGCGCAGGACCGGCGGCTCATGGCGGTCCGCCCGAACGGGATGGACGACACGCCGGAGTACCGCCTCGAGATCGACAACGGGCGGGTGGGCGCGCTGGGCCTCTCCCTCGACGACGTCAACGACACCATCTCGACCTCCTGGGGAAGCGCGTACGTGGGCGACTTCCTCGACAAGGGCCGCGTGAAGAAGGTCTACCTGCAGTCCGACGCCCGGTTCCGGATGAACCCGGGAGACCTGGAGAAGTGGTTCGTCAGGAACAGGGACGGGGCCATGGTGCCGTTCTCCGCCTTCGCCACGACCCGCTGGGCGTACGGCTCGCCCCGCCTCGAGCGGTACAACGGCCTCCCCTCGGTGGAGGTCCTGGGACAGCCGGCGCCGGGCTTGAGCACGGGCGAGGCCATGAAGGCGGTCGAGGAGATCGCGGCGAAGCTCCCCGCGGGGATCGGCACCTCCTGGACCGGCATCTCCTACGAGGAGCAGATGACGGGCGCCCAGGCGCCGGCGCTCTACGCCATCTCGCTCCTCGTGGTCTTCCTCTCGCTCGCCGCCCTGTACGAGAGCTGGGCGGTGCCGTTCTCCGTCATGCTCGTGGTCCCGCTGGGCGTGATCGGCGCGCTCCTCGCGGCGACGGCCCGGGGGCTGTCGAACGACGTCTACTTCCAGGTCGGGCTTCTGACCACGGTCGGCCTCTCCGCGAAGAACGCCATCCTCATCGTGGAGTTCGCCGAGGCGCGCCTCGAGCACGGGGCGAACCTCCTCGACGCCACGCTGGAGGCCACGCGGCTGCGGCCGATCCTGATGACGTCGCTCGCGTTCATCCTCGGCGTGCTGCCGCTGGTGAAGACGAAGGGGGCCGGCGCCGGGGCGCAGAACGCGATCGGCACGGGCGTCATGGGCGGCATGATCTCGGCCACCTTCCTCGCCATCCTCTTCGTCTTCACCAGGGGAAGGACGCCGAGGATGAAGGCCATGGAGGTCATCAGGATCGGCCGG
>JBLMWX010000164.1:0-58225 GCA_050257455.1 Gemmatimonadota bacterium | reverse complement strand
CAACGATTTCCTGTCCGCATTCCGGAGAACCGGCGAGAGGAGCCCGGCCTCCAGCGCGACCACGATGCCGATGTTGACGTCCGGGTGCAACTCGAGGCTGCCGTCGCGGTAGGACGCGTTCAGCTCCGGGAACCGCGCCAGCGCCCGGGACGCCGCCGCGACGATCAGGTCGTTGATCGAGACCTTCTCCGCGTCCGACGCCGGCCGGTTCAGCTGCTCGCGCACCCGCATCGCCTCGTCCATGTTGATCTCCACGGTGACGTAGAAGTGCGGGGCGGTCGTCTTGCTCTCGGTCATCCGGCGCGCGATCGCCTGGCGCATCCGCGTCAGGGGGACCTGGTTCCCGCGGGCCGGGGCGGCCGCCTCCCCCTTTTCCTCTTCTTCGCCCGCCGGGCGCGGTGCCGGAGGCCGCGCCTCGATCGCCGCCCGGACATCGCGCTCCATCACGCGGCCGCCGGGTCCGGTGCCCCGGATCCGCGCCAGGTCGATCCCGGCTTCCGCGGCCATCCTGCGCGCCACCGGAGACGCCTTGCGCCGGGCGTCGGCCGGAGCCTCCGGCTCCCCCGTTTCCTCTTCGCCCGCCGCGCGCGGCGCCGGAGGCGGGACCGGCGCCGGCGCTTCCCCGACGCCCTCGCCCGGCTCGGCGATCACGCCGATCACCGTGCCGACGGGCACGGTCCGGCCGGGCAACACGATCACCTTCGCGAGGACCCCCGAAGCGGTCGCTTCGATCTCGACGGTCGCCTTCTCGGTTTCGATCTCGGCGATCGCCTGCCCTTTCTCGATCCGGTCGCCTTCCTCCACCAGCCAGCGCGCCAGCGTCCCCTCGGTCATGTCGAACCCCAGCGTGGGCATGATGACGTTCGTGGCCATCGTCGCCTCCCTCCGCGGCTCCATTCGCGATCGCCGCGAACGGATCCCTGCGCGTCCCGCGCCCCGGCGACGGGGCGCCCGGACGCATTCACCCCAGCATTTCCCGGATCTTGACGGCCACGCGCTTTTCGTCGGGAAACATCAGCGCTTCCAGGTTCTTCGCGTACGGCATCGGCACCTCGACCTGGGCCAGGCGCTCGACCGGCGCATCCAGGTCGTCGAACGCGTCGTGGCCGATGCGCGCCGCGATCTCCGCGCCCATCCCGCACGTCGTCCAATCCTCCCCGACGACGAGCGCACGATGGGTCTTTCGCACCGACCGGTACACCGGCGCCATGTCGAGCGGGCGCAGGGTCCGCAGGTCGACCACTTCGCATTCCGTTCCCTCCCGGGACAGCTCTTCCGCCGCGCCCAGCGCGACGTGGAGCATCCGGGAATACGTGACGATCGTGACGTCGTCGCCTTCGCGCTTGACGTCCGACGCGCCGAGCGGCAGGAGGTACTCCTCGTCCGGCACCTCCCCCTTGATTCCGTATAGCCGCGCATGCTCGATGAACATGACCGGGTTCTCCGACCGGATCGCCGTCTTGAGAAGTCCCTTGGCGTCGTACGGCGTCCCCGGCATGACCACGATCAGCCCGGGGATGTGCGCAAACCACGCCTCCAGGCTCTGCGAATGCGTCGCCGCGAGCTGCCCCCATCCGGCCGGCGTGCGGACGACCATCGGCACGGCGACCTGCCCCCCGAACATGTAGTGGATCTTCGCCATGTTGTTGACGATCTGGTCCATGGCGACCAGGCTGAAATTGATCGTCATCAGCTCGGCGACCGGCCGCAATCCGCCCATCGCCGCGCCCACCGCGGCGCCGACGATCGCCTCCTCGGCGATCGGCGTGTCGATGACGCGCTTGTCGCCGAACTCCCCGTACAGGCTGCGCGTGACCGCGTAGGTGCCGCCCCACACGCCGACCTCTTCGCCCATGATCATCACGCGCGCGTCGCGCGTCATCTCCTCGCGCAGCGCCTCGCGGATCGCGTCGCGATACGTCTTCAGGGACATGGCTCACCTACTCCGCGGCCAGGACATCGCTCGAGAGCTCGCCCGGCTCGGGGGCGGGGCTCGATTCCGCGAACTGCACGGCGGCATCGACCTGCGACGCGACCTCGTTCGCGATCCGTTCCAGGTCCGCCTGCGTCGCCAGGTCGTATTCCAGGATGGATTGCCGCCAGAGAACGATCGGATCCCGCGCCTTCGCCGATTCGACTTCTTCCCTGGCGCGGTAGCGCTGCGGATCGCCCATCGAGTGCCCGCGGAAGCGGTACGTCTTCGCCTCGACCATGCAGGGACCGCCGCCGGCACGCGCCCTTTCGGCCATCTCGCGCACGGCGTCCCTCACGGCGAGAACGTCGTTCCCGTCGATCTGGACCGCCGGGATGTCGAACGCCGCCGCCTTCCGGTACACCTCCTTGGCCGACGAGACGCGCTCGATCGCGGTGCCCATTCCGTACCGGTTGTTCTCGACGATCGCGACCAGCGGCAATTTCCACGCCCCGGCCATGTTGAGGCCCGCGAAGAACGCGCCGCTGTTGGTCGCGCCCTCGCCGAAGAAGCAGGCCACGACGCGGGACCGCTCCAGGTACTGGTTGGCCAGCGCCAGGCCGGTCGCGATCGGGATGTGCCCGCCGACGATGGCGTAGCCGCCCCAGAGATGGCGGCGGACGTCCGCCAGGTGCATGGAGCCGCCCTTGCCCTTCGAAAGGCCGGTCGTCTTCCCGTACAGCTCCGCCATGACGAGCTTCGGGTCGATGCCGCGCGCCAGGACGTACCCGTGGTCGCGGTAATGCGTGACCACGTCGTCGTCCGGCCGCAGCGCCGCCATCGCGCCGACCGCGATCGCCTCCTCCCCGATGTAGAGATGGAGGAATCCGCCGATCCTGCCCCGCCCATACGCCTCCTCCGCGCGTTCCTCGAACCGCCGGATCAGGCTCATCTTTCCGAACCACTCGCACGCCTCCGCCCGGGTCGCGCCCAGTGCGGACGCGCCCGGTGCGGGAACCTCCGTCCGTGAAATCGCGCTCACGAATCGCCTCCGTCAGCCGGTCTCGTCCACTGTGTCTTAGATGCCGTCGGCGCCGCGTCCGTTCTGGAAAAAGGTCCGTTGCGGTTGCGCGGGCGTGGCGCCGCACCCCCCGGATCGGCCGATCCCGTCCCCGCCGGCGATCCGCGCCTCCGGCCCCGGGGAAGCGAGGGCTAAAGTCTTTCCCTTGTCCCGCCGAAAGATCAACGGGAGCGGGAAGGACGTCCGTCCCGCGACCGGCAGATCGACCGAAGGGGGGGTAGACCATGAACCGGACGAGCTGGGCCGTGTTCCTGGCGATCGCGGCGATGCTGGCGCCCGCGGCGGCGACTTTCGCGTCGGGGACCGCGCCCCGGCCGGCGGCGGAAGCCCCGCCCCGCCTCGCCTCCGCGAGGCCGTCCCCTGCCCCGGCGACCGTCCGGCCGGCGACGCCCGCGGCCGTGCCCGGGCTGATCGGCGACTCCGCCGGGACGCCGGTCGAGAGGATGGCGGACTCGATCGCCGAGTATTACGCCAGCGGGAAGCTGCGCCTCTATTAGCGTCAGACCCGCGCCGGGACGGCCACCGTCTCCGCGCGAGGGGTCCGGGGAAAGAAGCCGTACGCCTCGATCCCGCCGACCCCGTACCCCGCCGACAGCCGCGCGGCCCCGCGCCCCCGGGAACCCTTCCAGCTCAAGGAGAAGCGCGCCTCCTTAAGGGGCGCCGAATGCGGCGCGCGCGAATCGGGCAGGGAGGTCCCGTCGCGGCGCCTTCCATCCCTTCCGCTCCCCGGTTTCGATGAGGGGCGGTCAGCCTTTCCAGCCCAGGTAGAAACAGAGCCCCGCCAGGAGCAGCGTGTACGGCGCGAACCGCGTGAACCGGCCGCGGGTCACGAGGCGCTCCACGACGAGGAGCGCAAGGTAGCCCACGATCGTCGCGCAGAGGAAGCCGGCCGCGGACGGCACGAACGGCGGAAGGACCGAGACTCCCTTGTGAAGGTTCACCAGCGCGGCGCCGAGAATGGCGGGAAGCGAGATCATGAACGAGTACCTCGCGCTCCGGGAGGCGCCGATCCCGAGAACGAGCGCGAGGGAGATCGTGGACCCGGAGCGGGAAAGGCCCGGGAAGACCGCCGCTCCCTGGATCACGCCGATGGCGAACGCCTCCCATACCTCGATCCGCTCGGGATCCGCCTTGTGCCGGAGACGGAGGCTGCTGAGGAGGAGGAAGCCGGTGAGGACCGTGTACCGGATCCCGACGCCCCGCACCGTGATCCCCGTCTCGACCGCGTCGTGGAACAGGAGGCCGATGATCCCGGTCGGGATCATGGAGACGATCACGAGGAGCACGTCGCGACGCCCCCAGGCGGCGGTGTCGTCGGCGGCGGGAAAGCGCCGCCGACGGAAGAGGGAGCGCAGGATCTCGCCGATCTCCCGGCGGAGAAAGACGACGACGGCCAGCAGGGTCGCGACGTGGAGGAGCGTGTCGAAGGCGAGTTCCGGTTCCCGGAGCCCGAGAAGCCGCTGGACGAGGAAGAGGTGCCCGGAGCTGCTGACCGGAAGGAACTCGGTCGCCCCCTGGAGAATCCCGAGGACGATCGCGTAGAGAAGTGTCACGCGGCGGCCTCCGTCACGTCTCCTCGCGCGCCTTGCGGACGGCCCCTTCCATCACGGCCCGGATCCGCGCGACGGTCGCCTCGTCCCGGCCCTCGAAGCGCAGGACGAGCACCGGCTGCGTGTTCGACGCGCGCACGAGCCCCCACCCCCCGTCGAAGAGGGCCCGGACGCCGTCCACGCCGATCACCTCGCGGGCCAGCGGGGCTACGAGGGCTGCAACCCTGTCCGCCACCGCGAACTTCCTGTCGTCCGGGCAGTCCACCCGGATCTCGGGCGTCGCGACCAGCCGGGGCATGTCGGAGAGCATCGCCGAGAGCGGGCGGTCGGACGCCGCGACGATCTCGAACAGACGCGCGGAGGCGTAGATCGCGTCGTCGAACCCGAGGTACCGGTCGGCGAAGAAGATGTGCCCGCTCATCTCCCCGGCCGCCTCGGCCCCCTCCTCCTTCATCTTCTGCTTGATGAGCGAGTGCCCGGCCTTCCACATCACCGCCCGTCCTCCGCGGCGGGCGATGTCGTCGTAAAGGTTCTGGGACGCCTTGACCTCGGAGATGATCGTCGCTCCCGGCTTGCGGGAGAGGATCTCGCGCGCGAACAGCGCCAGGAGGTAGTCGCCGTAGAGGACGGCCCCGCTCTCGTCGACGGCGCCGATCCTGTCCGCGTCGCCGTCGTACCCGACCCCGAGGTCCGCCCCGGTCTCCCGCACCGCGCGGACGAGGAAGCGGAGGTTCTCCGGCACGGTCGGGTCCGGGAAGTGGTTGGGGAAGCGGCCATCCATCTCGCAGAAGAGCTCCACCACCTCCATGCCCAGGGACCGGAACAGGTCGGGGGCGACGCGCGACGCCGTTCCGTTCCCCGCGTCCACGACGACCTTGAGCTTCCGGGGGATGGAGATGTTCGAGCGCACGTACGCCATGTACGGTCCCACGATCTCGCGGCTCGCGACCGTCCCCTGGCCCGAGGCGAATCCACCGGTCTCCACGATCCTGCGCACGTCCTGGATCTGCGCACCGTAGAGCGTCGACGGCCCCATGCACAGCTTGAAACCGTTGAATTCCGGCGGATTGTGGCTGCCCGTGATCATCACGCCGCCGTCGGCGGCGAACGTGGCGATGGAGAAGTAGAGGAGCGGCGTGGGGCAGACCCCCACGTCGAGCACGTCCAGGCCGGTCGCGGCCAGCCCCGCGGCCAGCGCGTCGCGGAAGGCCGGCGAGGAGAGCCGGCAGTCCCGCCCGAGCGCCACCGTCCGGGCGCCCCGGGCCAGGGCGTAGGTGCCGAAACCCCGCCCGATCGTCTCGACGACGCCGGGAGTCAGGTCCGTCCCGACCGTCCCGCGGATGTCGTACTCCCGGAAGATCAGCGGGTTGAGCAACGGCCCGTCTACTCGATGTTGATCTCGGCGTACGCCCTCGAAGCGCGGCGTGCCACCTTCGTCCGGTGGGCGGCACGCGACACCTCCCGGGCCACGGCCGGCGCCACCTTCCGGTTGAAGACCGACGGGATGATGTAGTCCTCGGAGAGCTCCTCCTTGGACACGCACGAGGCGATCGCGTACGCCGCCGCGAGCTTCATCTCCTCGTTGATCGTCACCGCCCGCGAATCGAGCGCCCCCCGGAAGATCCCCGGGAAGCACAGGACGTTGTTGATCTGGTTCGGGTAATCCGACCGCCCCGTCGCCATGATCCGCACGTACGGGGCCGCCTCCTCCGGCATGATCTCGGGGTCCGGGTTCGCCATCGCAAAGACGATCGGGTCCTTCGCCATCTTCTTCAGGTCCTCCACCGTGATCAGCCCCGGGCCCGCCAGCCCCAGGAACATGTCCGCCCCCGCGATCACGTCCGAGATCTTCCCCCGCTCGTTGAACGGGTTGGTGTGCGTCGCGTACCACTCCTTCATGAAGTTCATGTGCTGCTTGCGGCCGTTGTAGATCGCCCCCACCCGGTCCACCCCGATGATGTTGCGCGCCCCGGCGTTCATGATGATCTTGCTGCACGCGACCCCCGAGGCCCCCACCCCCGCCACCACGATCTTCATGTCCTCGATCCGCTTCCTCACGATCTTCAGCGCGTTGAGCAGCGCGGCCAGGACCACCACCGCCGTCCCGTGCTGGTCGTCGTGGAACACCGGGATGTCCATCTCCGCCTTCAGGCGCTCCTCGATCTCGAAGCACCGCGGCGCCGAGATGTCCTCCAGGTTGATCCCTCCGAACGTCGGCGAAAGCGCCTTCACGATCCGGACGATCTCCTCCGTGTCCTTCGTCGCGAGGCACACCGGCCACGCGTCGATGTCCGCGAACTCCCTGAAAAGCATCGCCTTCCCTTCCATCACCGGCATCGCCGCCTCGGGACCGATGTCCCCCAGCCCCAGCACCGCCGTCCCGTCCGAGACCACCGCCACCGTGTTCCGCCGGATCGTCAGGGTGTACGACTTCTTCACGTCCTTGGCGATCGCCATGCACACCCGCGCCACGCCCGGCGTGTACGCCATCGACAAATCGCTCCGCGTCTTGACCGGGATCTTGTTGTAGACCCCGATCTTTCCCCCCAGGTGCTTGAGGAACGTCCGGTCGGAGACGTTGATGAGCTTGATCCCCTGGACGCCCCGGACGGCCTTGATGATCTCCTGGGCATGGTCGATGCCGCGCGCCCGGACCGTGATGTCCCGCGTGACGGTCCCCTTTCCGTGCCCCGACAGGTCCACGGCGCCGATGTCGCCCCCGACTTCGCCGATGGCCGTGGTCACCTTCCCGAGCATTCCCACCTTGTTCTGGATCTCGACGCGCATGGTGATGCTGTAGCTTTCGCTGGGCGACAGCGACACGGCCATGGGGTCCTCCCGGTTGCGCAGGATGCGGTCCGATTTCGTCTTTCGGGATTCTAAGCGCCGGCACGGGCCAATTCAAGCGAATTTGCCGGCCCGCCGGCCTGCAAAGTTCCGGACAAATATTTACAGCGCCGGAAGGCGGGCGTTATCATGGGAAGCAGGGGGGGGTGAGCAACCGTATGATCGACGTGGGAACCCGGATCAAGGGTATCCGGAAAAGGAAGGGGTTGACCCTTCAGGACCTGTCCGAAAGAAGCGGCATGTCGGCGACGGCCATCAGCGCCATCGAGCGGAACGTGTCGTCCCCCACGGTCAACACCCTGGCAAGCATCGGCAAGGCGCTCGGCGAGTCGCTGTCGACCCTTCTCGGCGAGTCGGAACTCGCGTACGTCGTCACGCGGGCGGGCGACCGGGAGCGGGTCGCCACGGCCGTCCCGGGAATCGACCTCCGGAGCCTGGCGACGGGCGTCCCCGGGCAGCGGTTCCTGCCGAGGATCGGGGTCATCGCCCCCGGAGCGACGAGCGGTGACGACCCCGTCAATCGCCCCGGCGACGATTTCCTGTTCGTGATCCAGGGGATGCTGGACGTCGAGGCGAACGGGGACATCATCCGGCTCGGCGAGGGCGACAGCCTCTACTTCCGGGAGAACACGCCGTACCGCTGGAGGAACGCCTCGGACGGCGAAGCGCGCGTCGTCCTCGTCTCGGCGGCCTGACGGCCGGAGTCCCTGCCGGGCTAGACCCCGACCTTCGGGCACACCGCGGAGAGTCCGCACGCGGAGCAGCGGGGTTTCCGCGCGACGCAGACCCGCCGCCCGTGCCAGCCGAGACGCGCGGCGAAGCGCCACCTCGCGCCCGCCGGAACGGCGCGGGCCAGGTCAGCCTCGATCCGGTCGGGGTCCCCCGATTCCGTCAGCCCGAGCCTGTGCGCCACGCGCGCAACGTGGGTGTCCACGGGAAGAGCGTCCTCGCCGAAGCAGGCGCCGAGGACGATCGAGGCCGTCTTCCGTCCCACCCCGGGAAGCGCCACGAGCCCGTCCATCGTGGCCGGGACGGCTCCCCCGTGTCTGGCCACGAGCGCCCCGGCCAGCCCCTGCAGGGCCTTCGCCTTGTTCCTGAAGAAGCCGGTCGGGCGCACGGCCTCCTCCAGTTCGGCCCGGGAGGCTGCTGCGAGCGCCTCCGGTCCCGGATAACGACGGAACAGCGCGGGGGTGACGCGGTTGACCCGCTCGTCGGTGCACTGCGCGGCGAGCACGGTGGCGACGAGAAGCTCGAAGGGACTTCCGTGGTCGAGGAGGATCCGGGCATCGGGGTACTCCCGCGCGAGGAAGTCGAGAACGGCGCGCAGCGGCGCGGGTTTCCGGCCCGGCGCGGGCCGCCTGATCCCCGCCATGTCAGGGAGTCCTCCTGTAGACGACGACCTCGTACCCCTGGACGTCCACCTCGAGCGTGACCCCCTCGACCGCGACCGTGAACAGCCGCCCGGGCCCCATGAAGTCGTCGTCGGGGGCAGGGGTGAAGGCGCCGCGGCCGTCCAGCACGTCGAGCATCCCGCGGACCTCGCGGAACGTCATGTCGGTGGCCGTGATGATGTTGTACACCTTCCCGCGGTGCTCGATGGGGTAGACTTCCATCTCCTCCGGATCCATGCCCTGCCGCCCCGAAAGTCCGTCTCGCGCCCCTATCGCTTTGCGGGCGCAACGGATAGTATTATACGGTGTGTCCCCGGTGGCGAGGAAGGGACGGCGGAGGCACGATTGCTGCTCGGCGACATCCTGGCGCACGGCGCCCGCATCAGGCCCGGACGCACCGCACTCGTCGCGGACGCGGCCGCTGTCACCTACCGCGACCTCGCGCGCGGCGCGGACGCGTACGCGGCCGCCCTTCGGGCGCAAGGGATCCGGAAGGGGGACCGGGTCGCGGTCCTGACCCGGAGCACCCCGGCTTACGTGGAGCTTCTCTTCGCCGTGACGCGGGAGGGAGGGGTCCTCGTGCCCCTGAACCCCCTGCTCATCGCCCGGGAGCTCCGGACCATCATCCTGGACGCCGAAGCGCGGTTCCTCCTGTTCGAGGCCGAATTCGCGGCGACGGCGGACGCGATCCGTCCGAGCCTCGCGCCGGAATCCGGATGTCTCTGCCTGGACCGGCCGCTCCCGGGCTACCCGCACCTGGCAGGCGGCCCGGCGCCGGGCGCCGCGCCGCCTGCCGGGGAGCCCCCGTGCGAGACGGACATCGCGCTCCAGATCTACGCGGGCGGAACGTCGGGGCAGCCGCGGGGCGCGATGCTCTCCCACAGGAACCTTTTTGCCGCCGCCGCGTCGGCGGCCATCGAGCTCGGGCTGTCGCACGAGGACATCTTCCTGTCCTGCTCGCCCCTTCCGGTCCTGCTGGGAACGGGGCGGCTGCTGCGGTTTCTCCTCGTCGGGGCGACGATCGTCCTCATGAAGGAGTTCGCGCCGGGCGAGGCGCTGCGGGCGATCGAGCGGAACCGGGTCACGCACGCCCTCTTCACGGCGACCATGATGGCCCAGATCGTCGATCTCCCGAACGCCCCGCGGCGCGATCTCTCCTCGCTGCGGAAGATCGTCTACCGCGGCGCCTTCGTCAACATCGACCTGCTCCGGCGCGCTGCCGGCTTCTTCGGGTGCGACCTGGTCCGAACGTACGGCCCGATCGAGTCGTCCGGCATCCTCACGTTCCTGCACGCGGAGGATCACGCGTTCGACGGAAGCGTCCCGTCCATCCGGAGACTGGCCTCGGTGGGGAGGGAAGCCGTCGGCGTGGAAGTCCGGGTCGTCGACGACAGGGGCCGGGACATCGGTCCCAACCAGGTCGGCGAAGTGATCGCGCGGGGGCCGAACGTCTTCCGGGGATATTTCGGCGATCCCGGGTTCACCGCGGAGGTTCTCAGGGACGGGTGGCTCTACACGGGCGACCTGGCCTCCATCGACGACGAAGGGTACGTCTTCGTCGTCGACAGGAAGCGCGATACGCTGATGATCGGCGGAATCTCCGTTTACCCGAAGGAGATCGAGAACGTCATCGCGGAGCACCCGGCCGTCGGGGACGTCGCGGTGGTCGGGAGGCCCGACGACACGTGGGGAGAGATCCCCGCGGCCGTCGTGGTGCTGAAGGCGGGGAGGAAGGCCGACGCGGAGTCGATTCTCGCCCACTGCCGGGAAAACATGGCGCCCTTCAAGGTCCCCCGGTCGATCGAGATCGTTCCCTCCCTGCCCCGGAACAGCCAGGGCAAGGTCCTCAAGGCGAAACTCAAGGAGCGCCGCCTGGGGCGGGGTCCTGCCCGCCCGGAGATCCCGTCCGCCGGTTCCGCTCCTCCCCCTCCCCGAACACCTCGGCCGTGAAGGAATAGAGCTCCGCGCCCGTCCGCCACGCATTGCCCGGGAGCCCCGCCTTGAGACACACCTGCGAAAGGAACGTCTCGCGGTCCCATCCGTGTTCCGCGGGCACCTGGGGAAGCAGAAGCCCCCGGCGCCCGCCGCGCGCGACCATCAGCCCGTGGACGCCGACCGTCACGGCGTCGGGGCGTATCGGCAGCAGCGGCGTCAGGACGGAGATCTCGATCCGCACCGCTTCCATCTCGTCGGCCGTCACGGGGAGAAAGCGCGGGTCCTCCGTCGCCGACGCCACCGCGCACTCCTGGACCGTGCGGTAGAGGGGAGCCCGCGCCTCGGTGTACCCGATGCACCCCCGCAGCCGTCCTTCCTCGGTCAACGTCACGAAGGCCGCCCCCGGCGCCTTGAGCCTGTCGGATGCGGGGGTCTCCGCCGGGACCCGCCCCTCGCGCAGCCAGGTCGTGGCCGCACGCCGGGCGATCCCGAGCAGTTCGTCCCGCTCCGCGTCGGTCAGGAAACGTTCTGCGGGGGCCAGGTTCCGGCTCATCGGATCTCCTCGGAAGCGCAGGAATCGCGTGTCCCGATTATACAGGCGGCGGTGCCGGGGAGAAACCGCGGAAACGCGGCGCCCGACGGTTCAGGAAGGCCTGGGCGCGGCCCCCATGAAGATGCGCGTGTCCAGGCCGTCGGGAATGATCGTGTCGCCGGGGATCTCGATCTGCCCCTGGAGGCGCAGGAAGAGCGTCACGATATCCGGGTCGAACTGCGACCCGGAGCAGCGGACGATCTCGGCGTTCGCCGCCTCGGTGGGAAGCGCTTTCCGGTAGGCGCGCGTGGAGGTCATCGCGTCGAACGCGTCGGCGATCGCCATGATGCGGGATTCGAGCGGGATCTCCACGCCCGAGAGCCCCTGCGGGTATCCCTTCCCGTCGTACCGCTCGTGGTGGTGGCGGATCGCCGGCAGGAGGGGCGCAAAGAACGGGATCGGCTCCAGGATCTGGATGGCGGCCTCGGGATGCCGGAAGAACTCCCCGAATTCCTCGTCCGTCAGCCGCCCGGGCTTGTTGAGAAGCGACTCCCGGACGCCGATCTTCCCGAGGTCGTGAAGCGCCGCCGCGCGCCGCAGGTTCTCCAGCCTGCCCGGCGTGAACCCGAGCGCCTTCCCGATGGCGACCGAGTACATCGTCACCCGCTGGGAGTGACCGCGCGTGTAGAAGTCCTTGGCCTCGAGCGCCTTGACGAGCGCGTCGATGGAGCGGACGTACATGGAGTTGATGAGATCCGTCTGCTCCCGGACCTTGTTCTCGAGGTTCTCCCGGTAGTCCTGGAGCTCCCGCTCGACGGCCTTCTTCCCGATGGCGTTCCGGATCGTGACGAAGAGGACGTCGAAGTTGAACGGCTTCGTGATGTAGTCGAAGGCGCCGATCTTGAGGGCGGCGACCGCCGTGTCGAGCTCGGCGAACGCCGTCATCACGATGCCGGCGGTGTCCGGCGACCTCCGGGTCGCCTCGCGGAGAAGGGTGATGCCGTCGATCCCCGGCATCCGGATGTCCGTCAGCAGGACCGCGTAGCTGCCCTCGCCGATCTTTTCGAGGGCGGACGTCCCGTCGGACGCCTCGTCTACTGAAAAACCAGCCATTTCAAGCCGTTGTCTTATCACAGACCGGAGCGACGCCTCGTCGTCCACCACGAGGACGCGGATCCCGTTTGCACCGGTGTCGGATGGCAACGGCGCTCCGAAATAATAATATTGAGAGACCATTCCCTTCTCATCGGATAAAACGAGCAAAGGTTTACGGGAAATAAAACGGGAGGGATTCCTGATAGTAATCCGTCGCGGGGCTACACGTTGAATCTGACGTGCAGGATGTCCCCGTCCCTGACGACGTACTCCTTTCCCTCGAGACGCAGCGTCCCTTCCGCCTTCGCCTTCGCCAGCGAGCCGCACCTGAGGAGCTCCTCGCACTCGATCACCTCGGCGCGGATGAATCCCTTCTCGAGGTCGGAGTGGATCTTGCCGGCGGCCGACACCGCGGTCGTGCCGCGGCGGACGTTCCACGCGCGGACCTCGTCTTCGCCGACGGTCATGAAACAGATGTAGTCCATCGCGTCGAAGGCCCCCCGGACGAGCCGGTCTCTCGCCCCCTCGACGATCCCCATCGCCTTCAGGAAATCGGCCTGCTCCGCGGGGGAGAGCTGGGCGATCTCCTCCTCGATCCGGGCGGACAGGCGGATGAGGGGGACGCCGCGGTCGGCCGCGACCCCGGTGAGCTCCGGGTACGGCTCTCCCGCCAGGTCGCCCTCACCCACGTTGAGCACGAGCAGGAGCGGCAGCTGGCTGACGAACCGGAAGCCGGCGAGGGCGCGCGCGTCGTCCCCGGCGAGCGCAAGCCGCCGGAGGGGGGCTTCCGTTTCCAGGAGCGCGACCGCCTTGTGGAGCGCAGTCCACTCGGGCCCCCGCCGGGCCTCCTTCGTCATCCGCTCGATGCGCTTCTGGGCCACGACGTAGTCGGCCAGGACGAGCTCCGACTCGACGGACCGGAACTCCTTCACCGGGTCGAGTCCCTCCGGAGGGGCCGGGTGGAAGTCGTCCGAGAACCCGCGCAGGACGAGGCCGAGAACGTCGACCGACTTGATGCTCGTGAGCGTCTCCGTCGCCAGGAGCTCCGTGCCCCCGGGGTCGATCTCGACGAAGGTGATCGCGATGTGGGTGGTCTTTCTGGGGCGGAACAGCGCGGCGAGGCGGTCCACGCGGTCGTCCGGCACCTTGATCGTGCACATGCCGGCCGCCTTCCCCGCCGCCGGGACCGCGTCTGCGCCGCCCGCGAGGGAGCGGAAGAGGGTGCTCTTGCCGGATCCGGCCTTGCCGAAGATGCCGACTCTCACCGGCGCCCCCGGTTGCCTTCCCCGGGAATTCCGTCGAACAGGTCCCGCTCGCGCCGGGTCGGCCGCGGCAGGCGCGTCTTCGCCAGCACGTACGTCTCCTCTCCCGCGGCGTCCCGGTAGCCGTCGCGGGACAGGATCCGCGCGACGTCCTTCTGCTGCGTCCGGTGGGCCTTGAACGCCTCGATCTTCCGGTCGACGTACGCCGCGGTGTCGATCGACGCGGTGAGGCGGTCCCGGGGGACGCCGGCGAACGGGACGCCCCACCTCTCGAAGATGTCCGCGGCGACCTCGAACTGGTACAGCTTCGCGGGAGCCCAGGGGCGCAGCCCGCCGGCGAGCTGGTCGGGGAACCGGGACGGGTCCGCGGCGGCGTCGAACGCCTCGGAGGCGACGGCCGACATCACGACGTGGTCGGGGTGGCGCGACACCCCCCCGGGTCCGAAACCGACCATGACCTGGGGCCTGACCCGGCGAATCGCCGCCACCGCCTTCTCCACGATCCTCTCGCGCGGCGTGGCGGCGAGCCGCCCGTCCTCAAATCCCAGGAAGGCGACGTCCCGGGCGCCGAGGATCGCCGCCGCCCTCGAGAGCTCGGCGGCCCGCACCTCCCCGAGACGTTCCCGGTCGGCGACCGGCGGATCCCCGACCATCCCCGCCTCGCCCCGGGTCGCCGAGACCAGGAAGACGTCCGCTCCCTCGCTCGCGTACCGGGCGATCGTTCCCCCGGGGCCGAACGTCTCGTCGTCCGGGTGCGCAAAAAGGAACAGCAGCCGCTTCGTCATCTCCGAAATGGTCCGTCCGTCCCGCCCCCGCCCCGCCACAGACGCCCACAATACCACAAAAGGCTTCCTCCCTTGCACCCGCGGCGCCGAATCCCTATCCTGTTAGCCGTGGACGGGAAGGCGGCGCTCATCCTCGGCGGCGGCGGGATCACGGGAGGCGTTTACGAGCTCGGCGTGCTGTCCGCCCTGGAGGATTTCATCGTCCGAGGCCGGCGGACCCGCGACTTCGACATCTTCGTGGGAATCAGCGCCGGAAGCCTTCTCGCCGCGTTCCTGGCCAACGGGATCCCGGTCGCCGACATGTGCAAGGCGATCCTCGGGGAGCGGGGCCACCGCCTCGTGCTCGAGCGCGGGGATATCTACGACCTGCGGTTCGGACCGTTCGTCCGCGCCGCGTGGAACTTCCTCCGCAGCATCCGGCCCGCCGTCCGCTACCTCCGCCGCGAGGGCCAGCCCGTCACGTTCCTCAACGCCGTGTCGCTGTTCCTCCAGTACCTCCCGGCGGGCTTCTTCTCGAACGCCAACCTGGAGCGGTACGTGCGGCGCATCCTCTCGGAGGGCGGCCGGACCAACGATTTCCGCCTCCTGTCCCGGGAACTCTTCATCGTGGCCACCGAGATCGACACGGGCGAGCGATGGGTCTTCGGCGGAAACGGCCTGTCCGACATCCCCGTCTCGCTTGCCGTCCAGGCGTCGTCCGCCATCCCCGTCTTCTTCGAGCCGGTGCGCATCCGCGACCGATATTTCGTGGACGGAGCGGCGGAGCGGGCCGGGCACATGGACATCCCCATCGCCGCGGGGGCCGACTTCGTGCTCATGATCAACCCGACGGTCCCCGTCTACAACGACCGCACCGTCGTCTGCATCCCGACGGTGACGGGAAACTGCAGTTCCATCACGGAGACCGGCTTCGCGAACATCGCGGAGCAGACGTTCCGGATCAACACGAGGGTCAAGCTCGAGCTCGCCATGGAACTCCACCGTTGCCGGAACCCGGAGACCGACATCGTCCTTCTCGAGCCGGCCCCGATGGAGTCGAACCTGTTCCTGTACGGAAGCATGAATTTCGCCGAGCGGGTCCAGATCCTCAATTACGGCTACAATTCGGCCGCCGTCCACCTCATCGACAATTTCGACCACCTAAAAGAGTGTTTCGCGAAGCACGGGATGGACGTATCATTGGACCGGATCCGGACGGACCGTTTTCTCGAGCTGGCGACCCGCCACAAGTCCCGGCGGCGCTACGCGATGACGGTTTACCGCTAACGTCTCGAACCCGGGAGGTCAGCATGCCGCGCCCCGTTCGGCCCGGACGCCGTCCGGACCTTCGTCTGCCGCTCGTCCTCGCCGCGCTCCTCTCGATCGGCACGCCGTCGGCGGCCGAGGAGGGAAAGATCGCCATCATCGTGGACGGGCTTCCGCTCGATGCGAGGGCGATCGCCGTGAAGGACGACGTCTACGTCCCCGCGTGGATCCTCGAGAACTACGCCCACACCAAGATCAACTGGCGCCGCCGGAGCAATATCCTCGAGATCCTCACGACCGCGCCGGACAGCCCGCTCCCTCCCAAGGAGGGGACCGTCAACGTCAAGATCGGCTTCTACCTCGAGGCCGAGGGGTTCGTGGTCGGGGGATCGACCCGCCTCTACGTGCTCAACGTGGACCCGAAGGAGTTCCAGTTCCCCGACGGAAAGAGCCCGGCCGAGCGGGCCCACGAGGGGGCCGTCGACCGGATCGGGAAACGGTCCGAGGACATCCACGCCTATCTCGCCCTGTCTCCGACCGACCGGTTCTCCCCGAAGGGGTGGCGGATCGTGGCGCGCATGCCGAAGACGGAAATCGCGACCCTGGCGGCAACCGTGGACAAGTACGAGCTCCTCTACAAGAGCCTCTACTACGATCTCGTCACGAACCTGGTCATCGCGAAGGAGCAGGACCTGCACGCCTCGAACGTGGTCGACGATTCCATGAAGGGAATCCGGATCGAGAACGTCTCCGTCGCTCCGGACGGGACCGCCAGGATGAAGCTTACGAACGGTCTCTATTTCCTGTATGGCCGGATGCTCTACAAGAACCGCCAGATCATCTGGGACATCCCCCTGTCCGTCCGGGGGGGGGAAGCCCTCGTCGAGCTCTCCAACCGCAACGCGGCCCTCATGCAGTAGTCGCGGGGCCGTCCTCGAGGAGTGTCCCCCGCCGGCGGTCGCGGGGCAGCCCGATTGAAACGAAGCGGGCGCCGGTCTCCCGGCGCCCGCCCCTCCGGAAGGCGCGGTCGGCCCCCATCACCTTGCCGGAGGACCCGCGAACCGCCGCGCGGCTACCAGTTGTAGCCGGACTCCCCGTGCTGGGTCAGGTCGAGACCCATCACCTCGTCTTCCGTCGAGACCCGCAGCCCCAGCGTCTTGTCGAGGAGCGCGAGGAGGAGCCAGCTCACCCCGAAGGAGTAGACGAGGGAGACGCCGGCGGCGAGCGCCTGCACCGCGAGGAGCCTCGCATTCCCGTAGAAGAGGCCGTCGGCCCCCGACGCGTTGACGGCCGTCGTCGCCAGCAGCCCGGTGGCCAGGGCGCCCAGCGTCCCGCCGACGCAGTGGACGCCGACCACGTCGAGGGAGTCATCGTATCCCAGCCGCCCCTTGAGCATGACGGCGCTGTAGCACGCAGCCCCGGCCAGGACGCCGACCAGGAGCGCGCCGAGCGGCGTGACGAAGCCGGAGGCGGGCGTGATCGCGACCAGCCCGGCGACGCAGCCGGAGGCCGCGCCGAGGACCGTGGGCTTTCCCCGGTGGACCCACTCGGCGGCGACCCACGACAGCGTCGCCGCGGCCGCCGCCGCGTGGGTCGCCACGAAGGCGCTCGTCGAAAGCGCGCCCGCCGCGAGCGCGCTCCCCGCGTTGAAGCCGAACCACCCGAACCAGAGGATGGCCGCGCCGAGCACCGTCATGGGCAGGTTGTGGGGCGCCATGTTCTCGGCGCCGAATCCCTTCCGCTTCCCGACGACGAGGGCCGCCGCGAGGGCGCTCGCCCCCGAGGTGATGTGGACGACGGTCCCCCCGGCGAAATCGAGCGCCCCGAGGTTCCGGATCCAGCCGCCGATTCCCCAGACCCAGTGCGCGACCGGGTTGTAGACCAGGAGCGCCCACAGGGCGGTGAAGACGAGAAACGTCGAAAACCTGAACCGCTCGGCGAATGCCCCCGTGATGAGCGCCGGCGTGATGACGGCGAACATCATCTGGTAGATCATGAATGCCTGGTGGGGAACCGTCGCCGCGTACCCGGCGAAGGGGGCAAGCCCGACGCCGGCGAGACCGAACCAGGAGAGGTCGCCGATGACGTGGCCCCGGTCGGGCCCGAAGGCCATGCTGTACCCGACGAGGATCCACTCCACGCTGATGACCCCGATGATGATGAACGACTGCATGATGGTTCCGAGGATGTTCTTCCTGCGGACCATCCCCCCGTAGAACAGCGCCAGGCCGGGGGTCATGATCATGACGAGAGCCGCCGAGAGCAGCAGCCACGCCGTGTCGCCCGCGTTCATGTCCGTCTCCTCCTTCGTTGATGGGGTGCCGACTCCACGCCGGGTCGCAGCAACGGGCGTGCCGGAGGCGCGGGCGGCGGCGCGGAAGGAGATTTCCGGCAGGCCGGGACTTCGGCGATACAAGAAGGATCCATTTTCGACATCTTTGTCGCAAATGAGACCAACGGACGACCCCGGGCCCGGCCGCGCCGCCCTCCGGCGGCGGCGCCCGCGACGCCCCCCGGGCCCGGCGCGTTTTTTTTCGAGGCGGGCCGCGCCCCGGGTTACAATTTTCCGATGTCCCCCACTTCCCGCCTCGCGAACAAGGAGCGCACGAGATGACCGAAGGGCTGTTTTCCTCCTGCATCCGGGGAGCCAGGACGGTTCTCTCCCTGGCCCGGGATACCTTGCGCGCCCGGACGGAGGCCCGCGGCCCCGGGGCGCCGCTCCGCTACCCGGAGACGGCGTACGAGCTGCCGGTCGTCTTCGGCCTCTCCGACATCCGGGTCGCCACGCTGGCGGATGCCGTCCCCGTCCTCGAGCTCGCGGAGCGGCTCGTCGCGGACACCCCCTCGGCGGAGAACGCCCTCAATGCCGGCGCCGCGACCCTCCTCGCCGCGGAGGTTCTGGGAGCGCTCTCGCACGAGGCGGGGAATCCGTACCCGCCGCCCGCCGTCGGATTCATCCCGGACCCGGTGTTGCGGAAGCTCGGGATCTTCATGGTCGACGGCTCCGTCCCGGGCGTCGCCGTCGTCGTCGGGAAGGCATCGGACCCTGCCGCGGCCGCCGCGATGATCCGGGATTTCCAGGAAATCGGGCTCCTCGTGTTCCTCGCGGGCGACGTGGCCGGCCAGATGGAGGCGGCGGGCGTCAAGCAGGGGGAGGATTTCCGGACGTTCCCGCTCGGGCCCCTGCCGGCGGTCATCCATGCCGTCAATTTCGCGGTCCGGGCAGGACTGACCTTCGGGGGCCTCGGCCGCGGGCAGGCCGACGCGATGCTCTCGTACCTTGCGAACCGCATCCGGGCGTTCGTGTGCGCGCTCGGGCCCGCGGACGACGTGTCTCTGGCGATCGCGGCGGGCGCGATGAAGGCGGGGCTCACCGTCCTGTCGGACCAGCCGGTTCCCGAGATCCCCGGCCTGCTCCTGTCGCGGCCCGCCGGCGAGGCGATGGCGCGGGCCGGGATCGAGGCGCGCGGGATCAAGGCGAAGATCGTCAAGATCCCGATCCCGATCGCCTTCGGGCCCGCGTACGAGGGGGAGCGGATCCGGAAGTCGGACACGCGCGTCGAGTTCGGCGGGGGACGGACGGCCGCCTACGAGCTCGTCGTCACCGCCCCCCTTGCGGACGTGCGGGACGGCGAGATCGCCGTGTCGGGCCCCGACATTCCCGACGCTCCGCGGGGGGGCGCCCTCCCGCTGGCGCTCGTCGTGACCGTCGCCGGGGCGAGGATGCAGAAGGACTTCGAATCGGTCCTCGAGCGCCGCATTCACCGGATCGTCAACTACGGGGAGGGGACGATGCACGTCGCCCAGCGCGACACGACGTGGATCCGGATCTCCGACGAGGCGGCCGCCAGGGGATTCACCCTCCGCGATCTCGGCACGATGGTCAGGGCTCGGATGCTCGCGGACTTCGAGAACATCGTCGACAAGGTGTCGGTCTCCATCACCACCCGCGGGGAGGAGGTCCAGGCCGGCCTCGCCGGGGCGCGGGCGATCTACGCGGACCGGGACGCCCGGGCGCGGACCCTCACCGACGACGCCGTCTCCGAATTCTACTCGTGCACGCTGTGCCAGTCGTTCGCCCCGAACCACGTCTGCATCGTCACGCCCGAGCGGCTGGGGCTCTGCGGCGCCATCAGCTGGCTCGACGGAAAGGCGAGCCACGAGATCACCCCGACGGGGCCGAACCAGCCCGTCGCGAAGGGCGCGGTGCTCGATCCCGTCAAGGGAGCGTGGGAGCGGGTCAACGCCTTCGTGCGGGAACAGTCGAGGAACACGGTGCCCGGATTCAACCTCTACTCGATCATGGACGCGCCGATGACGTCGTGCGGCTGCTTCGAGTGCGTCCTGGCGGTCATCCCCGAGGCCAACGGGGTCATGGCGGTCAACCGCGAGTTCACGGGGTCCGAGACGCCGTGCGGGATGGGGTTCTCGACCCTCGCCGGATCGGTGGGCGGAGGCGTCCAGACGCCCGGGTTCATGGGGGTGGGCAAGCAGTACCTCCTGAGCCGCAAGTTCCTCGCGGCCGAGGGGGGCCTCCCGCGGCTCGTCTGGATGACCCGGGAGATGAAGGAGCAGCTCGGGCCGGCCCTTCGGAAGCGCGCCGAGGAGATCGGCGTTCCCGGGCTCGTCGACAAGATCGCCGACGAGTCCGTCGCGCTTTCGCCCGAGTCGCTCGTCGAATACCTGAAGAAGGTCGGCCATCCGGCGCTTTCGATGGGCCCGCTCCTGTGAGCGTCCCGTTCCCCGAGCAGCGCTTTCCGGGCCGCGTCCTGCCGGTGACTCTCCCCGCGGCCACGGGAGGACATCCCCTGACCGTGGGCGGGCAGAACGTCCTCCCCCTCCTCCCGGAGGGCGACGTTCCGAACCCCGCCGCCGTGGGGCTGGAGATCCGCACCGAAGTCGGCGACCTGCCGCCGTCGCTCGCGCGGGCGTACGGGGACCGGGCGGACGACCCCGTCGCGCTGGCACGCTTCTTCGCGCTGGAGTGCGGCGCCCGGTTCCTGTTTCTCTCCCTGTCGGGCTGCCACCCGGACGGCGGCGGCCGGACCGTGTCCGAGGGCGCGGAGACGGCGCGCCGGGTGCTCGCTGCCGTCCCGCACCCGGTGATCGTCGGCGGCTCCGGCGACGACGCCGTCGACGCGACGCTGTTCCCGGCCGTGGCGGAGGCCGCCCCGCGGCCGGTTTTCCTGTCGTACGCGGACGAGAAGAACTACCGCCTCCTGGCGGGCGCCGCGATGGCCTATGGACACGGGGTTGTCGCGTGGTCGCCCATCGACATCAACATGGCGAAGCAGGTCAATCTCCTCCTGTCGGACACGGGGTTTCCCCCGGAGCGGGTCCTGATCGACCCGCTGACCGGGGGGCTCGGGTACGGCCTGGAATACACGTACTCGATCGTCGAGCGGATCCGGCTCGCCGGGCTGTCCGGGGACGCGATGCTCGACCGCCCGATCCTCTGCCACCTGGGCGACGCGTGGAAGGCCCGCGAGGCCATCGACGCGTCGGAGACGGGATGGGGGGACGTCGACGCCCGGGGCCGCCGCTGGGAGGAGGCAACGGGGTGGGCGTGCCTGGCCGCGGGCGCGGACCTCGTCGTCTGCCGGCACCCCGAAACCGTGACCGCGCTCGGGAGGCACGCGTGGCGCTGACCGCGATCGACATCTACAAGCTGCTCCCGAAGACCAACTGCCGGGAGTGCGGCTTCCCCACGTGCCTCGCGTTCGCGATGCAGCTGGCCGCGGGGAAGGCCGGGATCGACCGGTGCCCGCCCGCGTCGCCGGAGGCGAAGGAGACGCTCGGAAAGGCCGCCGCGCCGCCGCTGCCGCGCGTGACGGTCGGGACCGGGGACGGCGCCGTCGTCCTCGGGGACGAGATCGTCCTCTTCCGGCACGAGAAGACCTTCTACCACCCCACGGCGATCGCCGTCTCCGTCGCCGACGACCTCGGGGAGGACGCGCTGCGGGAACGCGTGGCGGCGATCCGGACCCTCGCGTTCGAGCGGGTGGGACAGCGCCTCGCGGTCGATTGCGTCGCCGTGCGGCACCGGTCGGGCGACCCCCGCCGCTACGCCGCCGTCGCGGCCGCCGCCCTCGCGGGAGCGGGGAAGCCGCTCGTTCTTCTGGCCCCGTGCGACGCGCTTGCGGCGGCGGTCGAAGCGGTGGGGCCGTCGCGCCCGATCCTCGCTCCCCCGCCGGGGGAAACGGAGGCGGGGGCGCGGCTCGCGGGGTCGCGCGGCCTGCCGCTGATCGTCAAGGCCCGGGGGCTCTCCGGCCTTGCCGCGGGCCTGGCCGCGGCCCGCGCGGCGGGGGCCCGCGAGCTCGTCGCCGACCCGTCCGCCGCCACGGTTCCGGAGGCGGTCGCGGCGTCCGTCGCGATCCGCCGACTGGCGATCGCGCACCGCGCGGCGGACATGGCGTACCCGACGGCATTCGACCTGGGCGGGGATTTCCCCTTCCCCTTCGCCGCCGCCGCCGTCCTCATCCCGAAATACGGCTCCCTCCTCGTCCTCGACACCGCGGACCCTGCCGACGTCTTCCCCCTGCTCACGCTGCGCCAGAACATCTTCACGGATCCCCAGCGCCCCATCCAGGTGGAGCCGGGGATCTACCCGGTCGGGGCACCGACGGCCGCTTCGCCGGTGATCGTCACGACGAATTTCTCCCTCACCTTCTTCACGGTCCGCAGCGACGTGGAGGCATCCAAGGTCCCGGCGCACCTGCTGATCGCGGAGTGCGACGGGATGTCGGTGCTGACGGCGTGGGCCGCCGGAAAGTTCACCGGCGAGAGCATCGCCCGGATCCTCGCCGAGAGCGGCATCGCCTCCGCGGTCGCGCACCGGACCCTCATCGTCCCGGGAATGGTGGCGCGCCTGTCCGGGCGCGTCGAGGAACTCTCGCGCTGGCGTGTCCTCGTCGGCCCGCAGGAGTCGTCCGCCCTGCCGGGCTACCTGCGCCGGCTGCCCCCCGACGCGTTCGCGCCGGTCCATGAATAGCCCCGGCTCTCTCCGCTTCCTCCCCGAGGGGGCCGAGGCTCGCCTGTCGCCCGGCGAGACGGTCCTCGCCCACGCGAGGAAGGCCGGCGTCCCGCTGGTCGCCCCGTGCGGGGGCGAAGGCCGCTGCGGAAAATGCCGGGTCGTCGTCGCGGGCCGGACGCAGGGGGGGGACGATCCGGGCGTGCTCTCCGCGGACGAGCGCCGGAACGGAACGCGCCTCGCCTGCCGCTGCCTCCCGCTCTCGGGCGGCGTGACCGTCACGGTGCCCCCGGGGAGCCGGCCCGCGCGCCTCGCCGCTTACATCGAAGGAAAGGACATGGCGGCGGACGGTCCGTTCGCGCCGCTCTACGAGGCATCGCAGGCCGGAAGACCTCTCGGGATCGCCCTCGACCTCGGCACGAGCACGCTGGCGGCGGCTCTCGTCGACCTGTCGGACGGCGCCGTCGTCGCCCGCGCGTCCGGCGACAATCCCCAGATGGCGTGCGGCGAAGACCTCATCTCCCGGATCGTGTTCGGCGAGGAGACACGGGACGGCTTCGAGATCCTGCGGCGACTCCTCGTCCGCGGGATCGATTCGGTCCTGTCCGGGCTCATCGAGTCGGCCCCCGCCGGCGGACGCGTAGTCGAGGTGACGGCCGCCGGGAACACCGTCCTCTCCCACATCCTGTTCGGCCTGTCCCCGGCTCCCATCCGCCGCCCGCCGCACCGGCCCGTGCTCCGGGAATACCCCGTGAAGAACGGGGCGGAGTTGGGCGTCAAGGACCTGCCGGGCTCCCGGTGGCGGATCTTCCCGTCCATCGGGGGATTCGTCGGGGGCGACGTGGTCGCGGGGATCCTTGCGTCCGGGATGCACCGGGACGAGGAAATCTCGCTGCTGTTCGACGTCGGGACCAACGGCGAGGTCGTCCTCGGCAGCCGGGACTTCCGCGTCGCGTGTTCCTCCTCGGCGGGCCCGGCCTTCGAGGGCGGCGAGGTGGCGTGCGGGATGCGCGCGTCTCCGGGGGCCATCGAGTCGGTGCGGATCGACCGCCGGACGTTCGCCGCGGAGTGGACGGTGATCGGCGGGGGTCCGCCCCTGGGCATCTGCGGTTCGGGAATCCTCGACCTGTGCGCCGAGCTGTTCCGCGCGGGGCTCGTCGACCGGGCCGGCCGTTTCGTCGTCCGTCCCGGCGCCCCGTTCGTCGAGACCGGGCGGGGGACGGCGTTCCTCGTCGCGAAAGGCGCGCCGGGCGGCCCGCCCGCCGACCTCGCCTTCACCGCGTCCGACCTGAAAAGCGTCCTGCGCACGAAGGCGGCCCTCTGCGCGGCGGCGGATTCCCTGATCGCGGCGGTCGGGCTCCCCCGGGAGAGCGTCGGGCGGGTCTACGTCGCCGGGGGGTTCGGCAACTTCATCGACCTCCGCGCCGCCCTCGACCTGGGCCTCTTCCCGCCGTACCCCGTATCGCGCTTCATCCCCCTCGGCAACGCCTCGCTCGCCGGCGCAATCGGGGCGGTGCGGAGCCGGAAACGCTGGCAGGACGCGGTGGGGCTCGCCGCGGCGACCTCGTACCACGACCTGTCGTCGGACGCCGGCTTCATGGAGGCGTACCAGCGCGCCCTGTTCATCCCCCACACGGATCCGGAACGCTACCGGGCGGCGCTCGCGGCGGAGACTTGAGATGACGATCACCCTTCCCGTCATGTTTCCCGCGACCGGGGTCGGCAGCCTCCCGCACCGCGAGCCGGCCGCGGCCGTGAAGGCGGTCCTCGCCGCGCTCCCGGACGTTCCGTACTGGCCGCAGCTCCCGCGCCGGACGTTTCTCGAGAGCATGTACGTCCAGTTCGCGTCCGGACTTCCGGCGGCGGCCCTCGACGGGGAACGGCTCTGCGTCGAGGGCGGGGACCGGATGATCGTGGAGGCGGAATCGTTCTACGAGCGGTTCCTGTCCGGAGACCCGGCCGCGTTCTTCATCCCGGCGGAGCGAGCGGCCGGCCTCCACGCCCTCCTCGCGGCCGGGCGCACCCCTTGCCTCGCCGTCAAGGGCCAGGTGACGGGGCCGATCTCCTTCGGCCTGACGGTCACGGACCGGGAGAAGAAGCCGCTGTTCTACGATCCCGTCGGGCGCGACGTCCTGGTCAAGCATCTCCTCCGGGTCGCCCAGTGGCAGGCCGGCGCGCTCTCCCGCCTGTCCCCGAACGTGATTCTCGTGCTGGACGAGCCGTACCTCGCCTCGGTCGGATCCGCGATCCTCTCGCTGTCCCGCGAAGAGGTCGTCGCGGCGCTGAACGAGATCTTCGACGGGCTTCCCGGCGTGCTCTGCGGCATCCACTGCTGCGCGAACACGGACTGGGGACTCGTGCTCTCCACGGGCGTCCGGTACCTCTCGTTCGACGCGTACGACTACGCCGACGCCCTGGTCCTCTATTCGGCGGAAGTGAAGGAGTTCCTCGGCCGCGGGGGAAGGATCGCCTTCGGCATCGTGCCGACCACCGCGGAAGGAATCGCGCGCGAGACTCCCGGGACGCTCGCGGACCGGATGGAAGCGATCTTCGACCGTTTCGAGGCCAGGGGAATTCGCCGCGGGGCGCTGGCGCGGGCGGCCTTCGTCACCCCCGCGTGCGGGCTCGGGACGCTCTCGGAGGAGGAGGCGGAGCGGGCGACCCTGCTGACGGCCGAGGTGTCGTCGGTCCTGGGCGCGAGGCACCGGGGAGCGGCCGGATGACAACGATGATCGCCGTCGCGGGAAAGGGAGGCGTCGGCAAGACGACATGCGCCGCCCTGATCCTGCGCGGGCTCGCCTCGGCCGGGGTGCGCCCGCTTCTCGCGGTCGACGCGGATCCCAACGCGAACCTTCACCTGCTTCTCGGCCTGGAGCGGCCCGCGGGGCTCGGGTCGCTCCGGGAGGACCTGCTCGCCGCCCCGGCGGGAGGCGCGCCGAAGGAGGAGCTTCTCGAGGCCGCGGTCCAGCAGCGGGTGTCCGAGGGGGAGGACGTCGATCTCGTCACGATGGGTCGCGGCGAGGGGCCCGGCTGCTACTGCTACGTCAACAACCTCCTGCGCCGGTCGCTGTCGCGGCTCGCCGGCAGCTACCGGGCGGTCGTCGTCGACAACGAGGCCGGGATGGAACACCTCTCGCGCCGGAACCTGAGGGTCATCGACCACCTCGTCCTCGTCGCGGACCCGTCCCCCCGGGGCATGGCCACCGCGCGGGCGATCGCCGATCTCGCCGTCTCGCTGGCGCTTCCCCTGGGACGGACGTGGCTTCTCGTCAACCGGCCCTACGCCCGCGGGGAGCGCGTCCCCGCCGAGGCACTCCCGGCGCCGCTTCTGGCCGAGGTGCCGCACGACCCGTCCCTGGCCGGGTGGGAGGCCGCCGGCCGCTCCTTTCTCGATCTTCCGGGCGCCTCTCCCGCCGCCGGCGCCGTCGCGCGCGGGGTGGAAGCCCTGCTGTCGGGCCCGTCGCGATGAGGATCCTCTTCTCGGTCCAGGGACGATACGGGGAACGCATCGCCGCCAACGTCCGCGCGAACGGGCCCGCGGCGTGGGAGACGGCCCTCCTCGCCCTTCCCGGCCGGCTGCCCGCGGTGATCGACGACCCCGCCGCCGTCCTCCCGGCGACGATCCCGGGCGCGGACCTCCTCGTGTCGCTCCACGAGACCGCCGGAGCCGCCGACCTGATCCCGGACATCGCCGAAGCGTGCGGCGCCGCCGCCGTCCTGGCCGCGGTGGACGACCGCGTGGCCTGCCCCCCGGGGCTGGAGAACCAGATCCGGAAGCGACTGGCGGCGCTGGGAATCGCCTGCTCCTTCCCCCGGCCGCTGTGCGGGTTCGGCGGCGGGCCGCACCCGTTCCTCGAAGCCTTCGCCGGATCGTTCGGCCGCCCCCGTTTCGCGATCCGGCGCGAAGGGGACCGCGTCGCCTCCGCCGCGGTGCTGCGCGATGCGCCGTGCGGCGCGGCCCGCTTCGTCGCGTCGGTCCTTCCCGGAACCCGGGTCGCAGAGGCGCCCGACGCGGGCGCCCTGCGCCACCACCACCATCCGTGCCTCGCATCGATGGAAATCGACCCGGACCTTCGGGACACGATCATGCACCTGTCCGGGTACGTCGTCCGCGCCGCGATCGCCTCCGCCCTCGAAGGACGCGAAGCGCCCCCGCGCTCCGACCGCCCCGCCTGAGACGCCGGCCGGGCCGCGCGCGGCAACGCGGCGGCCCCTTGCCGCATCGACTAGGTCATGGGAAGCGGCCGGAAAGTGAGCGCGGACGAGCTCATCGCGGAGATGCACCGGACCGTGGACCGGCTGTCCGCGGACGGGGCGGACCGGGGCGACATCAAGCTCCTCGCGCGCGCGATGCGGGAGATGAGGCACTCGTTCCGCGTGTTCGCGGGACTGCGGAGCTATCGCAAGGTCACGGTGTTCGGCTCCGCCCGGTGCGCCCCCGGCTCCCCGTCCTACCGCCAGGCGGTCGCGTTCGGCAGGGAAATGGCCCGGCGCGGATGGATGGTCGTCACCGGCGGCGGCAGCGGCATCATGGAGGCGGCGCATCTCGGGGCAGGCGAGGACCTCTCGATGGGAATCAACATCCTGCTCCCCTTCGAGCAGCCCCCCAACCGGGTCGTCGCGGGGGGCGCGAACCTCGTCCACGTCAAATACTTCTTCACGCGAAAGCTCCTCTTCGTCAAGGAGGCGGACGGCGTGGCCCTGTTCCCCGGCGGCTTCGGCACCCTGGACGAGTCGTTCGAGGTCCTGACGCTCGTCCAGACCGGGAAGAGCCGCCCGATCCCCATCGTGCTCGTGGACGAGCCCGGCGGAAACTACTGGCGGAAGTGGCTCGCGTTCGTCGAGGAGGAGATTCTCCGGCGGGGCCTCGTCTCTCCGGAGGACCTCGCCCTGTTCCGCGTGACGGACGACGCCGGGTCGGCCGCCGCGGAGATCACCGGGTTCTACCGCGTCTTCCACAGCGCCCGGTCCGTGGGAAAGGACCTGGTGATCCGCCTCGCAAGGCCGATCTCGGACGCGGCGCTCGCGCGGATCCGGCAGGAGTTCGCCGACATCCTCGCGTCGGGAACCTTCCGGCTCGGCGGAGGCCTTCCCGGCGAGACGGACGAACCGGACCTTGCCCGCCTCCCGCGCCTCGTCTTCCGGTTCGACCGGAAGAGCTTCGGGCGGCTCCGGCTCCTGATCGACGCCCTCAACCGCGAGGCCGACTGAAAAGTTCCGGAACGTCCCTGAACCTGTTTCAGGAGGACCGGCCGTCCAGGACGTCGCGCACCAGCCGCGACAGCGCCTCCGGTCGATAAGGCTTCTGGAGGAACGCGGCGGGCCGCGCCCCGATGGAGCCGGCGTACCCGCTCTCGACGGGATACCCGCTGGAGAGGATCACCCGGACGCCGGGGTCCAGGGCCCGCATCCGCTCGAGGACCTCGAGGCCCGACAGCAGAGGCATCGTCATGTCGAGGATGACGATGTCCAGCGCGGCCCGCTCGCTCGCGAAGATGTCGAGCGCCTCGCGGCCGTCCGACGCCGTGACCACCGTGTACCCGTCCCGTTCGAGGATCCTGCGGCCGAGATTCCGGATCATCTCCTCGTCGTCGACGAAGAGGATCCGCTCCCGCCCGGCGCGGACCGCCGGCGCGTCCTCGGAAGAGGCGTCGGCGGCGGTCGCCGCGACGGCCCTCGGAAGGTACACCGAGAACACGGTGCCCTTCCCGGGCGCGCTTTCCATGTTGATCCACCCGTCGTGCTGCTTGACGATCCCGTAGACCGTCGAGAGGCCGAGGCCCGTCCCCCGCCCGAGCTTCTTCGTCGTGAAGAAGGGCTCGAAGACCCGCCGCTGCGTCGCCTCGTCCATCCCGGTCCCGTTGTCGGACACCGTCAGGAGCACGTATTCCCCGGGGCGCGCGTACTTGTGCGCCCGGCAATAGGCGTCGCCGACCACGGCGCTCTCCGCCGCGAGCCGGATCGCGTAGCCGCCCGGAGGCGCGTCGTTCCCGCCGCCGGCCTCGAGCCGCTCGAGAACGGCGTCCCGCGCGTTGACGCAGAGGTTCATCAGGACCTGGTGCGTCTGGTTGACGTCCGCCGCCGCGAGCCACAGGTCGTCCGGCGCCGTCCAGCCGACCGCGATCCGCCGGTCGATCGTCTGGGAAAACAGGTGAACGACCTCCCGGAGGACCTTCGCGACGTCCACCGCCCGCCGCTCCAGGGGCGAGCGCCGCGAGAATTCGAGGAGCTGGCGGATGAGCACGGCGGCGCGCTCCGACGCCCGGATCGCCTCGTGCACGGCCTCCGAGGCCGGCACCCCGTCCGGCAGCGCCTTCCGTGCGATGTCGAGGTTGCCCAGGATTCCCGTGAGGATGTTGTTGAAGTCGTGCGCGATCCCGCCCGCGAGCGTTCCGACCGCCTCCATCTTCTGCATCCCGACGACCTGTTCCTCCAGGCGCCGCCGGTCCGTGAAATCGATTCCCGCGGCAATGACCGAGCGGGCCTTTCCGGCCGGCCCGGCAACCGCGGCGTGGCTCCAGGCGACCAGCCGCGTCTCGCCCGATTTCGTGAGCAGGGGGTACTCGACGTTGGCGGGGATCCCCCCCGCCAGGGCGTTCGCGAACGCGACCCGGAACGGGGAGCGGGCCGACGCCGGGAGAAGGACGTCCTCCCACCGCCGCCCGGCCAGCTCGCCCGCGCGGTAACCCGTGACCTCCTCGCACTGGCGGTTGACGAGCAGGATCTCCCCTTCGGGGCCGAGCTGCACGACGAGCGCCCCGACGATGCCGAGGATCTTTCCCCGGAGATCGCGCTCCCCGCGGAGGTCCTCCATGGCTTCCTTCCGCCGGGTGATGTCCCGGATGACGAACATCCCCAGGGGGCCCTGCATCTCGGGCGTCCAGCCCGACGGCCCCTCCGCCCGAAGCCCGTCGGGCCGCGGCAGCCAGGTGGCGGCGATCTCCGCGACGAACGTCCCCCCGTTCCCCCGGCGGACGACGGCCTCGCAGGCGAACCGCCCGGCCCCGGGGTCGCCGCGTCGCAGCAGCGACCGGACATCCGGATCGCCGTCGGGGTCGTCGAGGATCACGGCCGGGTCCCCCCCCAGCAGGCCCGTCGCGTCGTTGTAGCCGAGGATCGAGACCGCCGCCGGGTTGACGCGGACGATCTTTCCCCCTCGCACGCAGATGATCCCGTCCCGCTGGGTCCTCAGCAGATCGTCGTACGCGTTCTTGGCGGAAACGAAGAGAGCGTGGCGCCGGGCTCCGACGACGGCCGCGCCCAGGCGCCCCGCCAGCGCCGAGATCGCTCCCATCTCCACGGCATCGAACGCGTTGCGCTTCGCGCTGTACAGCGTGAGGACCGTCGGCGGGCCGCCGCCGACATCCACCCGAACGGACGCGCAGCTCCGAAGCCCGAACGCCGCGGCGGCGGCTTCCCCTTCCGCCATCCGGGGGTCCTCGCCGATCCTGTCGACGACGCAGGCCTCGCCCGTCCTCAGGCAGCTCCCCGCGGGCCCCCGGCCTTCCGGCGATTCGTCCCAGCGGACGTCGATCTTCGCCAGGAGCCCCTGCCCGTCGCCGGCGCTCCGGACGACCTCGACGGAGCCGCCGGGCGCCGCGCGGCCGATCCACGCGAGACGGTATTCCCGTCCCCGGGTCATCCCGTCGCAGACCTCGGACAGGATCTTCTCCTCGTCGAGGAGGCCGACGAGCGACCGGTCCACCTCGGCGATCAGGCGGAAGCGCCCCTCGAGGCGCTCCTTGAGGAGGAACCAGCGCTCCGTGAGGACGAATCCCGCCGCAAGCAGGAGCGAGATCGCGAGCTCGATCGCGTCGTGGATCGCGTAGGGAGACCGGTGGTCCGCCGCCGTCTGCAAGACAGGGGCAACGGGGATCTCCGCGACCCCGACGAACCCCATGAAGGCGAGGGCCGCGGACACGAGAAGCCAGTGGTACCCGAGACGCTTCATGACCACGAACCTGACGGAAAGGATCACGGCCGCGAACTGGAGCAAGGCGGTGACGGCTTTGGCGATGAGCGGCAACGATCCTCCGGGCCCGCGCGACCGGCTTCGACGCCGGCCAGAGTCCCGTGCGTTCTTTTCGGCTGAAAACGCCGGGAAGATTAGCGATAATTGTTTCCGGAACCCCCGCGCCCGACGCCGCGGACCCCGCTTCGCGGTCTCGGGCGAAACCGCGAGAACCTGGAGACGGATCATGAATCACGGCGACAGGAACGACTTCATCGTGAAGGGATTCCTCCTCTCCGCGATGGTCTGGCTCATCGTCGGGCTCGTCGTCGGGCTCTGGCTGGCGGCGGAGATGTTCGCCCCCGCCCTGAACCTGACGCCGTGGCTGTCCTTCGGACGGCTCCGCGTCGTCCACACGAACGGGCTCGTCTACGGGTTCGCCCTGGCCGGGATCTTCGCCTGCTCCTATTTCATGCTCGAGCGACTCGCCCGCGTCCCGCTCGCGTTTCCCCGCCTGGCGAAGGCGCATCTCTACCTGTTCAACGCGGCGATCGTCGTGGCCGCGATCTCCCTCTTCGCCGGGATGAACACGTCGAAGGAGTACGCGGAGCTCGAGTGGCCGCTCGACATCGTGGTCGCGGCCCTCTGGATCATGTTCGCGGCCAACGTCCTCGGGACCCTCGTCAGGCGGCGGGAGAAGCAGATGTACATCTCCCTGTGGTTCATCATCGCGTGCGTGGTGACCGTCGCCGTCGTCTACATCCTGAACAACCTCGAGTTCCCGGTGACCCCGTTCAAGTCGTACTCGGCGTACGCCGGCGTGAACGACGCCAACGTGCAGTGGTGGTTCGGGCACAACGCCGTAGCGTCGGTCTTCACCTTCCCGATCCTCGCGATGTTCTACTACTTCCTCCCGAAGTCGACCGGGATCCCGATCTACAGCCACCGGCTCTCGATCATCGCCTTCTGGTCCCTCGTCTTCGGCTACCTCTGGACCGGCGCCCATCACCTGATGCTGACGCCGCTCCCCGAGTGGATCCAGACGGTCGCGCTCGCGTTCAGCATCTTCCTGATCGCGCCGTCGTGGGCCTCGGTCGTCAACGGGTACTACACCATGAACGGGAACTGGGAGCAGATGCGCTCCAACTACCTCGCGAAGTTCTTCGTCCTCGGGATCACCTTCTACGGCCTGCAGACGGTCCAGGGCCCGACCCAGGCCCTGCGGTCGCTCACCGGCTTCCTGCATTACACGGAGTGGGTCGTCGGGCACGTCCACATGGGCACGATGGGATGGGTGACGATGACCATCTCGGCGTCCCTCTACTACATCGCCACGAAGGGAACGGGCCGGGAACTCTACAGCGTCCGGCTGGCGAACGTCCACTTCTGGCTGATCCTGTTCGGGCAGCTGATCTTCACCGTGACCCTCTGGATCGGGGGGATCGTGCAGGGAGCGATGTGGAAGGCGACGTCCCCGGACGGCTCCCTCGCGTACACCTTCCTCGATTCCGTGGCGGCCCTCTACCCGTACTGGACGATCCGTTTCGTCGGAGGTGCGCTCTACTTCGCCGGAATCGCGGTGTTCGCCTACAACCTGTGGATGACCGCCGCGCGCAAGCCGGCGGCCGCCTGACAAGGGGATGCGCGGATGAGCCTCTACGACAGGCCGGTTCTCTTCGCGGCGGCGGCGGTCGCGGTGATCTCCGTCGGCACCCTCGTGACGACGTTCATTCCGCTCTTCATGCCGGCCACGCAGCCGGTGAGCCGGCTGATCAAGCCGTACACGGCGGTGGAGACGGAGGGCCGCGACATCTACATCCGCGAGGGGTGCAACAACTGCCACACCCAGACCGTGCGCCCGTTGCGGTCGGAGGTCGCCCGGTACGGGGACTACTCCAAGCCCGAGGAGTTCGCCTACGACAGGCCGTTCCTGTGGGGGTCGCGCCGGACCGGACCGGACCTCGCCCGGATCGGGGCGAAATACCCCGATTCCTGGCACTACCAGCACATGGCGGACCCGCGGGCGATGTTCGGGAGGTCGAACATGCCGCGCTACGGCTGGCTCGCCGGGCGGGCGCTCGACACGTCGACCGCCGCGAGAAAGGTGTCGGTCCTCGGGTTCGGATACACGGAGGCCGACGTGGCGCGTCAGATCGACGAGTACCGGACGACGGTCACGGCGCCGGGGTACCCGTCCGCGAAGGCACGCTCGGCGGTCACGCCCGCAACGCTTCAGGGCGGGCTGACGGAACTCGACGCGCTGGTGGCGTATCTCCAGAAGGTCGGGAGCGACCTCAAGGCCGTGCAGAAGGCGGAAGCCGCGCCGGCGGAATCCGCCCCGGCGCAACGGAACCCGTTCGCGGGCGACCGGGAGGCGGTGGAGGAGGGGCGGCGGATCTTCGAGGCGAACTGCAAGGCATGCCACGGGGAGGGGGCGACGGGAGGGTTCGGGCCGAACCTCACCGACAAGGAGTGGAAATTCGGCGGAAGCGACCCGGAGGTGTTCACGACCGTCAGCGGCGGGAGACCCGGGGGGATGCCGTCCTTCATGGGAACCCTGGGGCCGACCCGGATCTGGAAGGTCATCGCCTATATCAGGAGCCTCGCGAAGCCGTGACCGCCGGAACCGTCGCTTACCTGCTCTTCACGGCGGCCCTCGTCGCCGTCTTCGCGGGGATCGTCCGGCACTACTACAGCGCGAAGCGGCGCGACGCGGTGGAGGCCCCGAAGTACAGGATGCTCCGGGACGACGACGGGGGCCCGGAACGCGACCGGAGGAACGCACGATGAGCGACGACTTCAGGGACATGGAGCGCCACAACAAGGTTCCCGCGTTCTTCCTCGTCTTCTTCTTCGCCCTGATCGCCTGGGGGATCTTCTACATCGTCCGCTACACCCCGCAGATCAGCGGGTGGTCCCAGTACGACGTCCTCCGGAAGGAGTCGGAAGCCGCCAGGACGGCCGCCCCGGCCGCGGTCTCCCACGAGAACCCGTACGAGGGCGATCCCAAGGCGATCGCCGAGGGGGGACGGATCTACGCGGAGAACTGCGCCGGCTGCCACGGCGACGCGCTCAAGGGCGACGTCGGCCCCGACCTGACCGGGCACCTGAAATACGGCGAGACGGACATCGCGAAGTACGACTCGATCGCCAACGGGCGTCCCGGCGGGATGCCCGCCTTCGAGAGCCAGCTCGGCAGGCAACGGATCCAGCGGGTCCTCGCGTACGTGGACTCGATCCGGGAGAAGCCGTGACATGTGGCGGTCGCGGCGGCGCGCCGCGGCGCTCGCCCAGGCGGCGGCGCTGCTCTCCCTCCCGTTCGTCACGGTCGGGGGGGACAGCGCGTTCCGCTTCGACATCCCGCGGCTCACGCTCCACGTCGCGGGCGCGTCGGTCGGGATCGAGGAGTTCCACCTCGTCGTGATCGCGGTCCTCCTCCTGATCCTCGTCGCGATCGGGGCCACCGTCGTGTTCGGGCGCGTCTGGTGCGGCTGGCTCTGCGGGCAGACGGTGATCCCGGAGCTGGCGAAGTGGGCGGCGTCCGCGCTTCCCCCGCGCTTCCGCGCGGCCGGAGAGAAGGCGCTCCTGCTCCCCGTCTCGGGGGTCGTCTCCCTGTCGCTCATCGCCTTCTTCCTCGCGCCGCCCGACATCGCCGCCGGGCTGGCCCGCTCGCGCGCCGTCCTCGGGGTCTTCCTCGTCCAGGCGGCGTGCCTCTACGGGATGCTCGCCCTCGCGGGGCCCCGGTTCTGCCGCAGCGTCTGCCCGTACTCGATGCTCCAGATCGTGCTCTTCACTCCCGGCACGCTGACGATCGCCTTCGACCGGGACCGGGCCGCCGAGTGCCTGCGCTGCGACGACTGCGTCCGGGCGTGCCCGGTCGCCATCGACATCAAGGCCGGCGACCAGCGGGAGTGCATCGCCTGCGCGGAGTGCATCGACGCCTGCCGCCTGGCGACCGCGCCCTTCGGGATCGCGCCGTTCGTCGCCTACCGGGGCGGGATCGCGCGCCGGAGAAAGGAGGGGCGGCCGTGAAGGCGCTTGTCGCGGGGATCAACGCGGCCTTCGCCGTTCTGCTGGCCGCGACCGTCTACGTGGCCGCCGTCTCGGACGAGGGGCTCGTCGAGGACGCCTACTACGAGCGTGCCCGGGACTACCTGGCGGCCAAGGAGATGGAGGAAGAGCTGGGGCTCACGGTCCGGGTTCCCGCGCGGCTCGAGGAGGGACGGAACCGGCTCGCCGCGGTGGTGGCGACCTCCTCGGGACCGCTGCGCGGAGCGGCCGCGGTCCTTCGCGCGATGCGTCTCTCGGGCCCGCGCGAGGACGCGGCGAGCGTTCTCCGCGAGGAGGCGCCCGGAACGTACGCGGGCGACCTCGTCCTGCCGGCGGCCGGCGAGTGGCTCCTGCGCCTGACCGTCGACCGGGGGCCGCTGCGCGCGGAGCGGCGATGGCTGGCGACGGCGGCGGCGCGGGAGGGGGACGGCGGGGGCGCCGGCGGAGGGGGACGGAGGGTCGGCGGCGACATCCACTCCGGGCCGGTGAAAGGGTTCGCGGGGGAACAGGCGGTGATCCTCGACATCTCCCCCAAACCGGTTCGCGCCATGCGGGACCTCTCCTTCTCCGTGGAGGTCCCCGGCGACGACGGGCGGGCGGGCCCGCCCCGGATCGACCTCGGGATGCCCGGGATGCGGATGCCGCCGAACCGCGTCGACCTCCGGAGGGGGGCCGACGGGATCTGGCGCGGCAAGGGCGTGATCGTCAGGTGCGGGAGCGGTCGCCGGACGTGGTCGGCAACGGTCACGCTCCCGTCGGGGACCCGGGCGGTCTTCACCTTCGATGTGGCTGACTGAGGCCACCTATCCCCTCCTCTTCGCCTCGGGGCTCGTCGGCGGGATCGGGCATTGCGCCGGGATGTGCGGCCCCCTCGTCGCCGCCCTCTCGGTTCACCGCGGCGAAGGCGGCGCGATCCGGCCCCAGCTCCTGTACCACCTCGGGCGGATCACGACCTACAGCATGGTCGGGGGGATCGCCGGCTTCACGGGATCGTTCCTCGACGTCGCGGGGGTTATCGCCCCGTACCAGCGCGCGGTGCTGACGGCGACCGGCATGCTGATCGCTGTCGCGGGGCTCGTCCTGGGCGGGTGGCTTCACCGGGGAAGCCCCGGCGCGCGTCCGGGCGACGCGCCCGGGCTCCTGGAGAAGGCGTGCCGCCTTCTCGCCGGAGCCGGAACGGCCGGCGCGTACTTCCCGCTGGGCCTCGTGCTCGGGTTCCTCCCGTGCGGCCTCGTCTACGCCGCCCTTCTCGCGGCCGCCCGCGAAGGGATGGAGGCGGGAGACCACGGGGCCGGATTTCTCCGGGGGTTCCTCGTCATGGCGGTCTTCGGCGCGGGAACGGTTCCGGCGCTCCTCGTGATCGGCAAGGCGGCCGGCGCCCTGAGCGCGCGCGCGAGAACCCGCCTCGCCCGCCTCTCGGCCGCCTTCGTCGTGCTCGCCGGGGTCCTGCTTGCGGCGCGCGGAATCCTCCATTAGCCGCCCGGCCGAAACGGGGGCATGCGCGCACTGCCTCCTCCCGCTGGCGCCCGGCGCCGCGGTCCGCGGAGACGCGGACGCGCGTGACCTCCTGTTCTGCTGCACCGGCTGCCGGAACGTCCACGCGCTCCTGACACGGGAAGGCCTCGACGGCTTCTACGCCCGGAGGACCGGCTGGACTCCCGGCCCTCCCGGGACGGCCGCGGGAGGCACCGGGCCCGGGGACCCGGAGGCATTCGCGGACTGCACCCGGCCGTCGGGAGGCGCCCTCGAGGCGGACATGGCGGTCTCGGGAATCCGGTGCGCGTCCTGCGTCTGGCTCATCGAGCGTTACCTCGGGAAGAAAGCGGGAATCCTGTCGGCGCGGGTCAACTACGCGACCCACAGGGCGACCGTGCGCTGGGATCCCGCCGCGGCGGACGCGGCCCGGATCGCCGGATGGATCGGGGAGCTGGGGTACGGGGCCCACCCGGTCGCCCCCGGCGGCGCGGACGACGCCCTGCGGCGGGAGAAGAACGACCTTCTCGTGCGGTTCGGCACGGCGGCGTTCCTGTCCTCCCAGGTCATGATGGTCACGGCCGGCCTCTACGCCGGGATGTTCCAGGGGATCGAGGGCCGGTACAGGACCTACTTCAACCTGCTGGCTTTCTTCCTCACGACCCCGATCGTCTTCTACGCCGGTTTCCCGTTCCTGAAAGGGGCCGCCGCCGGCATCCGGAACCTCGCTCCCGGGATGGACGTCCTGGTGGGGCTCGGCACCCTGTCCGCCTATGCGTACAGCGCGGCCATGGTCGCGATGGGCCGCGACGGGTACTGGGACACCGCCGCGATGATCGTCACGCTGGTCCTGCTCGGCCGGTACCTCGAGGCGTCGGCCCGGGGCCGGGCGTCGGCGTCGCTCGCGGCCCTGGTCCGCCTCGCGCCCGGGCAGGCCCGCCGGCTGCGTGCGGCGGGCGGGCCGCCGCTGCCGTCCGCGGAGACCGTGCCGGTGGGCGCCCTCGCCCCCGGCGACTCCATCGAGATCGTCCCCGGATCGAGGATCCCCGCCGACGGGTGCGTGACCGCGGGGTCGTCCGAGGCGGACGAGTCGATGCTGACGGGAGAGTCCCGGCCGGTCGTGAAGGGCCCCGGGAGCCCCGTCTACGCCGGCACCCTGAACGGGCCGGGGCGGCTCGTCGTGGCCGTGACCGGCACCGCGCGGGAAACCGTCCTGGCGCGGATCGTGCGCGCGGTCGCGGAGGCGCAGGCGCGGAAGGCCCCGATCCAGGGGATCGCGGACGCCGTGGTCCGGCGGTTCGTCCCGGCGGTCGTCGCGGCGGCGGCGCTCACCTTCGCCGCCTGGCTCGCCTCGGGCCGGCCGGCGGCGGCGGCGCTCCTCGCCTCAGTCGCCGTGCTCGTCGTCGCCTGCCCCTGCGCGCTCGGGCTGGCCGTGCCGCTCGCGGTCCACGTCGGCGCCGGGGCGGCGCGGTCGGCGGGAATTCTCGTGAAAGGCGGGGACGTGCTGGAGGCGGGCGCCAGGGTGACCTCGGTCTTCCTGGACAAGACGGGAACGCTGACCGAGGGACGCCCCCGGCTCACGGACGCGGTGGAGTTCGGCGTCGCGCGGGACGAACTCCTCGGGATCGCCGCCTCCCTCGAAGCCTCCTCGGAGCACGCCTTCGCGGGCGCGGTCCTGCGCGCCGCCCCGGGCGGCCCCCGGGCGGAAGTCGCCGGCTTTCGCGCCACGCCCGGGATGGGCGTGGAAGGGACGATCGGCGGAAGGCGCTGCCTTCTGGGACGGGAGGAGTTCCTCGCCGCCCGGAGCGTGGCGATCCCCCCCGAGCAGCGCGAGGTCGGCGTGGCGATGGCGGAGGCCGGGAAGACGGTCGCCTGGCTCGCGCTGGAAGGCACGGTCGCCGGCGTTCTGGCCGCGGTGGACACCGTGAGGCCCGCCGCCCCCGGCCTCGTCGCCCGGTTGCGGGAGGACGGTTACGGCGTCATGATGGTGACGGGGGACGGCGAGAGCGTGGCGGCGCGGATCGCGAAGGACGCGGGGCTCGACCGGTTCCGCGCGGGGGCCGCTCCCGCGGAGAAGGCCGCCGCGGTGCGCGAGGCGAAGGGGTCGGGAGCCCGGGTGCTCTTCGTGGGCGACGGCGTGAACGACGCCCCCGCGATGGCGGAAGCGGACGTCGGGATGGCGATGGGCCGCGGGACGGACGTCGCCATCGAGAGCGCGGGCATCGTGCTGACCACCGACGACCTGGCCCTCGTCCGGCGTTTCCTTCTCGTGTCGCGCCGGACGATGCGCGTGGTCCGGCAGAACCTGTGGTGGGCGTTTTCCTACAACGCCGTCGCGATTCCGCTGGCCGCCGCCGGGCGCATCACTCCCATCGTGTCGGCGGGACTCATGGCGGCAAGCTCGCTCATCGTGACGGGAAACGCGCTCCGCCTCCGGGAGCGGGCGCCCGCGGAGCCGGGGGATTGACATGTGGACGGTCGCCCTCCTCGTCTTCATCTCCGTCGTGCTCGCCGCGGGCGCGTGGCTCCTGTTCCTGTGGGCGGTCCGGAGCGACCAGTACGACGACGTGGAGGGGCCGAAACACCGGATGATGGACGACGATTGACGGAAGGCGGGAACGGGAGGCGCCCCAAGCGCGCCGCACGAAAAAGGCGCGGCCGGGTTTCTCCCCGGCCGCGCCGCGTGCCTGATCGGAGGTCCGTTCAGTTCGTCCTTAGATTGCCGCCGGCGATGACCCCTCTCTTCCGGTACCCGCGGAACTCGCCCCCGTCCAACAGGATCTCGAACCTGTCCCCCGACGACGGCCCGCCCTTCCCGTTGTCCATGACCATGACGTAGACCGTCCCGGCATCGCCCGGCTGGTGCCAGGGCTTGTATGTTCCCTTGAAGATCACCATGTTCGGGTAAGCCGAGGAGCAGAAGACCCCGGCTTCCGCCGTCCCGGGGCTCGGGATCGACAGGAAGTCGTAATAGTCGTCGTTCGCGGCCAGGAAGTATACCTGTTCGGTGCTGACCACGTTATCGATGGCCGCTTCGACGCTGACGTTGTACTGGATGCCTTCGGCGTTCGTCCAGGCGCCGTGGTCCTGATACTGGAACTTGCCGGAAACCGTCCGCGGCGCGTCCGGGGCGTACGACCCGGTACACGAAACGCGATAGTTGAAGGTCGCCCTGTGGCTCCTGTTCGTCGCCGGATCCGCGATGACCATCGAGCCTGCGCCCTGGCTCGAGTTGCAGCACATCTCGCATCCGAGCCCGGTCAAGGCCAGAGCGCCGACCATTGCAGCGACGAGCGCGTAAAGAAACTTCCGGTTCATTGCCCGGCCCTCCTCCCTTGGCGATTCACTCCGCTTCCGGACCGCGATCTGCGGCCCGGATTTCGATGGCGAGACGTCTCCACCTCCTTCCCCTCGTCAATACTCGTACAGAACCGACAGCTTCGCCCGCTCGGACGGGTTCGACCGCCTCTGGGCGAGCACCTCGATCGTGTAGAGATACGGCGTGCTCATGACGACGATCTCGCCGCCCCCTCCCGACGCGACGCCCTTGTTCTGGAGCCCCAGGTTGGCCGCCGAGTTTCCGGGAACCGTGTCGACGATCTTCGAATAGACCCTGTAGTTGCCGAGGTCGACGGTCATGTCGTACGTCGCGTTGTCCAGGGCATTGATTGTCATCGTGCTGTCGAGCCCGCCCCAGTCCGCCGTGCGGTTTTGCAGCTTCGTCGCCACGTTGGCCGGATCGTAGGTGAGGCCGATGGCGGACGCCGACAGGGTCCCGCCCGACGCGATGACCTGGAACGCCACGTCCGTTCCGCCGACGCCGGCTTCCAGGGCCGTCTTGTACTGCTTCTGCATCCCCGAGAGGTACCCGCTCCGGGCGAGCATGTACATCAGCCCCCCCGAGATGGCGAGCGCCACCGCGGCCAGGAGCATCACGACCACGAGCGCGATGCCGCTGTCGCCTCCGGTCCGCCTCACGTCACTCCCCCAGGTTGAACGGCTTGACGACCATTTCGTAGACCCGCCACCGGAACTGCCGGTCGACCGCGTTCGCGTGCCCGGCCACCGCGATCGTGCCGGCCGGGTGGCTGTACGACCGGTCCCGCTGTCCCTCGTGCGCCAGGATGGACACGCGCACGTCCTTCACCTGCTCCCGGATCGCCTTGGCGTCGAACGGCGGCCCGCTGATGTCGTCGGAAGTGCCGTCGATGGACCCGTCCTTGTTGCTGTCCAGCAGGTACTCGACCTGGAAGTCCGCGACGCAGTCCAGGAGGGGCAGGGGGGCCATCAGGTCTCCGCTGGCGTGGCTCACCAGGGACTTGACGAGGACGCCCGTGCCCGGGGCGCACGTCTCCGGGACGCTCGTGTTGTCGATGTAATACTCCGCGCGATTGTAGGGCATCCGGAGCGCCCCGCCTCCGTCGACGCCGTAGACGACGCGCACGTCTCCGGGATTCATCGGGGCGAATCCCGCGACCGAGGCGAAGTCGACGCTGTAGCCGGCGCCGACCGTGACGAGGGACCGCCGGGTATCCTCGGTCGCCCCCGGATCCAGGACGATGACCCGGTCCCCGGCGACCAGGTTCTCGGAAGCCGGCATCCACGCCCGCGTGCCGCCGGTCGAATCCAGGAGCGTCCATTTCCGGCAGAGCGGATCCGTCCCGACGCTCACCGCCTTGACGATCAGACGGTCCGATCCGCGGATTCCGGTGTTGTTGCCGCTCAGGATCGCCCGGGGCGCCGCCGGGGGAAGATCGTTGAATGTGCCCGACGCGGCTTCCGTGTAGGACGCCGCCGAAAGCCCGTTCCACGGCAGTCCGTGCCCGGCGGCCGCGATGTCCTGCCGGAGGATTTCCAGACCGACGGTCCTCTCCATCCCCGTCTCCGCAATCTTCGTCTGCTGCTTGTACTGGTTGAGCACGAGCGTGAAGAGGCCGGACACGGCGGTCAACACGATGACCAGGATGACCAGCGTGACCATCACCTCGATGAGCGTGAATCCCCTGTCGGCCCGTTCCGTCATCTATCGCCTTCTGACGAGCGAACTGAACGTGTGGGTGTACGGCTTTCCGTGCCGCGTCCACGCCACGACCATCGTGACCTGCTTGAGGTCGACGTCGGGCGCGGCGACGGTCGTCGTCACCGTGTACGCGGCGTTCAATCCCCGGACCGCCCTGGTCACGCTGACCGGCGTCCCCGGGGTCACGATGTTGTCGAAGGGCAGGCTCCGGACCTCGTTCATCCGCGTCTCGCCGACGTTTACGGCCTCGTCCCGCAGGACGTTCTGGATGTTGTACTCCAGACCCGTCATCGCGATCCCGGTGAGCCCGAGGAAGACGATGAACATGATGGCCATGGCCATCACGAGCTCCACGAGGGTGAATCCGCCCTTATCGCTCGACACAGGTCGCTCCGTTGTACCGCCCCATCTTGATCCGCGTCCTGCTCAACGCGATGCAGTCGTAATCGGCCTGGAAGGTTCCCGGGGGAGGGACCCGGATGGTCGCGGCGTCCAGGTCGACGGTCCCGTCGCGGTTGAAACGGATCTCGTCCGTGCCGGCCGGGATCGTGAGGAACCCGTACCGGGGGCTCGTCTCCCGGATCTTGACGTCCGCCGCGTTGTCCAGGGCCCCGTTGCCGTCCGGTCCCGGGCTCGTGTCTTCGTAGACGGCATACCGCGTGTACTCCCCCCCGGCCGCGTAGAAGGCGACGAAGTGCGCGCGGTTCTTCTGCAGCGCGCGCGCACGCGCTTCCATGAGGTCGGCATAGACTTCCTTGATCTCGTTCTCGACCCGGTACCTCTCCGACCACACCTGATAGGAGTTGGAGAGCACGACCAGCATGATCCCGAGGATGGCGATCACGATCATGATCTCGACGAGCGACATCCCGCTCTCCCGGTTCCTCATCGCCGCGCCCGCATCCCGCGCCCGTGACGGTTGCCGATCGCCCCCACCTAATGCTCCTTCATGTGGAGAATCTTCTTCACCGGCGGCGGCGGCGTCAGGATCGAGAGTCCCTGCGCGATCGGGGGGACGCCCTCCATCGCGACGCTTCGCCGGCCGCCCTCGCTGTTGGCCCCGGAAAACGCGGTCGCCAGGTCGATCTGCTCCACGCTCGCCGTCGAGACCTGGATGAGCGCCTTGCCCCGAAGCGCCCCCGCCGCCGGGGCGCCTCCGGTGTCGTACCGCACCGCCCAGACGAAGCTCTTGCCCCCGAGGTTGCACAGTTCGTTGAAGGGCCGGTACGCGGTGAAGAACACGGTCCCCGACGTCGTGACCGACAGGGGATCCGTGATCACGCGCTCGGCGTGGTAGACGTGTGTCCCGGTGCCGTCGCCGTAGTCGACCGCCGTGTTGTCGCTCGCGAGGGGAATGTACCAGCCGTTGGCGACCGGGGCGTCGTCGGCCGTCGCCCGGCTCGTCAGGTCGGAGAAGTCCACGGAGCTCGTGCAACCCCCCGGGTAGAGGTTCGACGCGTAGAAGCACGGGTCCTTGATCCCGTAGAGGTGCCTCTGGCCCGCCGCGTCGTCGACCTCCGCGTCGCGCTCGTAATAGTACCGTCCTTCCCCGAAGTAGAGCCAGTTGGTCCCCGTGTTGTTGTTCTGGAGGCGGACCACCGCTGAGGTGACGGGACCGATGTCGTCGATGACCGTGCTGAAGGTCCAGCTTGCGGGATTCCTGTCCCCGCCCGTGGTGAGCCGTCCGACGCCTCCCTTCGTCCACGTGAGCGTCGTGTCGTCCTTCTTCACGTACCCGAAGAAGACCGCGTCGTCCTGGTAGTCGAGGTCGAAGTCCGCCGCGGCGTTGTACAGCGATCCCGCGAAGGCGTTGGCGATCCCCGTCCCGTCGACCGTCCTCAGGAGGGCCCCCGTCTTCAGGTCGAGGACGAACAGCCGCAGCGGCTGGTCGGACCTTCCCATGAACTGGTTGTAGACGTTGTCGATGGGACCCGTCGGGCCCGAGCCCAGGACGACGTACCAGTTCCCGTTGCGGCTGCGGTCCGCGTTGCCGTCGCCGTCCACCCCGTCGAGTCTCACGATGGCGGGGCCGGTCGTCGCGAACCCCAGCTGCTCGTTCGAGAACTCCCACAGCACGATCGGGTTTGAGGCGTCGGTAATGTCGATGGCGAAGTAGGACGAGAGCCCGCCCGCCCCCGGGGCCTTGACGCAATCGGCCAATCCCCCGGTCGTGGAGTTGCACGACCCGGACGACGACCGGCACGCGCCGCCGGTTCGCATCCCGCCGATGAGGATCGTCCTCCAGCTCGCCGGCGTCCTCGCCTCGTTCGACTGGTCGCCGGTGGACGCGCCGATGCTCGCGTCGACGATGGTCGGCGAGAGGTCCGTATAGTAGAGGTGGCAATAATTGTTGTCCGTCAGGTAATAGAGATACGGGAGCGCGCCCCTCGGAACGTATGCCCACATCTCGGTCCCGAGGATGACGCTGTTGTCGCCGAAGTTGGAGAGGCGCGCCTTCTGCGCCGGCGACGTCCGCCACGTCCCGCTGAACTCCAGCTTCCCCAGCTTGAACGCGTGAAGCATCCCGTCGTTCGCGCCCGTGAACACCATGCCGCGGTTCTTGTAGTTGGTGTTGTCCGTGAACGCCTTGTACGTCCAGTCGTAGTAGATGTTGTAGTAGCCGTTGAGGGGCGTTCCCCCGGCGATCCGCGGCGTCGAGTGGACGATATCCCCCAGCTTCCACACGTTGTCGGGGCTTCCGGTGACGCCCGCGACGGAGACCGTCCGCTGCCGGGCATAGCCGGGGAAATCCTGCCCGCGGATGTAGCGGATCAGAAGCTGGTTCTCGAGCGTGGTGTCCCCGGAAGGCAGGTACAGGTCGGGAACGTTCGTATACGGACTGAAGAACGCGGCGTTGTTGTCGATGAAGGCGATCCTGCCGCTCGCGGACGTGTTGTCGAACGAAAAGATCGCGCGGCTGCCGCTGGACCTGAGGTAAAGGAGCTTGCCCGCCTCCCAGAGACTCTTGGCCTGCTCGAAGGGGCGCGTGATGGTCGAGAAGGTGTTGTCGATGAGTCCCGTCGCGGTCGTCTTGTTGAGCGCAATGTTGGTGGTGTCCGTGTTCGTGTCGTAGACGAACCGGACGAGGTAGTCGTTGTCCAGCGCCAGGATCTTGTCCGCGACCGTGTCCTCCCGGATCGACGCGTTCGCCAGGTACGGGTCGATGTAGAACCAGAGGTTCTGGATGCCCCCCGTCCACAGGATGACGTCGTTCCCGAAACGGCGGCGGGGGTAGAAGACGGCCTGGACGAGGTTCGCGCCGCTGCCCTCGCCCGACGCGAGGACCGACGCCGCCGTTCCCGACGAGGCCCGCTTGAGGATCCCCGCGAAGGCGTTTCTCAGGGCCTGCTCCAGGTCGGAGCCCTGGCTCGCCTCGAAGAAGGTGTCCACGTGTCCCGCGACGCCGCTGCTGTTGTACTCGCTCTCGAGGTTCGGGAGCGCGTTGTTGTCCTGGTCCTGGAACGAGCCGTTGATCGCGATCTGCCTGAGCAGCGCCGAGCCGGACCCGAACGCCTGGATCACGTAGTAGGTGAGGTTCTGCGTCCGGGCGATGCTGTTCTTGCCGATCGTCGGGCTGCGCAGGTCCGTCGTGTGCGACCAGAGGGCGACGGACTCGGCCCCGGCGACGTTGCCCCCGAGTCCGCACCAGTTGGGGGGAGCGGGCGCGCGGTAGGCGGCCGGCGTGGAGTCGACGAGGCCCTGCGGAATGTTCCCGTCCCCGCACGGCTCGCCGTCGGCGATGACGAGGACGAAGCTCTTCGCGCAGGGGGGGTACCGGGACTCGCCGCCGGTGCCGAAGTTGTACGGGTCCTTGGCGGCGACGTTCGTCGAATAGTCGCCGAGGTGGTACCGCGGCTCGCAGCCCGACCCGACGACGCACGACGCCGACGACAGCCCGAGCCCGCCGGCGGCGGTCACCTGGGCGAAATCGCCGGCAACGGTATAGAGAGCCTCGGCGAGCGGCTGGCTCGCCCCGCCGTTGATGTTGGACGGCGTGTTGATCCGGTTGACCATGCTCGACAGCGACGTGTCACCGATCGCCGGCTCGACGGTCCCGCCCTGGTTGTCGGAGTTGTAGAACACGAGCCCGAGCCGCGCCCGTGCCCCGGCGGTGTCCTGGAGCACCCCTTCGACCGTCGTGCCGGGGACGACGTCGACGTTGACGACGAACGTGCCGCTGACGCCGGGGCCCGTCACCGTAAACGTCGGTGCCGTCGCCGCCGAGCCGGTGCTGAACGTCGCGGTCAGATCCTGGTTCTTCGTGAACGGCGTGTAGGTCGACGGATCCTGGAACGTCTTGACCGTCCCGTCTCCGGCGGCGGCGGCAATCTGAGAGGCCAGGACGCCGCCCGAGACGGTCCCGCCGGTCAGCGCCCTGCGCAGGGCGTCGATCCGGCGCATCGAAAGCCAGTTGAGGAAGTTGCCGTCCCACTCCGCGGCCGCCTTGCCCCTCGACGTCTTCAACGCCGCCGGCGTAAACCGGTTGCTGCCGTACGAATACCAATAGCCGCTGTTGAAGTAGCCGTAATAGCGCTGCGCCGGGTCGTAACCGCCGCACGGATCCGCCGCGGTGCACGCATGGCTGTCGGTGTAGGCGAACCTGCGCATGCTCCCCGAGTTGCTCACGACGATCATGACGTTCGGGAGCACGTTCGAGACGACGAAGGGCGGGACCTGGCAGTAGTCCGACATGACGGCGGCGTGCCCGGAGCGCCCGGCGGGCATGACGACGGACGCCGAAAGACAGGCCAGGAGAAGAAAAACGCCTTTCCGGAAACGTCTCATGGGCACTCCCCTCCCCCTACCGACTGCCGGCACGAAAATTCATCCGGCACCGAATAAGCAATTTGCATGCCCTGGTTACCGCAAGATTTCCGGGCCCGCCATGTCCTTGGGCCGGCACCCCTGCGAGACCGTACGGTCCCGGGAATCCGAAGGTTTCATGCGCTCTTGCTCCCGATCCCGGCCGTCGGGCAAGGCAAGACGTGCCTGATCGATCCGCGAACCCGATCGCAGCGCGTTCACGATCTCCTCAAACCTCCCGGCAAATCGCGGGATTATCCCCGCGGCGCCCGGTCGTGGGCCTTGCGAGCGCCTTGTGGCGGCGACCGACAATGGTCTTTTCGGAGGGCAGGCGCGATTCTTTACGGCTCTCCACGGTCCGTTCGGGCGGATTTTCACGGGAATCCGAAGTCCGGACGGTCCGTTCGAGGGGTCGCCGCCGCCGTCTCCCTGCTCCCCCGGGAACGGGACGGGTGACGTTTTTTGTCCTCCGGCTGACAAAAAAACGTCCGTCGGCGCGGAGATCCGGCGAGCCGATCCGTTTGCGCGAATCGCCGCGAATCCGCCATACTGATCGGGGCACCAAAAGTGCAAGGATCTCGGAAATCGTCGAAGGGAGGAAACGCGATCATGGGGGAAGTGGTGCACACATCGCGGATCACGATCACGCGGGAGAAGGGGCCGACCCGGAAGGCGGTGATCGAAGGGTTCGCCGAGCCGGTCTATTACGGCGTCCACGGGGGGATCAAGCATTTCTACAAGGTGGAGCCCGAAAAGGAGCACGCGGCGACCCTCGATCACATCGTGGGCGCCGTGGGCGGCTGAATGATGGGGACACTGGCCACGGTGCTGGCCGGCAAGAAGATCCCGACTTACGGCGACCGCTACCGCGCGGACGTGGAAGGGGACGTCGAGGATGTCGGCGGGGTGCTCAAGATCACGAAGATCCGCGTGCGATACACGCTCAAGGTGCCGCCCGGCAAGACGGAAGAAGCCCGGGAGGCGCTCCGCCACTACATCGAGAGGTGCCCGGCGGCCATGAGCGTGAAGGGGGCGATCGCGATCGAGGACTCGGCGGAGATCACGGAACTGGAGGAGATTCGATGAAGGCCGCCGTGTGCGAGGCGTTCGGAAAGCCGCTCGTGCTGAGGGACGTGCCGGAGCCGTCCCCCGGCCCCGGCGAGGTGCTGATCCGCGTCAGGGCGTGCGGGGTCTGCCACAGCGACCTGCACCTCGTGGACGGCGACTGGGCCTCGTGGGGAACTCCCCTTCCGATCATACCGGGCCACGAGGTGACCGGCGTGGTGGAGCGCGCGGGCGACCCGGATTCGGGACTGTCGCCCGGCGACCCGGTCGGCGTCCCGTGGATGCAGTATGCGTGCGGGCGGTGCGCTCCGTGCCGCTCGGGGGCCGAAATGCTCTGCGCCGCGCAGAGGAGCACGGGCGTGACGGTCAACGGCGGCTATGCGGAGCTCGTCAAGGCCCCGGCGGCGTTCGTCCACGGGATTCCCGGCGGCTTGGACCTCGCGGAAGCGGCTCCGCTGCTGTGCGCCGGCGTCACCGTCTTCGCGCCGCTGCGGCGGGCGGGCAATCTCGCGGGCAAGACGGTCGCCGTGGCCGGGGTCGGCGGGCTGGGCCACCTGGCGATCCGGATGGCCGACGCCATGGGGGCGCGCGTGGTGGCCATCCTCCGGGGTGGCGGCAAGGAGGATCTCGCGCGCCGTCTCGGGGCACGGGAGACGATCGACGCGGAGAGGGAGAAGGTCGGCAAACGGCTGGCGGCGATGGGGGGGGCCGACCTCATCCTCGTCACCGCGATCTCGGCACGGGTCTTCGAGCAATGCATTGCCGGCCTGGCGCCGAACGGGACGCTGGTCGTGGTCGCGGCGATCGCCGAGCCGGCGAAGGTCATTCCCGCCGCCCTGCTCACGGGACAGAAGCGGATCGCGGGGTCCCTCATCGGGACGCGCGACGATATGGACGCCATGCTCCGGTTCGCGGCGGATCACGGGATCTCGCCGATGATCGAGCGCCACCCGCTCGCCAAGGTCAACGAGGTGCTGGATCTTCTGCGGGAAGGGAAGGTCCGGCTGCGGGCGGTGCTCGTCCCCTGACCGGGGCGGGGACGGCGCCCCCTCGCGCGCGGCGGGCGCGGCCGGCGTCGCGCGCCGGCCCGTCTACCCCGCCGCCGGCCTCGCGGGTTCGACGGCCCCGGCCGCCGCCGTCGCCCGGGGCGTCCCGTCGTCGATGCCCCGCGCCACGGTCTCCCAGATCGTGTCGACGCACCTCGTCACATATTCGTAAAAATGCTTGTGGACAACGGTGATGTAGAGCGCCTCGGGAAGCCGGCCCGGCTTCTCCCGCACGGTCGCCCAGAGGATCCGGCGCGCGAACCGCGCGCGCTCGGCGTCGCCCCCGAACAGACAATAGACGAGGAAGCGGAGGATCATGCGGACTTCGTTCCACGAACGTCGCCGCGGCTGGATCGGCTCCATCCGGCGGGGGGCCGTGAGATACGCGATGGTCCGCTCGGCGTACCGGTCGTAGTCGAAGAGCTCACGCAACAGGTCGGCGTAACCGAGCATCAGTTCCCCGCGCGACATCTTCTTCGGGATGACGTTGGTCCAGACGAGATGGTCCCCCGTGCACTCGCCCCGGAGACGCCCCTCCCGCTCGAGGCGGTCCCAGAGCGGGGTGCGCGGCACCGCCTGGAGCATCCCGCTCATGACCTGGGGGATCCGCGCGGCCTGGAGGAATTCCAGTTGCTCCTCGAAGATCGTCGCGTCGTCGTTGTCGAATCCGACGATCATGCCCGCCGTGACCTGGATCCCGTACGATTGGATCTTGTGAACCTGGGCGAGGACCGGCGCGTGCAGGTTCATGTGCTTCCCCGTCTCCTCCAGGCACTCCCGGCGCGGCGTCTCGATGCCGATGAACAGCCGGACGAAACGGGCATCGTGGAACAGCTGAAGGAGCTCGTCGTCCTGGGCAACATTGAGCGACGCCTCGGTGTTGAAGAGCATCGCGTAGCCATTTGAGGCGTTCCAGTCCCGCAGCGCGGCGAGGACTACCTTCGCCTTCCTCCGGTCGCCAACGAAGTTGTCGTCCACGAAGAAGATCCACCGCCCGCCCAGCCGATGAACCTCCTCGACCTCCGCCAGAATCTGCGGGATTGTCTTGGTCCTCTGACGCCGCCCCTGGAGCGCGGCAACGTCGCAGAACTCGCACTCGTACGGGCACCCGCGGCTGAACTGGAGGGCCTGGACGAAATAGCGGCCCATCTTGAGAAGGTCGAACCGGGGGACCGGGGTCGTCGTGAGATCGATTCTCTCCGTCTCTTCGTAAGTGTCGGTCCAGCCCCCGCGCTCGAACTCCCCGATGAACCGCGGCCACGTCCGTTCCGCCTCGCCGATGAAGACGACGTCGGCATGGGGCCGGCACATTTCGGGAGAGAGAGTCGGCAGTGCGCCCCCCATGACGACGGTGCGGCCCCGCTCTCGGAAGGCGCGGGCGATCTCGAAAGCCCGCGACGCCTGGACGTGCATCAGGCTGATCCCGACGAGATCGCACGGCTGGTCGAAATCGATCTCCTCCACGTTTTCGTCCGCCAGAACGACCTCGTGCCCCGGCGGGGTAAGGGCCGCCACCGTCGGCAACGCAAGCGTCGGAATGACGTACGGCTTCCCCGTGATGGGCTGGATCCTGTTGAGGCCCCAGAGCGACTCCGGAAACTTCGGATTCACGATCAAAATCTTCATGGCATGCTCCCCCGCCACGTTCGACACCGAGCCGCGAGTTGGCCGTAAAACGATGTTTATCCCCGAAATTGACCGAAAAATAACACTAAGAGGTGCAGTCGTCAAACGGAAATGCGCTAAAGTCATCCCCGGTTATCCGCGAATAATCATGGAGGCCTGCACGGGGGAGATTGTCCTTGAATTTTTCCGCGGGAAACAGGACGGGGTCAACGCCCTCCTGGACGAGAGGAATCCCTGCAATACTGCTCCGTTTTTTCCGCTCGTTCGGACTCCGCCCCGACAGCGAGCACGAGCAGGCCTTCATTCGTCTCACCCTCATCATCTTCGTTTCCTTTTACGTCTACTTCGCGGCCCGCCAGGACGGCGTCTTTAACGCCATCGAGAGAAAAGCCCTCTGGATCGGGGCCATCTATACCCTGTTTTCCGTCGCCATGTTGACCCTGGTGCTGGCCCGTCGCTCCGTCTCCCCGCCGCGCCGCATCGTCGGGATGATCGCCGACCTCGGCGTCACTTCGTACGGCATGTACTTCGGCGGAGAACTGTGTGCCCCCCTGTACGTCACCCTTCTCTGGGTGACGTTCGGCAACGGCTTCCGGTACGGCCGAAAGTACCTGGCCGCCGCCACGATCCTCTCCACGGCGTTCTTCTTCGTCGTCATCCACACGAACCGCTATTGGCGATCCAACCCGAACATGGCCTACGGCCTCCTGATCGGGCTCGTCGTGCTTCCGGCGTACGTCTCCTCGCTGCTCAAGAAGATGGAAGAGGCGGTCCGGCGGGCCGAGGAGGCGAACCGGGCGAAGAATCGGTTCCTCGCCAACATGAGCCACGAGATGCGGACGCCCCTGAACGGCATCCTCGGGATGGTCGACCTTCTCAACGACACCCCCCTGGGCGCGGAGCAGAGGGAGTTCACCGGCACGGTCCGCGCGTCCGCGGCGACGCTCCTCTCCCTGGTCGAGGACGTTCTCGATTTCTCGAAGATCGAGGCCGGGAAGGTCACGGTCGAAACCTGCGATTTCGACCTGCACGCCTTCCTGAAGACCACGGGCGCCATGCTCGCGCCGCAAGTCCAGGCGAAGGGTCTGCGGCTCACGACGCAGGTGCGGTCCGACATCCCGTTCCTGCTGCGGGGCGACCCGCTGCTGCTCCGCCAAATCATCCTCAACCTGCTGGGCAACGCCGTCAAGTTCACGGACGCCGGCGAGGTCTGCCTCCGCGTCGCCCCCACGGCCGAGTCGCCGGGCAGCGTGACCCTGAAGTTCGAGGTGACCGACACCGGGATCGGGATCGCCCCCGAAGCCCAGGCGCGGATCTTCAACCGCTTCACCCAGGCCGACGACTCCATCACCCGCCGGTTCGGCGGCACCGGCCTCGGCACGACGATCGCGAAGGAACTCGTGGAGCTGATGGGGGGCACGATCGGCCTGCACAGCGAGCCCGGCAAGGGCAGCACCTTCTGGTTCGCCGTCGAGCTGGCGAAGCAGCCGGGCGCGCACGCCCCCGCATTGGGAGCGGGAGGGATCCGGGACAGCCGTGTCCTGATCGTCTCGTCGGACGCCGAGTCGACCGGAACGCTCCGGGAATGCCTCGCGTCCTGGGGAATCGCCCCGGCCGTCGTCGAGACCGGCGCGGGAGCGTTCGCGCCGCTCGTCTCCGCGGCGAACGGCAAGGATCCGTTCCACGTGGCCATCGTCGTGGAGCGCGGGCTCGACATGGATTTCGTCGAGCTCGCCGCCGCCCTCAAGTCGGTCCACCTGATCCAGTCGGTCCAGCTCGTCCTGGTGGCCGAGGGCGAGCGGGAAACCGACCTCGAGACCCTGACGAAACACGGGTACGCGGCGGCCGTCCGCGCGCCGATCGACAAGAGGATGCTGTTCAACGCGCTCCATTTCGTCCAGCCGGACGAGCCCGCCGACCGGGGGATCGCCAGCCTCGCGAGCCGCTACCAGCAGAAGATCGAGGGGACGAAGCGGCTGCGCGTCCTGGTCGCCGAGGACAACGTGATCAACCAGAAGGTCGTCGCCAGGATGCTCGAGCGGGCCGGCCACGCGGTGCACATCGTCGAGAACGGCGAAAAGGCGCTCGACGCCCTGGAGAAACATCCGTTCGACGTCGTCCTGATGGACCTGCAGATGCCGGTCATGGGCGGCCTGGAAGCCGCCAAGATCCATCGCCTCGCGCACCCGCGGGAGCCGCGCGTCCCCATCGTGGCCCTCACGGCGGACGCCACGCCGGAGGCCGCCAGGGAGTGCACGGACGCCGGCATGGACGCCTGCCTGACGAAGCCGGTCGAGACGAAGAAGCTGCTGGAGACGATCGGAGCGCTCGTCCCGGCGGCCAGGAGGCCGGCGGACGGTCTCCCGGCGAGAGACGCCCCGGGCGGGCGGGCCGAGGCGCCCGCGCAGGGGCGGGAAACCCGCCCTTCCCTCGACCCGGCCACGATCGACGAGCTGAAGAAGCTCGGCGGAGGCGGCGACTTCTTCGGGAAGCTCGTCGGGATCTTCCTGGAAGCGGGAGCCGGCAAGATCCGGGAGATGGAGAAGGCCGCCGCCCAGAAGCGCTACGGGCTCGTCCGCGACATCGCGCACGCGCTCAAAGGAAGCGCGGGGCAGATCGGCGCGTTCCCACTGATGGAGATCTGCAACGAATTCTCCCGGACCGGGCCGGAGAACCACGAGGAGAACGCGGCTGTCCTCCTCGAGCGGCTCAAGGACGAGTTCGGACGGGTCGCGGCGGCGCTGCGCGAATCCGCCGGGAATTCCGGCTCTGCCGTTTCGTGACGGCGCGCCGCGACGCCCGATTCAGGCGAAAATTCCCACCGAGACGTCGCGCGGCATCGCGCCGGCCGCGATCTTGTCCTGGGCCCTGATCAGGCGCTCCATCAGCCGGATGTCCTTGGCCTCGAGGCTCATCGCCGCATCGACCCAGAGATCGGCGATGTCCGTCAACTCCTCCAGGGTCACCGGGTGGACCCGCTGCCGGGCCTTGAGGACGGACTGGTGCGCGGCGCGACGCCGCAGGTGCCGCGCCATGTACTCGTAGACCGCCTTCTCCCCCTCGCCGTCCTCGGCGAGGACATCCACCACGCCGATCTCGTGAAGCCAGGCGGCATCGAAGATCTGCCCGCCCAGGATCATCTTCTCCGCCCGAACGGCGCCGACGCGGCGCGCGAGGAGGCTGTACGCTCCCATCCCCGGAAACAGGTTGAACAGGACCTCCGGCAGCCCGAACCGCGCGCTCTTCTCCGCGACGACCACGTTGTTGCAGAGGGCCGCCTCGAAGCCGCCCCCCATGGCGTCCCCCTGCACGAGGGAAATCGTGGTGACGGGAAGGCCGTAGCCGATGATCCCCGAATGGACGATCCCGACGCACGCCCGCGAATAACGGCGCAGCGCCTCGCGGTCCTTCGCCCTGGCGCACTGGACGAACAGCGCAAGGTCGCCCCCGAGACTGAACACGCGGGGAGTCCGCGAGGCGAGCACCGTGAACCTGACCGGGCCGTCGCCTGTCCCGCTGCGGTTGACGGACGCGACGGCGGACACGAACGTCCCGATCTCCGCGAGAAGTTCCGGATTAAAACAGGGGCGCGGCTTCGGATCCATGAAACACCACAGGGCCCCGTAGTCGGCGTCATAACGCGTCGACATTTGCCTGAGATCTTTCCCCGTGCTCCTGAGATCGGACGTCCCTTCGATCATCCACTCGGCCTCATCGAGATATCGTGGAGCAAAATCAAGCTGATATTACACGACAGAACAACGTTATCACAGGCGGTGCCTAGGGATCATAACATGGGAAAACGGAAAATCAATAGATTTTCGTAACGTTGGACATTAAGGTATCCGAGAAGAGACTGTGCGGTGAAAATATTTCCCGGACGCGCCCATTACTGACCCGTGCCCTTCCATCTTCCCAAATCCTCTCGCCTTTCCGGCGAGACAAACAACGCGGCGAAACGGAACCCCGGGGCGGCGCGGGGGGAGCGCCCCCTGGCCGGATCGCCGGCGACCTGGGTCTTCTCGACCTATTTCGCCGAGGGACTGCCTTACGGGATCATCCGGCTCATGTCCTCGGCCTTCTTCACGGACGTGGGGCTCAAGGAGCGGTATCTCGGATACCTCAACTTCCTCGGCATCCCCTGGAACCTGAAGTTCCTCTGGGCGCCGCTCGTCGACCTCTTCGGGACGAAGCGGACCTGGATGATCGTCCTCCAGGCCCTCCTGTCGCTGGTCACGGCGGCGGTCGCCGCGTTCTGCCTCGTCGCCGCGCCCCCGCCGGGCGGAATGCCCGCCCTCGCGCCCGTGGCCGCGCTCTTCGTCGTCCTCGCCTTTCTGTCCGCGACGAACGACGTCGCCATCGACGGCTACTTCCAGGACGGGATCGTGGACCCGGGGGAACAGGCGGCCTGGACGGGATACCGCGTCTTCGCCTACCGGGTCGCCCTGATCCTGGCGCGCAGCGGCTTCATCGGGATCGCCGCCTTCGCCGCCGCGCGGCTCGCCGGGGCGGGAGCGTTCGCCCCCTGGGGCTACGCCTTCGGGGCCGCGGCGCTGTCGATGGGGTGCGCGACGCTCTACCACGTCGCGAAGGCGCCGCGCTTCGAGGAGGCGCGGCGCGGCCGAAGGACGTGGCGCGAGGTCCTGCGCGATTACGGGCAGGCGTTCGTCACCTACGCGAGGCAGGACCGTTTCCCGCTCGTCGTCCTGTTCATCGTGTTCTACAAGGTCGGGGACGAGATCCTGTTCTCGATGAACACGCCGTTCCTGATGCGGGAACTCGGGGTGACCAAGGGCCAGTTCGCCTGGCTCTCCGGGATCCTGGGGGCGCTCGGCGCGGTGGCGGGCACGACGATCGGCGGGGTCTGGATCCGGCGGAGCGGCCTGCGGCGGACCATCTGGCCGCTGACGATCCTCATGAACTTCAACATCTGGGCCTACGTCTGGCTCGCGTGGGCCAGGCCGGCCGCGTCCGACTCGACGGGGCTGCTCATGATCGCCGCCGTCCACTTCTACGAGCAGACCGCCGCGGGCCTGGGGAGCGCCGTGCTGACCGTCTACATCCTCCGCACGTGCCTGCCCGAGTACCGGGCGTCGCACTTCGCCGTCGGCACGGCGGTCATGTCCCTCTTCTCGACCTTCTTCGGCGGGTTCGGCGGCCTGATCGTGGAGTCGATCGGCTACCTCGACATGTTCCTCCTCGCCTTCTTCGCCTCCATCCCGTCCATGCTGCTCCTCTTCTTCGTCCCGATCCGCGACCCCTGATCGTTCAGGGACGTTCCTGAACTTTTCGGGGAAGGCGCCGGATGAACGTCTCTTCCAGGAAGTCGGCAAGCCCCGCGGCGTCGTCGAGCCGGAAGACGGGCACGTCGAGGTCGAGCGCCGCGTCGCTCGCCACGGCCACGAGGAGGGGATCCCGCCCCGCGGCGTCGCGCGGGAGGCTCCCGCCGCGCCCCGCCCGGCGGACCTCGATCCTGGGCAGGGAGCTCCCGCGGAACCCTTCCACGAGCACGATGTCCACGTCGCCGAAGTAGGCCGCGACGATCTCCTCGACCGGCGGCGCGGCGGCGTGCCTGCGGACGAGGGCGAGCTTTTCCCGGGACGTGACGAGCGTCGTGTCGGCCCCCGCGGCGGCGAGCCGATGGCTGTCCTTGCCAGGGTGGTCGATCTCGAAGCGGTGGGCGTCGTGCTTGATCGCCCCCACCCGGCGCCCGCGTCGCTTGAGCTCGGCGATCAGCTTCTCGAGGAGGGTCGTCTTCCCCGTCCCGGACGGCGCGACGAACGCGACGGCCTTTCCGCGCGCCGCCCGGCCGGCAGGCGTCACGGGTCGACCGTCCCGGCCTCGCCCTCGCGGAGCGCGTAGTAGTCGGCAGGCGTGTTGATGTTGCGGAACGAGCGAAAACCGGGATCGACGAGGGAGACCTCGTGGCGCGCGACGGTCCTCACCCGGATCTTCGGGAGGACCGAGACCACCTTGCCGCATCCCGACCGCAGCGCCTCCTCGATCGCCGGGAGCGCCCCCTTTCCGTAGACGGCGCACAGCGGCTCGAGCCCGGTCCCGCTCTCCGGGACCACGGCGTCGTGTCCTTCCCGCATCGCGACCATGCACCGGACGAGATCCCCGCTGACGGACGGCATGTCGCACGCGACCACGAAGACGTGCCCGGTCCCGGCGTGGCGCAGGGCCGCGTGGATGCCCGAGAGCGCGCCGAAGCCCGGCACGACGTCGGCGACCGTGGGGCAGGGCATGAACCGGTAGACCTCCGGCGCGTTCGTGACGAGGATCACGTCCCGGAACAGCGCCGCCATCCGCCGGTGGATCGACTCGACGAACGTCGCCCCCTGGTAGGGCAGGAGCGCCTTGTTGCTCCCCATCCGGGTCGAGGATCCGCCCGCCAGGATGACCCCCGTCACGTCTTGGATCGGCTCGCAGGGCGCGGGGACGGCCAGCCGCTCGGCGCGGGCGTACACGTTGAACCGGCGGCCGCGGACGTAGCCGAGGAGGGCGATCCCGGCGTCGTCGCAGATCTCGGCCGCCATGTCGGTGGGCGACGTCCGCGAGGCGATGAGGCCGACGCCGAGCGCGGCGCCCTTGGCCGCCATCTCCGACGAGACGCGGCCCGACGTCGCCAGGATCGCGCCCGAGAGGTCGATCTCCTTGAGAAGCGCCTCGCCCGCGATCCGGTCGATCGTGTTGTGCCGGCCGATGTCCTCCGCGTGGAGGAGGATCCTCCGGCCGTCCCCGGCGGCGGCCGAATGAATGCCCCCCGCGGCCCTGTACCGCGTGGCGAGCCGCTCCAGCTGGTCCATCGTGCTGAAAACGTCGTCGGAAGAATAGCGTCGTCCCGGGGCCGCGCCTCCGCCGGCGGCCGCGGCGCCGGCCGACGGACCGGGAATGTCGAAACCGATCCCGCCGCCGCAACCCGAGGTGATCGTGGGAACGAGGCGCGCCGGCACCTCCTTCCGGATCCGGGCGCTGGCCGCTCCGAACTCGGGGCACACGGTCAACGCCTGGATGTCGTCGAGGCGGTCGACGAGCCCCTGCATCCGCAGGAAGCCGGCCACGAGGAACTCGAGATCGTGGGGGGAGGCGATGAGGGTCACGAGCTCCCTGCCGTTGACGGTCAGGGCGACCGGGTGTTCCTCCACGGGTTCGTGCCCGACGGGGCACATCCGGCGCCCGTCGAACCGCAGGATCGCCTTGTGCGGCTCCCCCCCGCCCCGCCGGGTGTCGTCCGCCATCGCCCTCGAACCTCTCCTCCGATGCCCGGCCCGGACCGGGTCTCCCCCGCCGCCGGGCCGGCGGGAGCCGCCGGACCTTCGCCGGCCGGGTACGCACATTCTATCCTCATTCCGCGGCCGTTTGGAGACACATCCGTGCTGCGGCGGGGCCCCGGCGGCCCCGCTCAGAAATAACGGGCGAGGGAGAGCTTCGCCTCGCCGAGCCGGACGCCCCCGGAGTCCTCCCATCCCGCATCCAGGAAGAGGGCCGCGTTCCGGCCGAGGGCAAGCCCGCCGTGCGCCCACGCGGAGAAGCCGTTCCCGCGGCGCGTGTCGCCCGCGACCGCGAAGATCTGCCGCGCCTGGAGCGCGACCTTCCACGACGCCCCGACCTGCCGGATCAGCCCCGCGGAGGCGCCGATCCCGGCCGCGTACCCCTTCCGGTACCGGTCCGAGACATCGAGCTCCGTCTCGACCAGGCCGTACGCGAGGCCGAGGGCGCGGCTCGCCCAGGCGAAACCTCCCCCGGGCGACAGGACGGCGACGGACGCGCCGGGCGTATCCGGGAACGGCTTGTCCAGGATCCCGGCATACACCTTCCAGGACACCGGGCGGAAGAACGCGTCGCGTTCGGCCAGCGAGACGATGTGGACGAGATCCAGCCGGTGGAGCCGGAACCGGTCGTCTTCCGGGTAGTACCGCACCGCGGCGTTGAGGAAGTCGATCTGGGAACCCGCCGTGTACCCCCCGTCGGCGTCGAGGAGGTCATGGTACGCCGGGCGGACGCCCGCCTCGACGAAGAACGTCTCCTTCCTGACCCCGGCCCCGAGCGTCAGGCGCGACGAGCCGTGCCCTTCGTCCGGCCGCACCGGCGCCTCGATCGGCGGAAGCTCCCCGGCCGCGTCCGAGAGCCGGCTCCTCGCCGAGAGCACCTCGAGGAACCGCTTCTGGAACGCGTCCTTGTCGATCTGGCGCTTCATGTACCGCAGCTGGATCGTCTCCGAGGCGAGGTCGAGGAGGCGCGCCCTTTCGCCCTCCGGAATGTCCGCCGCGGCCGCATCGGCCGCGGTCCCGGTCCCGTCGATGACCGCGACCGCGCGGGCGAGCGCGTCGGCGTCGAGACTCGCCGCGATGTGCCGGATCCGCCGCGCCTGGGAGGGCCGGTAGACGGGGGGCGACAGGAGCCCCTCGGACAGGGCGGCCCGGACCGTGTCCGCCGGGACGGTCCAGCCCCGGAAGCGATCGGTCAGCCGCGCGGACGGCGCCCCGGCCTCCAGGAGAAAGAGGAGGTTATAGGAACAGTTCTCCCCGAAGAAGAAGTAGTCGGAATAGATCCCCTGGAGCTCCATCACGTGGAGAACCATCC
>JBLMWX010000163.1:0-10654 GCA_050257455.1 Gemmatimonadota bacterium | reverse complement strand
GTTCGCAACGTGGGGGTCGAGGGTTCAATCCCCTTCTCCTCCACCACCTGACTTTTCCCATCCTGTACAGCGATTGCGGGGATTGAACCGGCGCCGGGCGCCGACGGGCAGGAGGAAGAGGGCGACTTTACGGAGCCCGGAAGCCCGGGGCCGTGCCGCGGAGGCCGATGGCGTGATCGCCGAGGCGCGGGCGGTCAATCCCCTTCTCCTCCACCACCTGACTTTTCCCATCCTGTACAGCGACTGCGGGGATTGAACCGGCGCCGGGCGCCCCTTTCCCCGATACCGACTCCCCGTCATCCGGCGCGGACGATTTCCGGGTACGCCCCGCGCGCCGGCGGTGCGGCCGGGACATGCGCGTCGCGGCGCCGCGGCCCGCGCACACCCCCGTCGAACGCGAACGGGGCCGCGGGCAGGCGCCCGCGGCCCCGTCCGGCCCGCAGGAGAGGTTGGGGAGCGGCCGCTACTTCCTGACCGCAACCGTCGTGATGGCCGCCTCGATGCGGCGGTTCTTCTGCCGCCCCTCCGCCGTCTTGTTGTCGGCGATGGGCCTGGAGAAGCCGTACCCCTTCGCCGTCAGGCGCGACGCGGCGATCCCGAACTTCTCGATCAGGTACTTCCGTACGGCCTCCGCGCGCCGCAGGGACAGCCGCTCGTTGTACGCCTTCCCTCCCACGTTGTCGGTATGCCCCTCGATGACCGCGGTGGTCTCCGGGTACTTGTTCATGAAGTCTCCGACCCGGGCGATCTCGTCGTGGTACTGCGGCTTGATCTCGGCCTTGCCGCTGTCGAACTCGACGAGGAGACTGATGCTGATCTTCTCGGGGAGCGGACAGCCGACCTTGTCGACCGGCACGCCCTTGGGGGTGCCGGGGCACTTGTCGAGGTAATCGGGGACCCCGTCCCCGTCGGAGTCCAAGGGACAGCCGCGCGCGTCGACCGCAACGCCGCTGGGCGTGCCGGGGCACCGGTCGAGGTCGTCCGGGACGCCGTCGCCGTCGGAATCGGCGGGAGGCGGCGGTGGCGGCGGCGGTGGCGGCGGCGCGACGGCCGGCTCCGGCGCGGGCTTCGGCGGCGGCGGTGGCGGCGGCGGTGGCGGCGGCGGTGGCGGGGGTGGCGGCGGCGGTGGCGGCGGCGGAGCGGCCGCGGCCGGCGCGGCCCCGCCGAACAGGAACCCGAGGCCGAGCGTGTACTCCAGGTTGTTGTAGCGCCGGTCGAAGGTGACCACGTGGCGGACGTCCGCCCGCAGGGCGAGCGCCTCAGTCAGGAAATACTTGACCCCGACCCCGTAGGCGACCTCCGCTCTCGTTTTGGAGTCGCCTCCCGGGTCGTAGCCCAGCCGCTGCCCCCCGGCCCCGGCCGCCACGAACGGCACGAGCCGGGCATCCGGCAGCAGGTGGTACAGGATCTCCGCCCGCACCGTGGAGGCGTCCACGTCGGCGCCCGAGCTCTGGAGCTCGGTCGGCACGTAGTGGAACAGCCCTTCGAGCCCCCAGTTCTTCGTGAAGTCGTAGCCGATCCGGAGGCCGAACAGCGGCGCGGTGTCCAGGTCCTGGTTCCCCTCGAAGGTGTAACCCCCGATCATGGGCGTGAGCGAGAACGTGTCGGGCCTCGTGGCCGCGTTCCCCGCCCTCGCCGCGCCGAGCGCGAGAACCGCGCACAGCGTCACGACGAATCGCTTCATCGCTTCCTCCTTTTCCGAGGTGTTGCCGTCACGTTCGGTGCGGGCCGGTCCGGCTCGCCGCAGATCCCGGCCGTCTCCCGTTTCCGTTCAGCGCAGGTCGAAGGCGTCGGGGACCGTGGCGCTCCTATTATCTTTTACCACCGGTCATCCCCGTTCTCAAAGCGTCGCCCGACCGCCGCCTGACACGACGCGGCTCCTCCTGTAGAATTTTCGTCATATGGAAACCGGTTCCGCAGCGCCGCTCTTCGTGGAAGTGGCCGTCCCGCTGCCGATCGATCACCCGTTCACCTACCGCGTCCCGCCCGGCCGGGAAGGGCGCGCGCGGATCGGCGTCCGGGTTCTCGTCCCGTTCGGGCCCCGGAAGGTCACGGGACTCATCACCGCCGTGGTCGACGCCTCCGCGCTCGGCGGGCGCGAGGCCAGGGACGTCCTGGCGTTTCTCGACGAGGAGCCGTACGTTTCCCCGCGGCAGCTCGAGTTCCTGTCGGCCGCCGCCCGGGAATGCCTGGCGCCGCTGGGCGAGATGCTCCGCGCCGCGCTCCCGAGGGGGCTTCCGCGCCGGGCGGCCCCGGCGGCCCCGAGGACCGAGACGTTCTTCCGGGCGGAGTCGGGGGCGGCCGGGGAGAGGATGACGCCGAAACAGCGCGCCGTCTTCGAGGCGGTCGCGGCCGCCGGCGAGCTGGCGTCGTCGGTCCTCGCCGCGCGTGTCCCGGGCGGTGCGGACGCGGCCCGCCGCCTGGCGGCGAAGGGGTACCTCCGGGCCGCGGTCCGCGAGAAGCCGGTCGGGCTGTCCGCCCCGCACCTGTCCGACGCGACCGGGGAGATCGTTCCGACGCCGCCCCAGGAGGCGGCCCTCGCGAGGATCGGCGTCGCCCTCGCGTCGCGCCGGCACGCCGCGTTTGTCCTCCACGGCATCACGGGCTCGGGGAAGACCGAGGTCTACCTGCGCGCCGTCGAGCAGGCGCGCCTCACCGGGCGCCAGTCGATCTTTCTCGTCCCCGAGATCGCCCTGACTCCCCAGCTCCTGGGCCGCGTCCGGGCCCGGTTCGGGGACGGGGCGGCGGTCCTCCACAGCGGCCTGTCGCCCGCCGAGCGGCTCTCCCAGTGGCGGAAGGTCCGGGAGGGGGAGGTCTTCCTCGCCATCGGCGCGCGGTCCGCGATCTTCTCCCCCTTCGCGTCGCCGGGTCTCATCGTCGTCGACGAGGAGCACGACGCGGCCTACAAGCAGGAGGACGGCATTAGGTACCAGGCGCGGGACCTCGCCCTCCTGAGGGGCAGGATGGAGGACGCGGTGGTCCTGCTCGGCTCGGCGACGCCGTCCGCCGAGTCGATCCACCTCGCGATGGCCGGGGAGGCGACGCTGCTGCCGCTCCCGGAGAGAATCGGCGCGACACGGCTCCCCGAGATCGCGATCGTGGATCTCGGCGGGAGGGCAAACCGGCGCGGCGCCGACCGCTACTTTTCGCCCGAGCTCGAGGCGGCGATCGACGGGACGCTCTCCCGGGGGGAGAAGGCGATGCTGTTCCTCAACCGCCGCGGGTTCGCCCCGGCGCTCACGTGCCTCGACTGCGGATCGACCGTGCAGTGCCGGAACTGCCGGGTCTCCCTCACGTTCCACCAGCAGGACGGGGCGCTCCTGTGCCACTACTGCGGCGCGAAGGAGGTGCCTCCCGAGCGGTGCGCCGCCTGCGGCTCCCACAAGGTCGCCCAGGTCGGGATCGGGACGGAGCGCCTCGTCGCGTGGGCGGCGAAGCGGTGGAAGGAGGCGCGGGTCGCGCGGCTGGACTCCGACCTGTCGCGGCGCAAGGGGTCGTACGCCGATGTCCTGTCCCGGATGCAGCGCGGGGAGGTGGATGTCCTCGTGGGCACCCAGCTGATCGCCAAGGGGCACGACTTCCCCGAGGTGACGTTCGTCGGGGTCCTGCTCGCCGACCTCTCCCTGTCGTTCCCCGACTTCCGCTCGGCCGAGCGGACCTTCCAGATCCTGACCCAGGTGGCGGGACGCGCCGGGCGGGGGCGCTGGCCGGGGAAGGTCATCATCCAGACGCTGTCGCCGGACAACGTCTGCGTGCGCATGGCGGCCGCGCACGACTTTGAGGGCTTCATGCGGGCCGAGCTCGCCGAGCGGGAGGCGCTCGGGTACCCCCCGTTCGGGCGGATGCTCCTTCTGCGCCTGTGGGGGCCGAAGCTCGACCGGGTCCGGCGGGCGGCGGAGGACGCGGCCGACGCGCTCCGCGCTCCGGTCGCCGAAAAGGGAATCCGGCTGCTGGGTCCGGCTCCCTCGCCCATCGCGCTCGTCCGGAGGAAATACCGGTACCAGATCCTCCTCAAGATGCCGCCCCGGTTCCCCGTGGGCGACTTCTTCCCGCCGCTGCTGCGCCCCGTGCGCGATCTTGCCAGGAAAGCCGGCGTCCGCTTCGAGGCGGACGTCGACCCCTACCACTTGATGGTGTGAAAAGTCCAGAAACGTCCCGGGACTTTTCGCGAGGCGGTACGGGTCTTGCCGCCTCCCCGCGCAAACCTGGCACAGGGAGGTGGGCCATGCGGGTGCATTACGTGCTAAACCATGGCGGGACGCCCGAATCGAAGCTCGCGGACGTGGAGATCCACTTCGAGGAGGGTCTGCTTTCCGGACTCAAGCTCGTCGGTTGTTCGGTCTGGCGCTCGAAGAAAGGGGAGGGCCCGACGGTGCTCGTTCCGTCCCGGTCGTATGCAACGGCCGGCGGCATCCGGTACTACGAGCTTCTGCGCCCGTCGGAGGAGGGAGGCGCGCCCGAAGACCCTGCGGGCAAGCTCGCCGTCCGGAACTTCAAGCAGTATGTCCGGGACGAATACACGAAGATCGCCGGGCTGCCGGAAGACAGGAGCGGCAAGGCGGGAAAGTCGGCGGCGAAATGATCGGCGGCCGCGCCGCCGATCCGTCATTCCCCTGACATCCCGCTCGGCGCCGAATGCCACGCCAGGGGGGCCGGAGTCCCGCCAACGCGGCCCGGGAGAGCGCCGCCTCTCCCGGGCGCCCCTCCGGCGCCGGCCGGAACGGGGCTCTTACGCGAGCAGGGCCTCGGCCCGGTCCACGGCGATGCTGAGCGCCTCCTGCGGGGACCGGCTGTACCTCTTGCGCGCCAGGCGCAGCAGCCCCAGGAGGTTGTCGCCCCGTTCCTTCGCGCGCCGCTCCACGACGTGGCCGATCGGGATCTTCGTCTTCTTCACGTAATCCACCCGGTAAACGGTAACCCGTTTCATCCTCCCCCCGTCCCTGGTTTGGATGCACGTTGCTCCGCTGGCACTACCATAATGGAAACGGGATGAAAAAAACAGGTGAAATGAGGCCGATTCCGGACCTAAAATCAATTTTCGCGAATTCTCGCGCGGGGGCGCAGATGTCCGAATCGGGGAAGAGAGTCGCCGAGGCGACGCGGCAGCGCGCCGCGGTCTATGCGCACCTTTTCGCGGTCCTGCGGGAAAAGCTCGGGGAGGACCGCGCCGTCGCGCTGATGTCCGAGGCGATCCGCGCGCACGGACAGCGGAAGGCGTCGCAGGGCTATTCCGCGGCGGCGCGGTCGGGAGACCTGCGGCAGGCGGCCCGCGAGTTCGCCTCGCCCGACGAGGTCAAGCAGTTCCAGTTCGCCCCGCGGGTCGAGTCGGCGTCGGAAGAGCAGGCGGTGATCGCCATGTCGCGGTGTCCCCTCGTGGACCAGTGGACGGAGATGGGGCTTCCCGCGGCGGACGTGGCGACCCTGTGCCGGATCGCGCGCGCGGTCGATTTCGGGACGTGGGAAGGGGCGCTCGGGTTCGACCTCGCGTTCGAAGGAACGCGCGGCGACGGGAAGCGCGAGTGCGTCCTCCGGGTGCGAAAAAGGCAGGCCAAGGAGTGACCGATGAAGACCCGTGACATCCACTTCCTCATCATGGTGGCCGCGGTCATCGGCCTGCTCATCGTTCTCTCGCTGACGGGGCGCCAGCGGTTCCTCAGCCGCAGCGAGCCCCACCTCAGGGCCGTCTCCGACGCGGAGTGCCTGTCCTGCCACGACGACGGGAAGACCTTCCCGATGACCCAGGATCATCCCCTCCGGAAGAAGAACTGCCGGCAGTGTCACCGGCTCGAAAATCGGTAGCCCGGGCGGGCCCGGGGGGCGGCCCGCCCCTCGGGGCGCACGTGTCGGTCGCCGGGGGCCTCGCGACGGCGCCGGAGCGCGGGAAGGCGATCGGCGCGGACGTCATCCAGATCTTCTCCAAGCACAACACCCGCTGGATGGGGAAGGCGCTCGAGCGGGACGAGGCCCGCGCCTTCCGCGAGGCGGGGGCGCGGGCGGGGGTCCCGACCGCGGCCGTCCACTGCGCCTACCTCATCAACCTCGCCTCGGCGAAGGAGGCGGTCCGCACCCGCTCCCTGTACGCCCTCGAGGACGAGGCGTCGCGGGCCGCCATGCTCGGCATCCCGTACCTCGTGATGCATCCGGGATCCTGCGGCGACGACCCCGAGGAAACGGGGGTCGCCCGGATCGCATCGGCCCTCAGGGAGTTCGGCCGGTTCCCGGAGGGGCTGGCGCTCCTCCTCGAGAACACGGCGGGACAGGGCCGCTCGATCGGGCGCACGATGGAACAGATCCGGCGCGTCCTGGACGCCGCCGGCGCGCCCGCCGACGTGGCGGTCTGCCTGGACAGCGCCCACCTGTTCGAGGCGGGGTATGATATAGGAAGCGAGGCGGGGTGGCGCGCCTTTCTCGACGAGCTCGGGCGCTCCGGAATCCTCCCGCGCGTCCGCATGTGGCACCTGAACGACTCGAAGACCGGAGCCGGAAGCCGGGTGGACCGGCACGACCACATCGGCGCGGGGAAGATCGGCCTGCCGGCGTTCCGGCGGATCATGGCCCACCCGGCGTTCCGCGCGCTGCCGATGGTCCTCGAGACGCCGAAGGACGGCGCGGACGAGTTCGAGATGGACAGAAGGAACCTGGCGGTCCTGAGAACGCTGCGGCGCGGCGGCGCGACGGCCGACTGAAGCCGCCGCCGGACCGCGCGCGGGACAAGGAGATCGGGCGAATGGATTTCGAGGACATCACGGCGCGGGCGAAGCACCACAAGCAGGTCTTCGGCCGGATCGTCAAGTGCGAGATGTACAAGCTGGAGAAAGGCAGGGTCCTGGCGCTGACGCGGATGCACGACGACTTCCACGACCTGAACCTCGCGATCCTGCTGGACGACATGTACCACATCGAGGAGATCGCGGGGAAGATGGACCGCATCCCGTACCCGGTCTGCGAGACGAAGCCGCTCGAGATGCTCGCCGCGCTGAAGGGGGTGGGCGTCATGGAGCGCGGGGGCCTGCGGAAGGTGAAGGAGCGGATCCCGCGGAACATGGGGTGCACGCATTTCTACGAGATGCTGGAGTCCACGTTCCGGGCGATCTTCGTCGGCTCGTACCGGATCACCGACGCCAAGTGGGAGGGGATCCTCGACCTGGACATGGAGGAGCACCGGCAGCTCGGCGTGACGTCCCCGCTGCTGGGCGACAGCTGCTACGCCTTCAACACGTCCGCGGCCAACGCGGAGACGCACGCCCGGGCCCTGGAGAAGGTGGAGGAGGCGCGGAAGAAGATGACGGCGATCGAGGCCGTCAAGCGGGGAACCTGAGGCGTCGGCGCCGGGTCGCGCGGACGCGGGTCCGTTCGCGGTCCCGCGTCCGGCACGAAGGGGGGATCGATGGGTTCCGAGAGGCGGATCGAGAAGCTCGCGGGGATTCTCGTCAACCATTCCGTCAAGGCGAAGCGGGGCGAGACGGTCCGGATCTCCTGCGGCGAGCTGGCCATGCCCCTGGCGCTCGCCGTCTTCCGGGAGGTGCTCCGCGCCGGGGCGCACCCGCTCTGGAACGTCGGGTTCGAGGACGCGCAGAGGATCTTCTTCGAGGAAGCGTCCGCCGCGCAGATCGGCCACACGCCGCCGACGAAGCTCCACGAGGCGAGGCGGATCGACGCGGACGTGGTCATCCTGGCGCCCGCGAACACGCGGCACCTGTCCCACATCGCCCCCCGGAAGCTGGCGGAGCGGCGCAAGGCGACGAAGCCGATCTCGGAGATCGTCCTGCGCCGCGTCAGGTGGGTGCTGACGAACTTCCCCACGGAGGCGCTCGCCCAGGAGACGGACATGTCCCTGCCCGCGTACGAGAGGTTCTACTATCGCGCCGTGGACCAGGACTGGCCGGCGATGGCCCGGATGTTCGCCCGGGCGAAGCGGATCCTGGAGAGGGCCCGCACGGTCCGGATCGTGGGGAAGGACACCGATCTCTCGTTCTCGATCGCGGGCCGGACGGCGATCCCGTGCGCGGGGGAGTTCAACATGCCGGACGGCGAGATCTTCACCGGCCCGGTCGAGACGTCCGCCGAGGGGACGATCTTCTTCGAGTTCCCGGCCATCGCGGGGGGCCGCGAGGTCTCGGGGATCCGCCTGGCCTTCCGGAAGGGGAAGGTGGTCGAGGCGGCCGCGGACAAGAACGAGGCATACCTCAAGGAAATGCTCGCGGCGGACCCGGGCGCCTGCCGGCTGGGGGAGTTCGGGATCGGCGCGAACGCCGGCGTGACGCGGTTCACCCGCGACATCCTGATGGACGAGAAGATGGGCGGCACGATCCACCTCGCCGTGGGCCGCTCCTACCCCGAGTCCGGCGGCAGGAACGACTCGGCGGTCCACTGGGACATGATCAAGGACCTCCGGGCGGCCGGGGAGCTCTATCTCGACGGGAAGCCGGTCCTGCGGAGCGGGGTCCTCTTCGGGAAAACGCCGCCCGGGATGCGGAGCTCGGGGTAGTCCACCTGGCGACGTCCCGCGGAGCGCCGGGCCGTCGGCCGCGCGGGGTCGCGCGGAAGGGCGGGAGCGGGGGAAGGGGCCGGCGCGGGGAAAGGCGGCGAAAGGGCGGAGAGCGATGTCATCGTACGACGAAAGGTATTCGAAAATCCTTGCGCTTCGGAAGGTCCTCCAGGCGAACCGCGGGAAGATCGCGGAGCTCGCCGTGCGGAACCTCCAGTTCACGGTCCGCGACAGCCTGAAGGAGGTGGACGTCGCCGTCGACCGGCTGGCGCTGTACGAGGGAGCGGGCTTCCTGAAGAACAGGGTGCCGCTCGGGGGGCCTGGCTCCGCGGTGTCGCTGATGCTTTCGTACAACGGGAGCGCCTGGCTCAACACGGCGATCACCTCGATCTACATGGTGGGCAACCGGGTGCGGGTCAAATTCGCCTCCCGGGGGTCCGACGTGATGGCCCTCACGGAGGCCATGTACCGCCCCATCTTCGGGGACGACGTGACCTTCTTTCGCGGCCGCGGCGCCTCCTTCGTCGAGCAGTCGCTCGCGGACGGGGAGACGTCGTCCATCGTCGTCTTCGGCTTCGACGAGAACGTCCTCCCGTACGAGGAGGCGGTCCGCCGCAGCGGCAAGACCTTCGTCTTCGAGGGGCCGGGGCAGGACCCGTTTATCGTCTTCCCCGACGCGGACCTCGACCTGGCCCTGTCGGACCTCGTGATGGCGAAGTTCATGTATTCCGGGCAGACGTGCACCGCCCCGAAGCGGATCTTCATCCACCGGTCGATCTACGGGGAATTCCTCGAGCGGTTCCTGGCGAAGGTCCGGGCGCTCGTCGTGGGCGACCCGCGGGATCCGGGGACCGACGTCACGCCGGTGGCGAGCCCGCTTGCGGTGGAACGGATCGGGCGGCAGCTCTCGGACGCGGTCGGCCGCGGGGCGAAGATCCTCGCGGGGGGACGGATCGACGGGGCGCTGGTCCAGCCGACCGTCGTCAGCGATGCCGCCGACGGGATGCTGGGGATGCGCGAGGAGGTGTTCGGCCCGGTCGCGTTCACGACGAGCTTCGAGACCGAAGACGAAGTGATCCGGCGGGCGAAGGACCACAAGTACGGGCTCCGCGCGGCCGTCTTCGGGGGTGACGCCGCGAGCCGGGTCGCCGCGGCGCTCGTCGGCGAACCGTACTGCCATCCGGTCCCGGCGTACACCTTCGGGAAGTTCGGCACCGTCGCCCTGAACGAGCCCCGCTCGGAATCGTGGAAGGGGGCGTTCGTGACCAAGGCGGTCGGCGGGTACGGATACTCGGGATGGATCTGGGAGACCGTCGACGGCCGGTTCCGGATCAAGCAGGGGCCGAAGCTCCTGAGCGTGGAGACGTCCCGCGAGGGATAGGCGGGCGGGGGAGAGCCGTGTTCTGCCCGAAATGCCGGTGCGAATTCGCCGCGGGCGTCGCCGCCTGCGGGGAGTGCGGGTCGGACCTCGTCGCGGCTCCCGGGGACATGCCGTTCGCCGACGACAGCCGGAGGCACGTGGACCGGGCACGGGACCGGGGGGTCGCGGCGCTCCTCGTCCGGTCCGAGGACGACTTCCTGCCGGAGCTCTCCGCGTGGACCGGGTCCTGATCGTCGGCTGCGGCGACATCGGCCGCCGCGTCGCGCGCCTGTGGGGCGCGCGCGGCGCGGCGGTCTTGGGCCTCGCGCGGTCGCCGGCGGCGGCCGCGCGGCTCTCGCGGCTGGGGATCGCGCCCGTCGCGGGCGACCTCGACGACCGCGGCACCCTGCGGGGACTTCCGACGCGGGGCGCCCTCGTGTACCACTTCGCGCCCCCGCCCGCGGAGGGGACGACCGACCCGCGGACCCGGGCGCTGGTCGAAGCCGTGCCCGGCGGGGAGGAGCCGGAGACGCTCGTTTACATGAGCACCACCGGCGTCTACGGCGACCTGAAAGGCGGGTGGGCGACCGAGGAGACGCCGCCGGCGCCGGAGACCGACCGCGGGAGGCGGCGGCTGGACGCGGAGGACGTCCTGCGCGCCTGGGGGCGTGCGCGAACGGTCCCCGTCGTCGTGCTCCGGGTCGCCGGGATCTACGGGCCGGGCCGGCTCCCCGTCGAGTCGATCCGCCGCGGGACGCCCGTGCTCGACGCGGCGATCTCCCCGTACGCGAACAGGATCCACGCCG
>JBLMWX010000162.1:0-21826 GCA_050257455.1 Gemmatimonadota bacterium | reverse complement strand
CGAAGGACCCGGTCTCGATGCGGAACCTGAAGCGGACGATCGATCTCCTGCAGTGCGCGGAATCCGGCGTGCTCCGGGAGAACATCTCCGAGGCCCATTTCGACGCGCAGGACGGTTTCACGCTCGTCACCCGCGACTTCGGCCTCCAGCTCAAGATCGGGACGACGGATTTCCGGGAGGCGATGCACCGGATCGAGGAGGCGATGCCGAAGCTCGCCCGCCTCGGCCGCGACAGCGGCATCGTCGACCTCAAAACGGCGGGCCGCATCTACGTGCGGCCGGGAGAGTGAATGGAGACGACGGCTGAAGGGACGATCATTGCCGGGCTGGACGTCGGGTCGAGCAAGGTCGCGACGGTGGTGGCGCGGAAGGCGCCGGACGGGCTCGAGATCCTCGGCGTCGGCGTGTGCCCGACGGAGGGGATGCGCAAGGGCGCGGTGGTCAACGTGGACGCCACGGTCCGGTCGATCCGGCAGAGCGTCTCCGACGCCGAGAAGCTGACCGGGCTCTCGATCGACTCCGTCCTCCTCGGCGTTTCGGGGCCGCTCATCAAGTCCTTCAACAGCCACGCGGCCATCTCCGTGAAGAACGAGCGCGAGGTGACCGATGCGGACGTGGCGCGCGTCCTGGATCTGGCGAAGGCCGTCGAGCTCCCGAACGACCGCGAGATCCTGCACGTCCTGACCCAGGAGTTCATCGTCGACGACGTCGGCGGCATCAAGGACCCCTGCGGGATGGCGGGGATCCGCCTCGACGCGCGCGTCCACGTGGTGACCGACGACGTCCCGGCGACGCGGAACCTCGTCAAGTGCGTCGAGAAGGCGGAGCTCGCGGTCGACGACATCGTCCTGTCCCCGCTCGCGTCGGCGCAGGCCGTGCTCACCCCCGAGGAGCGCGAGGTCGGCGTCGTCCTCCTGGATTTCGGCGGCGGGACGCTCGAGATGGCGGTCTTCCACGGCGAGGCGCTCCGCCACACCTTCGTCCTCCCCCTGGGGGGGGCCAACATCACGGCCGACGTGGCGGTGGGCCTGCGGATCCCGGCGGCGGACGCGGAGGTGCTCAAGATCGCCTCGGGGTGCGCGGCGATCCAGAAGGTGCGCCGCGACGAGCTCGTCGAGCTGCCGGGCGTGGGCGGGCGGCAGCCGCGGCCGATCCGGCGGCAGTACCTGAGCGAGATCATCGAGCCGCGGGCGGAGGAGATCTTCACCCTCGTCCGGAAGGAGATCCTCCGGTCGGGTTTCGAGGAGATGCTGGGGGCCGGCGTGGTCCTCACGGGGGGCGGATCGCTTCTGGACGGACTCCCCGAGCTCGGGGAGCGCGTCTTCGGGCTCCCGGTCCGGCGGGGCCTGCCGATCGGCGTCGGGGGAATGACGGAGCTCGTGGCCGGCCCGGCGTTCGCCACGGGCGTCGGCCTTGTGCTCTACGGGGCGAAGCTCGCCGAGGGCCGCGCCCGGCCGGACGCCGGCGGCGACGGCTGGCTGGCCCGGGTGAAGCGGCTGATCGCGGACTATTTCTGAACCCATAATCTTTGAGGAGAGGGAGGGCGACATGTTCACGGTCATCGAGGAGAACCGGTGCCACGCGATCATCAAGGTCTTCGGGATCGGCGGGGGCGGCGGGAACGCCATCAACACCATGATCGAGGAGGGGCTCAAGGGCGTGGAATTCATCGCCTCGAACACGGACGCCCAGGCGCTGTCGCGCAACCTGGCTCCCCTGAAGATCCAGATCGGAAGCCGGCTGACCAAGGGGCTGGGGGCGGGGGCGAACCCCGACATCGGGAGGCAGGCCGCGATCGAGGACAGGGACCTGCTCCGCGAGGCCCTCGGGGGCGCGGACATGGTGTTCCTGACGGCCGGGCTGGGCGGCGGGACGGGCACCGGGGGGTCGCCCGTCGTGGCGGACGTGGCGCGCGAGGCCGGTGCGCTGACGGTCGCCGTGGTGACGCGCCCGTTCTCCTTCGAGGGCGCCACGCGGCGTCGGCAGGCCGAGTCGGGGCTCAAGGAGCTGCGCGGGATCGTCGACACGATCATCGTCATCCCGAACGAGAAGCTCCTGATGATCGCCGGCAAGGACATGCGGTTCACGGACGCGTTCCGGAAGGTGGACGAGGTCCTCTACCAGGCGGTCCGCGGGATCTCGGAGCTCGTGACGCGGCCGGGCTACATCAACCTCGACTTCGCCGACGTCAAGACGATCATGTCCGACTCGGGCGTGGCTCTGATGGGAGCCGGATGCGCGTCGGGGCAGAACCGGGCGATGGCGGCGGCGGAGAAGGCGATCTCCAGCCCCCTCCTCGAGGACGTGTCGATCCACGGCGCCCGCGGCGTCCTGATCAACATCACGGCGGGGCCGTCCCTGTCGCTCAACGAGGTCAACGAGGCCGCGACCCTGATCCGGGAGGAGGCGGACGAGGAGGCGAACATCATCTTCGGCACCGTCATCGACGAGGCGATGGGCGAGGAGCTCAAGGTCACCGTCATCGCCACCGGGTTCGACTCGGCGGTGGCCGAGACGATCTGGAAGGGTCCCCGCCGCACCATCAAGCTCGTGGGGAAGGAGGACCTGGAGAAGCCGACGTTCCTGCGCGCGGCGCCGCACCGGGAGCCCGAGCCGATCGAGAGCCTTCCCCTCGCCGGCCGCGAGGCCGAGGAGGACGGTCCGGAGGAGTTCGAGATCCCCACGTTCCTCCGGCGCCGCTCGGAGTAGCCGGGCGCCCCGGCGGCGATGGGAAGGGAGCTCCGCGCGCTCCGCCGGAAGGTCCTCTCCCGCGAGGTCGGCGCGGCGCGAAAGGAGTGGGGGGGGCGGACCCGCGTCGTCCTCGTCTACCCGAACCGGTACGCGACGGGGATGTCGAACCTCGGCTTCCTCACGGTCCACGCGCGGATCAACGCGAGGCGCGACGCCCTCTGCGAGCGGGCGTTCCTCCCCGGACCGGCCGAGTGGCGTCTGCTGCGCGACGGGGGACTCCCCCTGGCCGCGCTCGAGAGCGGGCGGCCGCTCTCCGACTTCGACGTCGTCGCCTTCTCCCTGTCCTACGAGAACGATCTCCTGAACGTTCCGCCGATCCTGGCGGGCGGCGGCGTCGGTCCATTCCGGGAGCTCCGCGGCGGCGCCCGCCCCCGCCCGCTCGTGCTGGCCGGCGGATTCGCCGCCTCGCTCAACCCCGAGCCGTCCGGGACGATCGCGGATGCGGTCGTCGTCGGAGACGGCGAGAGGGCGGTCGAGTCGATCCTCTCGCTCGGGAACCCGCGCCCGGGCGATCCCGGCTACCTCGCGGACCTCGCGTCCGTCCCGGGCGTGTACGTGCCCGGCGGCTACGAGCCCGGGTACGCCGGGCCCGGCCCCGAAGGGGGCCTGCTCGCGCTGTCGCCCCGCCCCGGGTTCCCCGCCCGCGTGGTCCGGGAGGCGGTCCCGCTCGCCGATTTCCCTCCCGTCCTCCCGGTCCTCTCCGAGGATGCGGAGTTCGGGAGGATGGCCCTCGTGGAGACCTCCCGGGGCTGCCCCAGGATGTGCGGCTTCTGCGCCGCCGCCCACGCGTGTCCGCGCTACCGCGAGGTTCCGCTGGCGCACGCGCGCGCCGCGGTCGACGCCGCGTGGCCCCACCGGAAGCGGATCGGGCTCATCGGGGCCGCGGTCCTCGACTGGAGTCCCTTCAAGGAGCTGTCGCGCGAGATCCTCGCGCGCGGGGGCGCCGTCTCGCCGGCGTCGGTCAGGGCGGACCTCGTCGACGACGAGACCGCCCGGATCCTCGGGCGCAGCGGCCACAGGACCGTCGCCCTGGCCCCCGAGTGCGGGGACGAGCACCTGCGCGCCCGCATCGGGAAGCGCATGCCCGACGAGGTCTTCCTGGCCGCGGCCGGCGTGCTCGTCCGCGCGGGGATCGTCTCCTTCAAGCTCTACTTTCTCGTCGGACTTCCCGGGACGTCGCGGGACGAGGAGGTCGACGGGACCGTCCGGTTCCTGGAGAAGTTCCGGAATTTCGTGCTCGGGGAGGGGAGGGCGGCCGGCCGGCTGGGGACCGTGACGGCGACGCTGTCGCCGTTCGTCCCGAAGCCGTTCACGCCGATGCAGTGGGCCCCGATGGCCCCGGAGGCCGAGCTCGAGGGACGGCAGGAGCGCATCGCGCGGGCGGTCCGCCGCCTGCCCAACATCCGGGTGGCCCCCGATGCGCCGCGCCAGGCGGTCGTGCAGGCGTACCTCGGCCTCTCCGACCGGCGCGCGGAGGCGGCGCTGGCGCGGGCGCGGAACGGGAGGATGAAGACGTCGGGGCCGGACGCCGCCCCCGGGATCGGCCGGGTCGTCTTCCGCGAGAAGGAGGCCGAGGAACGTTTTCCCTGGGACGTGATCGAGGGAGGCATGCCGCGCCGGACGCTCCGGGCGCGTTACGAAGCCATGCGCCGGGGCGGGGGACGGCCGCCGGCGGACCGGTGATCCGGCAGGTCAGCCCGAGAAGACCTTGATGAGGATGTTGCGCGTCCGGGGCCCGTCGAACTCGCAGAGGAAGACCGACTGCCACGTGCCGAGCACGAGCTGCCCCGCCTCGACGAAGATCGACACCGACGAGCCGATCAGGCTCGACTTGGCGTGGGCGTGGGCGTTCCCCTCGGTGTGGAGGTACGTTCCCTTGGAGGGGACGATCGACTCGAGGATGTTGAGGATGTCCTGCTTGACGTTGGGGTCCGTGTTTTCGTTGATCGTCACGGCCGCCGTCGTGTGGGGAACGAACACCTGGCAGGCGCCCCGGGTCACGCCGCTCTCGCGGACCACCAGGCGCACGGTCTGGGTGATGTCGATGACCTGCTGGCTGCTCTCGGTCTTGACGGTGATGGTCCGAAGGTTCATGTCGGCGTCCCGCAAAGGAATTTCTCCCTTTGTAGCACGGGAACTTTGCGTGGGTCAAGGAAGGTCGTTGCCGCTATAATGAGGTTGCCGTGACACCGCATCCCGGCCTCATCCTGGCGTCCGCGTCCCCGCGGCGGCGCGAGCTTCTGGGCGCGGTCCGCGTGCCGTTCCGGGTGGTCCCTTCGCAGGTCGACGAGGACCGCCGTCCCGGCGAGGCGCCCCGCCGGTTCGTCCTCCGCGCGGCCCGGGACAAGGGGGCCGAGGTGGCGGCGCGGCACCCCGCGGCGTACGTGCTCTCCGCGGACACGGTCGTCGTGGTGGGAGGCGTCCTTCTCGGCAAGCCGAGGGACCGGCGGGACGGCCGCCGGATGCTCGCGATGCTCTCCGGCCGCGAGCACGTCGTCCACACCGCCGTGTGCCTGCTGCGCGGGCGCGACGGCTACCGGGACGAGGCTGTCGTGACGACCCGCGTCCTGTTCCGGAAGCTCACCGACGTCGAGATCGCGGGATACCTCCGGACGGGGGAGAGCGACGACAAGGCGGGCGGCTACGCCGCGCAGGGCGCGGGGAACCTGCTCATCGAGCGGATCTCGGGATCGTACACGAACGTCGTCGGGCTCCCCATGACGCGCGTGCTCTCGATGCTGGAGCGGGCGGGGCTCGTTCGCGTCCTGCGCTCCGGACGCGGGTGGTACGGCCCCGCCGGCCGGAAGCCGTGACGGTCGACCCGGCGATCCGGGAGCGCGCGGCGGCTGTCCTCGACCGCATCGCGCGCGCGGCGGCCCGGTCGGGGAGGCGCCCCGGGGAGGTGCGCCTCGTCGCCGTCTCGAAGACGCACACCGCGGAAGCCGTCGCGGCGGCGCGGGAGGCGGGGCTTTCGGTCTTCGGAGAGAATTACGTCCAGGAGGCCGAAGGCAAGATCCGGGTCGTGCCCGGCGCGGAGTGGCACCTGATCGGGAGGCTCCAGCGGAACAAGGTCGCGAAGGCCGTCGCCCTCTTCCCGTGGATCCAGACGGTCGATTCGGCGGGGCTCCTCGCGGAGATCTCCCGGCGCGCGGCGGCGGCGGGAAGGACGGTGGACCTCCTCGCGGAGGTCAACCTCGCCGGCGAGGCGGGCAAGGCGGGGATCTCCCCCGACGGGCTCCCGGCGCTCCTCGACGCCGCGGCCGGACTCCCCGGGATCCGGATGCGGGGGCTGATGGCCATTCCCCCCTTCTCGGACGACGCCGAAGCGAGCCGGCCGTACTTTGCGCGCCTGCGCGACCTGCTCGCGCAGGCGGCCCGGCGGGCGCCCCGGGAAACGGAGATGACCGAGCTGTCGATGGGGATGTCCCAGGATTTCGAGGCCGCGATCGAGGAGGGGGCGACGATGGTCCGGGTGGGGACGGCGATCTTCGGGCCGAGGAGGGCGCGATGAAAGGTGTCGGGTTCTTCGGAGCGGGCAACATGGGGGAGGCGATGATCCGCGGCATCGTCGGGGCGAAGGTGCTGCCGCCCCGGGACGTGCACGTCCTGGACATCCGCGCCGGCCGTGCGAGGGAGCTTTCGAGGCGCTACGGGGTCTCCCCGGCGGACGGGGCGCCGGCCCTTCTGGCCGCCTGCGACACGATCGTCCTGGCCGTCAAGCCGAAGGACGTACCCGCCGCCCTGGAGGCGCTCGGTCGGGCGAACCTCAAGGGAAAGCTCGTCATCTCGATCGCCGCCGGGGTTCCCACGGCGGCCCTGCGCGACGCGCTCGGACGGGACGCCGCCGTCGTCCGGGCCATGCCGAACACGCCGGCCCAGGTCGGGATGGGAAGCACCGGGCTCTATTTCGCCCCGGGGCTTTCGGAGCGGCGGAAGGACACGGCGCGAAAGATCTTCTCCGCCCTCGGAACGGTCGCCGAGTTCGCGCGCGAGGAGCTCCTGGACGCCGTGACGGCGCTGTCGGGCTCGGGGCCCGCGTTCGCGTTCCTCTTCATCGAGGCGCTGGCGGACGGGGCGGTCCGCGCCGGGATGGGGCGGGACGAGGCGCTTCGCCTGGCGGCCTCGACGGTCGAGGGGGCCGGGCGGATGGTGCGGGAGACCGGGAAGCATCCCGGGGAGCTCAAGGACATGGTAACATCGCCTGGAGGGACGACCGCGGCGGGGATCGCCGCCCTCGAGGCGGGCGCGTTCCGCGGAACGGTGATGGCCGCGGTGTACGCCGCCTGGCAGCGGTGCCGGGAGATCTCGAAGTGAGGGGAGCATGATGGGTGCCGACGTCGCCAAGAACTTCGTGTTCGCCGTGGCGAAGATCCTCGACATCGCCCTGTCGGCGTACATGTGGATCCTCATCGTCCGGGCCGTCCTGTCGTGGGTCAACCCCGACCCGTACAACCCGATCGTTCGGGCCCTCTACTCGATCACGGAGCCCGTGCTGTCGTACCTCCGGCGGCGGCTTCCGCTCATGGCGGGGAGCATCGATTTCTCGCCCCTCGTCGCGATTCTCATCATCCTGTTCCTCCAGTACTTCGTCGTGAGGACGCTCTTCGACCTGGCGCTGCGCCTCACGTGAGGCGGACGGGGGACCAGAGGGCGGCTCCGGGCGGGAGGCAACCGTCGGCCACGGTCACGGTGCGCGTCCAGCCGCGGGCGCCGCGGGACGGCGTGTCGGGCCTGTCCGGGGGAGTCCTTCGCGTCCGGCTGACGGCGCCGCCCGTCGAGAACCGGGCCAACGAGGCGCTCGTGCGCTACCTCGCCGGGACGCTCGGGGTTCCGCGGCGGTGCGTGGAGATCGTGGCGGGAGACCGCGGCCGCGACAAGATCGTCCGCGTCCTCGGGATCGCGCCCGCGGAGCTGTATGGCCGGCTGGGGCTAAAGGAGCCCGCGGATTAGCCCGCCGTCCACCTGGATCGTCGCGCCGGTGACGTAGGACGCCTTTTCGGAAGCGAGAAAGGCGACCAGGGCGGCGACCTCTTCCGGCGCGCCGAACCGGCCCGCGGGAATCTCGGCGATCCCCGTCGCCATCGCCTCCTCCACCGAGACATGCCCTTCCCGGGCCCGTTTCTCGATGAGCGACCGAAGCCGGTCGGTGAGGACGTATCCCGGGCAGACGGTGTTCACCGTCACGTTCTCCTCCGCCACTTCCCGCGAGAGCGTCTTGGCCATCGCCGTGACGGCGCTGCGGACCGCGTTCGACTGGATCAGGTTGTCGATCGGCTGCTTGACCGCAAACGACGTGAGGAGCACGATCCGGCCGAACTTCTGGCCCGTCATCCAGGGAAGGCACTTCCGGATGCACCGGACCGCGGAGAAGAAGTTGAGCTCGAGCGCCCGGCGCCACGCCTCGTCCGATGCGCCGAGGAACCCGGAGGGCGGGGGGCCTCCCGCGTTGGTGACCAGGATGTGAAGGGTCCCGAACGCGCGGGCGACTTCCCCGAAGAGCGCGTCGATGTCGCCCTCCTTGGTCAGGTCCGCCCGAACCGGCAGGACCGGGTGTCCCGTGCCGGCCGCGATCTCGGTCGCGGCGCGGGAGAGGGTTTCCCCGTCACGGGCGCAGATCGCGACGCGGGCGCCCTCGGCGGAAAGCGCCGCGGCGCACGCGCGGCCGAGCCCCCGGCTCCCCGCGCACACGAGGGCGGATTTCCCCTGGATGCCCAGTTCCATGGACGACCTCCGCCGCCGCGGCCGGAAGCCGGGCGGACAATGCGGGCCGCAAAGCCGTGCACCCGGCGGGAGCACGCGTCCATTCTACGACAGGTCCGGGAAAAAAAGGGGGTGCCGGAGGGTTATTTTCTGGGGGTGAGGACTGTTAACCCTCCGGCTGGGGCAGGGAAACGCTGCGAGTCAACGCTGCGCATCCACTGCCATCGATATAAGCAAGGTCGATGCCAGGGGGTCGGCAAGGGTCAACCCGCTGTAATTCCTGATCTTCCGAGAACCGGCAGCTTGCGCCATCGCCGGGGCTTGCGGGATAACGCGCACCCGGCGGGGTTATTCCACCTGCACCCTGCGCACCCACCCGTGCCGGTCTTCGCGTTCCCCGTACTGGATCCCGGTGATCTCGGCGAAGAGCCGGTTGGAAAGCTCCCCGGGCCGGCGCCCGTTGATGGAAAACGTGCGGCCCCGGAAGCACAGCTCGCCCACGGGGGAGATGACGGCGGCGGTTCCCGTTCCGAAGGCCTCCTTGAGCGATCCGCCGGCCGCGGCGCGGCACAGCTCGTCGACCCCGATCGGCCGCTCCGCGGGGTCCATCCCCCAGTCGCGCAGGAGCCGCAGGACCGAGTCGCGCGTCACTCCCGGAAGGATGGAGCCGCCGAGGGGCGGGGTGACCACGCTGTCCCCGATGACGAAGAAGATGTTCATGGTCCCGACCTCCTCGATCTCCCCCCGGCCGGAGGCGTCGAGCCACAGGACCTGGTCGAACCCCTTGTCCTTCGCGGCGAGCGCCGCCCGAAGGCTCGCCGCGTAGTTCGCGGCCGTCTTCGCCTCGCCGAGCCCCCCCCGCGCCGCCCGGACGTAATGCTCTTCCACGAGGATGCGGACGGGCTCGAAGCCGCGGGCATAGTAGTTTCCCACCGGGCCCGTGATGATGAAGAACAGGTATCGCGTCGCGGGGCGCACCCCCAGGCCGGGCTCCGTGGCGATCATCGTCGGGCGGATGTAGAGGGAGGAGCCGCGCGCCGCGGGGATCCAGTCGCGGTCCGCGGCGACGAGCGCTTCGACGGCGGCGATGGCGTCGTCCACCGGGATCCGCGGCATGCAGAGGCGCTCCGTCGACCGGTTCATCCGCTCGAAGTTCATCTCGGGCCGGAACAGGCAGATATGCCCGCCCTTGCCGCGGTACGCCTTGAGCCCCTCGAAGACCTCCTGGCCGTAATGCAGGACCATCGCGGCGGGATCGATGGGGAGCGCGCCGTACGGAACGATCCGGGCATCGTGCCATCCCGTCCCGTCCGCGTAATCCATCTGGAACATGTGGTCGGAAAAGATCCGGCCGAATCCGAGGGTGGCCCCGTCGGCCGGCTTCGGCCTCCTCCGGTCCGGGGGAGCCAGGTTCAGGGCGATATTCATCCGAAAACCTCCGTTGGATTCCGGGTCGGCCGCCCGCCGGCGACCGGCGCCGGCGGGGACGGTCGTTGCCGGAGCCGTTCCGGCGTCAAGCGGCCTTGCGGCACGCGCGGACGGTTCGCGCCGGCGCAACGCGCGGTCCCCGATGCCCGGCGTCATTGCGCCCTGCGGAGAGCCCCGCCGGCGTTCGCCGGGATCCCCCGCACGCCGGTGCGGCATCCGCCGGTCAATTCGGCCCGAACTTGTAGGGGACGGTCGCCGGGATCGGGTCTCCTTCGAAGGGGGAGAATCTCCAGGCGGCGATCCTGTTCAACACCTCCTCCTCGAGGGGAGGCCAGTTGAGACTGCTCCGGTCGATCCTGACGTCGGCGACGTCGCCCCCGGGACGCACCGTGAACGAGACGACGATCTCGCCTTCGATCTTCGGGTTCTCGATCAAGGCCCGGTAATAGGCGTCCCTGATGTCCTTCCCGTACGACGTGATCGCGCGCGAGATCTCGCCCTTGGCGGCGGCGGTCCTGTCGCCCGCCGAAGTCGCGGACACCGCGTTGTCCGCCGACGGACCGGCCGCGTCCCCGGTCGCCGGGGCGGCGGCCGCGCCGGAATCCGCCCGGGAAGCCGGCGCGGGAGCGAGACAGACCGCGGTGAAGACGACAAGACCCAAGGCCCTGAGAAACCGCTTTCCCCCCGCGCCGATCGCGTCCATCGAACGCCCCCCCCCGGGTCGCATCCTCCAGGCAAGGATATCACCGCGGTCGCGCAAGAGAAACATGAGACCGCGCCGTTGCGGAATCGTCCGGCCTCCTCCGCTCACGCGACGTCGCGGCAGGCGACGAGGTAGCGGTAGCCGTACTCGGCCACCGGTTCGCCCCTCTGGTTCGAGACCGTGCACCGGATTCCCGCAAGGCCCCGGTCCGGCTTGGTCCGCGAGCGTCTCAGCCCGGACCAGCGGGCCTTGACCGTGAGGACGTCGCCGGGTCTCACCGGGTTGAACAGCCGGACCGCGTCGAGCCCGATCCCGCTCATGATGGCGACATCACCCTGCGCCTCCACCACGACGCGGGTGCAGGCCGCCAGGGTGTGGAGCGCCGAGGCGACGAGGCCGCCGAATAGCGACGCGCCCGCCGCGGCCTCATCCGTGTGGAACGGCAGGGGATCGAACTTCTTTCCGAAGAAGACGATGTCCGACCGTTCGAAGATCACGGGATCGCAGGAAAGCGGCTCCCCTTCGCGCAGGTCTTCCCAGTACTTCTTCCGCCCGTCTTTCGATTCCATCTTCTTCCCCGTGCGCGCCGATCGCGCCGATGATGGAACATGCGGGTTCCGTGATGCGCGACGGCCGGGAGAAAATGTCGCCCGCGAAGCGGCGCCGGTCCGATGCGGCGAAACCGGCCGCAGCCGGGGCGCGGCGGGCGCCGTCCGGCTCGTTGCCGCCCGCGGGCCGGGGTCAGTCGCTCATCGCCGTCGTGTTGAACGACTTCTTCCCCGCGTCCCACCAGTAGAGAATGCCGGCCTTCCCGAAATAGATGAACTGGAACGACGGGAGCGACAGGTCCAGCTTCCCCGGCTCTCCCGGCCCGCACTCGAAATAGCCCTTGCCGCAGGCGGTCCTGTATTGCCCGGGAGGGACCGCCACGATCCCGACCGACTGCGGCGCGTCGATCATCTTTCCCCGATCCAGCCAGATGACGTCGGGAGCGCCTTCCTCCCTCGAGAGAAGGACGCAGAGCCCTCCCCCCGTTCCCTTGCGGGGAATGACGATCCACGCGTCGTCGGCCAGTCCGTCTCCGTTGAAATCGGATTTGACGTGAAACGGCACCGGGTAGGTCTCCCGATACTTGAGCCAGTCGTCCGAGTAGTCGGACTCTTGCGGAAACCGCCATCCATCGGGGGCGGGCGTCTCCGCACGAACGATCGGCGGGGCGAACAGGCAAAGCGCCAACGCGATGAGTGCCGTTTTCTGCGGGCGTTCGGTCCGTCGCAAGGAGGAGCCCCTGTCTCCCGCCGGGCAGATCGAGACGGCGGCGCGCGCCGGCAGGTCAACGCGGAAGATACAACGGCGCTCCCCGGGGCGTCAAGCCGACGGGCCCGCCCCCGACGCGCCGGGGCTCTCGGCGACCGCGCGATCGCCGTCAGATGTCGGGCCCGGGCTTACTCCTGCCTGATGATATCGACCGATATCTCCACTGCCGGAATCGTTCCCCTGTTCTCAAGCCAGTGTAAGGTGTTCCTATCCTCGGGCCAGCCCACTCCCGGCCCATAGTCCGTGGCGACCCCATGTCGATGGTCGGTGATCGCTCCTTGCAGTATGTAGACGATGCCTGGTCTGTCTTTATGGTCGTGAATCGGTCCGAAGACGCCTCCAGGATCGATGGTCACCATACGCATTCGAAGCTGGCGCCCTGCCATGCCCTCGATTTCAGGGCCAAGGTCAACCGTTGCGAGTAACTTCACCGTAACACCTTTCGTCTCCGGTGCCACCTGGTCGTTGCTCATCGTGCGCTCCTTCCAGCTTCAACCTGTGTCGCGAGCCCATGATCCGTCCGGACTTGGAGCACGGCCAGGCCGCGGGCCCTCGAGCGAAGCCCGGGGAGCCGTCGGCTTCAGCCCGGAGCCGGGCAGTCAACCGGTGAATCTACCCGAGCGTTCCCTGCAGGTACGGGCGATTTCCGAACCACCCATAAGTGAATTTGCCTTTGATTTTTCCGTCTGCGTCAAAATGGAATACATCGACTCCCTGCCAGCCGAACCGACTTCCGACGACCAAGCCAACCACGAGTTTCTGAAGTGCCATAAAGAACCCTTTGGACCCGGAGTGCGATATATCGTGTCGGCACACCCAACGGAAGGCAGCCTTTTGATTCTCGACGTCGATCACCCGATCATGCTCGTCGAATGTCAGCTTGCCGTAGGCACCACGGAACTGCGGCTCGAAAGCAGCGCGTATTTGCCCCTTTCCCCGGTGGCGCCTTCCATCACCGGGTTCGTAAATCGCGTCGTCGCAGAAGAACGTCATCACCAGATCGAGGTCGTCGTGATTGAAGGCATCCGTGAATTTCGTGATCGTGTCATGGATCTGTGTGGAAAGCATGTCTCCTCCAGCAGAATGCGGGTCGCGCGCCGTCACACTTTTGTTGCCCTGCCGAACGTTCCGCTTCAGCTGCGGGCGCTCATGGTCCACCAACGTCGAGTCGTCAGCTGCAAGCGGTAGTTACATGGAAAAAAATCAATAGCACAATGTTTAGCTATTCTATATTTGTTAATGTTTACATGTTAAACGCCAGTGACTATATATAGAATGTGTACAAGAAAACACAAATAGAACTAAGATCAACAAATATATTCCATTTTACCCAAGCAGGAGTGATTGATGGCATTTCTTCAACATTTTCAGCCCCGGCAACACTCATTTCCCAAAGAAACCAATACACCTTAAATCCTATCCCAACAAATACGGTGATCACAGAAAATATAAATAATTTTGGATGTCCTTTGTCATAAAGCCGAATGGCCGCAATAAAAGGCAATACTACCGGAATCCACCATAGATTCCGAAGGAATAATGCAACTTTTAACGCAAGTTTCATGTGGACTTAATATAGATTCCCTTTTTTATTAATCCCATAAGATGTCCATCTATCGTTCAGGTTAAGCTGCGGGCGCTCACGTATTACGGCAGGCGCCCCGTCAGCTTCAACCTGTCGTTAGGTTCCGATAATTTCGTTCAGCCCCTCAATAGCTTGATCGAGCTCCTCGGCGGATACCTGACCCAACCGCTTTCCGATCCGCTCGACAGCAAGCGTACGAATCTGGCTGATTTTGACCCACGACTTTTTTGGAAGGTCCTTGGATTCCAAGTCCAAGGTCAGGGGAAAGCCGGCACGTTGCGGTTGACTCGTAATCGCCATCGCGATCACGGTGCCGGCGCGTTCATTGAACACGTCGTGGCTTAATATCAGGACCGGGCGCAACCCCGATTGCTCTTTCCCTCGAACAGGGTTGAGGTCAGCCCACCGAATCTCGCCTCTCAGTATTCGGGCCATTTCGCCAGGTCATCCGAGAGGTCTTCTTCGGCGAGCGCCTTCTCGATGGTGGGATCCAGCTTCGCGCATTCACGCGCGAGCCGGCTCCGATCAAGGCGTGAAATCTTTTCCTCGACCGCTTCCTGGATTGCCTGACTGCGACTGGGAAACTGATGTGTCCTCACGAGACGGTCGAGGCGATTGAGGGTGTTCTCGTCCAAGGAGATTGCAACTTTTGCGCGGGCCATGAGGCACCTCCTTGGTATTACCATATGTCATACCACAGACGGGGTCAAGCATGAATCGCGAACCTAACGTGTATTAGACGGAACCGTCCAACCTTGGCTCGAATCTGTTCAAATGCATCGCAACAGAGAATCTTTGTCTCTGGCATCGATGCCGGGGAACGAGAATTGTGTAGTAATGTCCGGTGAGTTGACGATGAGTAGTGCGCAGGGACGCGGCTGGCTCCGGCGGCAGCGGACGCTGCCTCTCCCGTTTCGGGAAAGACGACGAATAGCTCTGCGCCGTTTGGGCCCGCGCCATTCAATCTCCCTGTCGGGATCGCGCGTTCAAGGCTGCTTCCAGCGTGGGAGCCGATGGGGACATCGTACTCCTTTTCTGAATCGTGTCCAGAATCCGGAGTGCCGGAGGAGGGGATCGCGGGCCTGGGCCTCGCCGGTTCGATCCCTCGCCGGGCACCGGGACAAGAGAAAGGGCTGGCAACGGAGGGTCGCCAGCCCGTCGGATTGCCTTGGTGCCGGAGGAGGGGATCGAACCCTCACGCCCTTGCGGGCACGGGATTTTGAGTCCCGCGCGTCTGCCAGTTCCACCACTCCGGCGCGACGGAACGTCCTGAAAGGAACCGCCAGATATTCTATACACGGCGGCCGGCGGATACCAAGTGGATCCTCCCTGAGCGGGGGAACGGCTCTCGCGCTTTCCCCGGCTGAAAAAATGCGTCGCGGATTCCGATATATTCCCAATATGGGGCAAGGCGTTTAATCCGGGGGAGGCGCATGGCCCTGCTGGTGCGGTTTTCGACGTGGATCGGGGTTCTTGCCGGGGCGTTCGCCGGGCGGCTGGACCGGATGCGCGCCCCCGGGCCGGAAACCGGGCCGCCCTCGGCGGAAAACGCCGAGTGGCGCCGGATCCAGCTCGTGAACCGCATCGCGGCGGCCGCGCTGCGCGAGACCGACATGGACGCCCTGCTTGCGGAAGCGGCACGCGAGGTGTGCCGGCTCCTCGGGGTGCCCCGCTGCACGATCCGGATCTTCGGCATCCCGGACAAGGTCGCCGAGCATTTCGAGCCGCGGCACGCGGCCCCCGCCGGCGCGGCGCCGGCCGCGGACGACCCGGGCGCGATCATCAGCGTTCCCCTCGGGACCCGGGACGACGCGGTCGGCACGCTCGTCCTGGAGCAGGGGGCCCGGCCCTTCAGCGCCCGCGACGTGCTGGCCGCGGCGGAGGCGACGGGGCGGCAGATCGCCGTCGCCGTCCGGCATGTCCGGCTCTTCCACGAGCAGCGGGAGGTCGCGGGACGACTCTGGTCCCTGATGAACAACGTCCCCGGACTCGTCTACCGGGCGCTCCCCGACGGGTCGATCTCCTTCCTCGGCGCGGGGGCGGAGCGCGTCACCGGGTACCCGGCGGAGGATTTCCTGGGCGGGTCCGTCAACCTGCGCGCCCTCGTTCATCCGGACGACCTCGAGGGGCTGGACGGACAGATGGAGGAGGCGCTCCGCGGCGGGCTCGGCAGCGTTCGCCTGACGTACCGGATCCGCCAGAGGGACGGAAGCTACCGGTGGATCGCGGACAGGCGGCAGCTCGTCTACGACGAACGGGGGCGGCTTCTCCACGTCGACGGCCTCGCGATCGACATCGCGGAGCGGAAGCGGTCCGAGGCGAACCTGCGCCTGACGCAGTTTGCCGTGGACCGCGCCGGCGACGCCGCGTACTGGACGGGGCCGGACGCGCGCCTGATCTACGTGAACGACCAGGCGTGCCGGGTGCTGGGATACGCGCGCGACGAGCTCCTCGCCATGACGATCCACGACATCAACTCCTCCTTCGCGCCGGACCGATGGCCGGCCCACTGGGAGGAGCTCCGCCGCCGGAGGACGTTCACCTTCGAGTCCGCCCACCGGGCGAAGGACGGGCGCGTCGTTCCCGTCGAGATCACGGTCAACTACATCGAGTTCGACGGCCAGGAATACCGGTGCGCCTCCGCCCGCGACATCACCGAGCGCCTCCGCGCCCAGGAAGAGAGCCGGCGGCTCCAGTCCCAGCTCCTGCTCGCCAGGAAGATCGAGGCGGTGGGCGTCCTCGCGGGGGGGATCGCCCACGACTTCAACAACCTGCTCGCGGGAATCCTCGGCTATGCCGACCTCCTCGCGCACGCGCCGGACGCGGCGGACGACGTCCGGAAGGCGGCCGCGGTCATCCGGAGCGCGGCGGAGCGCGCCTCCCAGCTCACCGCGCAGCTCCTCGCGTTCGCGCGGAAGGGGAAGCACCTGAACGTCCCCGTCGACCTGAAGCGGACGATCGACGATGCCGTGGCGTCCTTCGAGCCGGCGCTCGGACCGGGGATCCGGGTCGTCAGGAGGCACCACGAGGGGGGGGCCGCGATCATGGGGGACCCGGCCCAGATCGAGGCGGCGCTGGCGAACCTTGCCCTGAACGCCCGCGACGCGATGCCGGGCGGCGGGGAGCTCACGGTCTCCACCGAGGCCGCCGTCCTCGACGACGGGTTCTGCCGGCTCCACCCCGGCGCCTCGCCCGGCCGCCACGTCCTCGTGAGCGTTTCGGACACGGGCGTCGGCATCCCGCGCGAGAACCTCGGGCGGGTCTTCGACCCGTTCTTCACGACGAAGGAGCAGGGAAAGGGGACGGGGCTCGGGTTGTCGATGGTCTTCGGGATCGTGAAGAGCCACGGCGGGTACATCGACGTGGAGAGCACGGTCGGCAGGGGGACCACGTTCCGGATCTACCTCCCCGCGGCGGCCGGCGAGGTCCTCCAGCTGGAGATCCCGTATGCCCATCCTTCCCCGGAAGAGGCGGGGCGGGGAAAGGGCACCATCCTCGTCGTGGACGACCAGGACCCCGTGCGCGACGTCTGCTCCACGATGCTCGCGACCCTCGGATACCGCGTCGTCACCGCGTCGAACGGCCGGGAGGGGCTCGACTATTACCGGGATCACTGGCGGGAGATCGACCTCGTCCTCGTCGACATGGTGATGCCCGTCCTCGGGGGACCCGACTGCTTCCGCGGGATGAAGGAGGTCAACCCGGGGGTGCGCGCCGTCCTCGCCACGGGCTACAGTCTCGACGGCGCGGTCCAGGGGATCATGGACGAGGGAGTCATCGGCTTCATCCGGAAGCCGTTCCGGCTGGACCGGCTGTCGCAGGTCGTCGCCGCGGCGCTCGCCCGGCACGCATAGCCCGGCGCGCGCGCCGCGCCGGCGTCCCGCCCGCGCGATGCCGACTTCCTTATGGAACGGCGATGGCCCATCGGGTAGAGTGGGGAGAATGAACACCCTGGACATCGTGATCGTCGTGCTCTGCCTCGGCTCGGCGGTCGTGGGGGCCGTCACCGGCCCCCTGCGCCAGATCTCCCGGTTCGGCGGCCTCGCGCTCGGACTCATCCTGGCCAGGAAATATTCCGGCTGGGCGCAGGACGCCATGGGGCTGCGCTTCGTCCACGGCGACGCGGTGGGTTACGTGGCCGTTCTCGTCGCCGTCTACGTCGCGGTCAGGCTCCTCGGGTACGCCGTCGAGCATGCGCTGCGCGGCGACAAGCTGTCGGGGGCCGAGCGCCTGACCGGGGCCCTGGCCGGGCTCGTCCACGGGCTCGCCCTCTCCGTCGTCGCGGTCTTCCTCCTGGTGGCCGTCTTGCCACGCGGCGCGGCGATCTTCCGGGACGCGACGGCGGCGCCGGCGGCGATCACGGCCGCGGAGTGGGTCCAGCGCGTCTTTCCGGCCGTGGTCCGGGAGCCGTTCCGCGAGAAGGTGGGCGCGGCGGAGGGCGCGTCTCCGCCCGCGGCATCCCCTCAGTCGAAGAAGCGTTCCAGGAAGTAGCTCCGCAGGCAGACCGCCAGGTTGCCCCCGACGTCGCGCTTCGCGTTGGTGACGAAGATCCGTCCGTCCCACGAGAACGTCTCGCGCTCGACCCGCGCCAGCTCGCATCCCTCCTCTCCGGCCGTCCGCAGCGCCTCGGACAGGAGCGGCACGAGCTTGTCCTTCATCCGCAGGTGGGTGTCCACGAGGATGACGGCGAAGTCCGGCGACAGGGTCCCGACGCGGTCGACGAAGGCGCACACGTCCGAAAGTTCGATGTGCTTGGGGGGGGACGTCTTCGTCTCGATGTAGAGGAGCCGGCCGGACGCGAGGGCGAGGACGTCGAAGTCGCCCCCGCACGGCAGCCCCCCGATCTTGACCCCCCACAGGGCGTCGGCGGCGAATTCCCGGCGCACCGTTTCGGCCACGAACCACTCGAAGGTATCGCCGAAATCCGCGGCGCCGTCCGCGAGAAGGCGGATCCGGCCGCCCTTTCCCCGGCGGATGAGCCCGAGGCGCTCCGCCTGTTCCGCCATGGCCTCCACCGATTCCGGGGTGAAGAAGGGGCCGAGACGCTCGGGCAGGAACCGGTCGCGCAGCGCCAGGATGTCGCGCAGGAAGAGCCGGAAGGCGTACGACCGGAGGAGCCCGAAGAACGCCTCGCGTTCCCGCGGCCCCTTGAGGCAGGGGAGGAGCGTGTGCCCCTCGGCGCCCCACTCGACGAGCGAGAGGCCCCGCTGGAGGAGGGCCCGGCCGACGGCCGACGCCGCCGCGTCCCCGGGTCCGTTTCCCGCGCGCATCCCCGTATGCCCCCCTCGGCGGACGCCGGATCCGGGAACGCGGACTAGCCGCGCCGGATGGCCTTCTGCGACGTCTTGATGGCGCACAGGTCGGCGCACATCGTGCAAACGCTCTCGTCGGCGGCCGGGGGGCTCCCCCCGCGCATCGCCCGGGCGCGCCCGGGGTCGAGGGAGAGCTCGATCTGGGCCGCCCAGTCGAGGCGGCGCCGCGCCTCGGCCATGCGGTCGTCGCGGTCCATCGCGCCGGGGATCCCGCGGGCGATGTCGGCGGCGTGGGCGGCGATGCGCGCCGCGATCACGCCTTCGCGCACGTCCTCCACGGGCGGAAGCCGCAGGTGCTCCGACGGCGTCACGTAGCAGAGGAAATCGGCGCCGCTCCACGCCGCGAGGGCTCCCCCGATGGCCGAGGTGATGTGGTCGTATCCCGGCGCGATGTCGGTGACGAGCGGCCCGAGGACGTAGAACGGCGCCCCGTGGCAGAGCCGCTTCTCGAGCTGCACGTTGGCGGCGACCTGGTGGAGCGGCACGTGGCCCGGTCCCTCGATCATCACCTGGACGTCCCGCGCCCAGGCCCGTTCCGTGAGCTCGCCGAGCGTCATGAGCTCGTGCACCTGGGCCCGGTCGGTGGCGTCGGAGAGGCAGCCGGGCCGCAGCCCGTCTCCCAGGGAGATCGTGATGTCGTACTCGCGGCACAGCGCGACGAGCCGGTCGAACTGCTCGAAGAAGGGGTTCTCCTTCCCGTTGTACGTCATCCACTCGGCGAGCAGCGACCCCCCGCGCGAGACGATGTCGAGCCGGCGGCCCTCCCGGACGAGGCGGTCGAGGGCGGCGCGGGTCACCCCGCAATGGACGGTCATGAAGTCCACCCCGTCCTTCGCCTGCTTCTCGATCCCCTCGAAGAAGTCGTCGGCGGACAGCTCCACCCACGACTTGCGCTTCCCCGGCGCGTCCGCGGCCGCCTGGTAGACCGGCACGGTCCCGACGGGAACGGGGCACTCGGCGAGGATCGCCCGGCGGATCTCGTCGATCGGCCCCCCGGTCGACAGGTCCATCACCGCGTCGGCCCCCGCCGCGACGGCCGCCCGCATCTTCTCGAGCTCGAGCGAGACGTCGGCCCGGTCGCGCGAGGAGCCGACGTTGGCGTTCACCTTGACGCGCAGCCCCTCCCCGATTGCCACGGGCCGGGCCGACGTCCTCAACCGGTTCGCGGGAACGACCGTTCGGCCCGCGGCGACCGAGTCCCTGAGCTTCTCGGGGGGGACTCCCTCGTCCCCGGCCGCCCGGACGATCTCCGGCGGCAGCTCACCGTTCCTGGCGCGAGACATGAGCGTCATCGATCACCTTCCTGGCGCGAAGCGCGCCGCAAGTTCCGCGGCCGCGGCGCGGGGGTCCGCGGCCGCCACCACGCCCGAGATCAGCGCGACCCCGAACGCCCCCGCTCTCAAGGCCTCGTTCATGTTGGCGGGCCCCACGCCGCCCAGCGCAAAGACCGGGATCGTCACCGCGGCGCACGCCGCGGCCAGCGCCGCCACGCCGACGGGCGGCCCGTACGCCGCCTTGGACGGCGTTGCGTACACGGGGCCGAACGTCGCGAAGTCGGCCCCGTCCCGTTCCGCCGCCACCGCCTCGCCGATCGTGTGCGCGGAGCGGCCGATCAGGGCCCGGGTCCCCAGGAGCGCCCGCGCCTCGCCGACGGGGATTGACCCGCCCCCGAGGTGGACGCCGTCGGCGCCGGCGGCGTACGCCACGTCGAGGCGGTCGTTGACGAGGAGCCGCGCGGCGTATCGCGCGGTCAGCCGCCGCATCGCCTCGGCGAGGCGGAAGAGATCGCGCCCCCCGAGGTCCTTCTCGCGGAGCTGGACGGCCCGGATCCCGCCGTCCAGGGCCGCCGCGACCGCGGCCAGGATGTCTCCGCCGCGCGCCTGCCTCCTGTCCGTGACCAGGTAGACGCGGAAATCGACGCCCACGGTTCTCCCCGGCCTCACGCCCCAGGGCGCCGTCAAAAGAACGTCCCGTCCAGGGGCGACGACGCGGTGGCGTACAGCTTCCTGGCGATCCGGCCCGCGAGGTACGCCTTGCGCCCCGCGGACACGGCCTCCCGCATCGCGCCGGCCATGAGGACCGGGTTCTTCGCCCCCGCGATCCCCGTGTTCATCAGGACGCCGTCGCAGCCGAGCTCCATCGCCACGGCCGCGTCGGAGGCGGTCCCCACGCCGGCATCCACGATCACCGGCACGCGGACGGTCTCCATGATGATCCTGATGTTGTAGGGGTTGCGGATCCCCAGTCCCGACCCGATGGGCGCCGCCAGCGGCATCACCGCCGCGCACCCCGCGTCCTCGAGCTTCTTCGCCACGATCGGGTCGTCGTTCGTGTACGGCAGGACGACGAACCCGTCCCTCACCAGCTCCTTGGCCGCCGCGAGAAGCGCCTCCGTGTCGGGGAAGAGCGTCTTCTCGTCGCCCAGGACCTCGAGCTTCACCATGTCCGACATCCCCGCCTCGCGCGCGAGCCGGCACGTCCGGATCGCGTCGTCCGCCGTGAAGCATGCCGCGGTGTTCGGCAAAAGGGTGTATCGTTCCGGGTCGATGTGGTCGAGGAGCGACTCGCGGCTCCGGTCGAGGTTCACCCGCCGGACCGCCACGGTGACGATCTCCGCGCCCGACGCCTCGAGCGCCGCGACCATCGTCGCGTAGTCCGCGTATTTCCCCGTGCCGACGAGCAGGCGCGACCGGAACGTCCTCCCGCCGAGCGAAAGCGGCGCATCCACCGGTTACCCTCCTCCCACGAAGGTGACGATCTCGATCGAATCCCCGTCGCGCAGCGCCGTGCCGGCGAAGTCGGCGCGGCGCACGATCGCCCGGTTCCGCTCCACGGCGACGCGCGACTCGGGAAGCGACAGGTCCGCCAGGAGCGACAGCACCGTCGCGCCCTCCCGCACCGCCCGCCGCTCCCCGTTCACGACGATGTCCACGGCCCCGCCCGCGCCTCCCGCGGCTTCCGTCAGAAGTGCTGGTCCTTGTCCCCGGCGAGGACCCGGTCGAGCTTTCGCTCGAACGCCGCCCGCAGGGG
>JBLMWX010000161.1:0-8982 GCA_050257455.1 Gemmatimonadota bacterium | reverse complement strand
CTGGGCGTGAGCCGCCGGGAGATCCGCGACGGGATCCGGCGCGGCTTGCGGGAGCAGGCGGCGTTCCACGCGTTCCTGATGGACCGCGGCGCCGCCGCGGTGGCCGAGGTCGAGAAGGCGGACGCCCACGCCGTCGTCCTGCTGGGCCGCCCGTACAACCTGTACGACCGGGACGTCAACCTGAACATCCCGGCCAAGCTCCGGGACAATTACGGCGCCAACGTGATCCCGGTCGATTTCCTCCCGGTGGACGGGATCGACATCCGCGACATCCACGGGAACATGTTCTGGAACTACGGGCGCAGGATCATCGCGGCCGCCCGGTGGTGCCGGACCCGGCCCCGGTTCCACCTCGTCTACATCACCAACTTCAAGTGCGGGCCGGACTCGTTCATCCGCCACTTCATCACCCGGGCCTCCGAGTCCCCGTACCTGTCCCTCCAGTTCGACGGACACGGCAACGACGCGGGGTACATGACCCGGTGCGAAGCGTATCTCGACAGCAAGGGGGTGCTCCGTTGGTGGGCCGAAAAGTGAGCCGGAATCCGCTGGACGGCAGGACGGTGTTCTTTCCGCCGATGACCGAGGCGGGGGTCCGGGCGATCGCCGCGGCGTTCCGCTCGGTCGGCATCGAGGCGCGGCCGATGCCGCCCTCGGACGAGGAGACGCTCCTGCTCGGCGGGCGCTACTCGTCCGGCGAGGAGTGCCTCCCGCAGAAGGTGACGCTCGGAGACGCCCTGAAGCTCCTGGTGCACGGGGAGATCGCGCCGGAGAGGATGGCCCTGTTCATGCCCGCGTCGAACGGTCCCTGCCGGTTCGGCCAGTACGGCCCCTACATGAAGACGGTCTTCGAGGATCTCGGCTACGGGGATGTCATCCTGCTGTCGCCGACCTGCGAGGACGGGTACAGCGGCGTCGGGGACCAGGCGGACGAGCTCCTGCGCACCGCATGGCGGGCGATGGTCGGGGGGGACCTGCTCCACAAGCTGCTGCTCCAGGTGCGTCCCTACGAGACGTCCCGCGGGGCGGCGGACCGCGCCTTCGACGACGCGCTCGCCCTCTTCTGCGGGGCGGTCGAGGCCCGGGGACGGTCGCACAAGCGGAGGCTCGAGGGGATGCGGGCGGCGCTCCGGGAAGGGCGCGCGCTCTTCGACCGCGTGCCGGCCGACTTCTCCGTCCCGCGGCCGCTGGTCGGCGTCGTCGGGGAGATCTTCTGCCGCCTCAACGCCTTCAGCAACGACGACGTCGTCCGGAAGGTCGAGGAAGCCGGCGGGGAGTGCTGGATCTCCGACGTGACGGAGTGGGTGTGGTACACGAACGCCGACCACCACAGGACGCTCCGCCGGTACGGCCGGCTGGCCACGCCGGAGGCGCTCGGGGCGCGGCTCAAGTGGCATTTCCAGCGCAAGGACGAGCATGCGCTCATGGAGGTCTTCGGGGACGACTTCCGCGGCTACGAGGAGCCGGAGGACATCCGCGTCGCGATGGAGCTCGCCCGGCCGTACCTCGTGCCGGAGGGGACCCTCGGGGAGATGCTGCTCTCCGTCGGGAAGGCCGTGTACCTGCACCGGAAGGGGGCCGACGGGATCCTGGACATCAATCCGTTCTCCTGCATGAACGGCATCGTGTCGGAGGCGGTCTATCCGCGCGTTTCGCGGGACTGCGATGCGCTGCCCATCCGGGTGCTATACTTTGACGGGACGCGGGTGGACCGGCGCTACGAGATCGAGATCTTCATGGAGCTCGTCCGGGAGTACGCCGCCAGGAAGACGATGCGCCGCGTCCTGCCCCGGCGGTTCGAGGCGGCCTGCGCGGCCGGCGCCTGACCGAGGCGAAGGGAAGTTCGGCAGAAAGTTCAGGGACGTTCCTGAACTTTTCCGTGGTTCCGCCGGCGAAAAGTTCAGGAACGTCCCCGGACTTTTCGGGTGACCCGTTTGAGAATCGCGGTCGTGTCGGACATCCACGCCAACGGGGACGCGCTCGACGCCGTCGCGCGGGAGATCGCGCGGCGCCGGCCGGACCGCGTGGTGCACCTGGGCGACCTCGTCGGGTACAACGCCGAGCCGGAGCGGTGCGTCGCCTGGGCGGCGGAGAATGCCGTCGACGGCGTGATGGGGAACCACGACGCCGTCGCCTGCGGCAAATCCGGCGGAGAGACCTTCAACCGGCCTGCCCTGGAGGCCGCCCGCTGGTCGGCGGCGCGGCTCTCCCCCGGGGCGGCGGCCTTCCTGTCCCGCCTCCCGGACCGGCTTGCCGTCGGGGACGGCGTCCTGCTGGTGCACGGGGCGCCGTCGGACCCGGACCGGTACCTGTTCCGCCTCGCGGACGCCGAGGAGGAGATGCAGGCGTTCCCGGAAGAAGGCGCGCCGCGCGTCGTGTTCTTCGGCCACACCCACGTCCCCGCGGCCTTCGTCCGGGAGCCCGGCGGCCCGGTCGCGCCGGGGCCGCCCGGGGGGTTCCGGCTCGCGCCGGGTCACCGGGCCATGCTGAACCCGGGCAGCGTCGGCCAGCCCCGCGACCGCGACCCGCGCGCCTCCTTCCTGATCTTCGACACCGACACGGGGGAGGCCTCCTGGATCCGCGTGCCCTACGACGTGAAGGCGTGCCAGGCGAAGGTGATTGCCGCCGGGCTGCCGCGGTTCTTCGCGGCGCGCCTCTCCGAGGGGACGTGAGGCGCCGCGCATACCGGTTCCTGCCCCACACCGCGGACCTCATGGTGGAGGCCCGGGGAAGGGACCTGCCCGAGCTGTTTTCCAGCTGCGCGACCGCCCTTTTTTCCCTGCTCACCGACAGGCGGTTCGTGCGGGCCGGGGAGACGCGGACCGTCTCCGTGGCCGCGGACGCCCCGGAGGAGCGGCTCTACCTCCTCCTCCGGGAAGCGCTCCTTCTCTTCTCCGCGGGCGGGTTTCTTGCCCGGACGGTAAATGTTACGATGAAGGGGAACGGGGCCACCCTCTCCGCGTCGGGCGAGCCCGCCGATTTCGCCCGCCATCCCGCCGGCCGGGAGGTGAAGGCCGTGACCGCCCACGCCATGGCCATCCGCCGGACCCGGGACGGGGTCGTCGCGCGGTACGTTGTGGACATCTGAGGGGAAGCGGCGCCGGTCGCAGCGAAAAGGGAAGGCATCGCCAGGGAGGTTCCGCGATGCGGTTCCAGGACGTGACCCTGCGGAAGCTCTCGGAGACGGCGTGGGAGATCCCGACGAGCCCCGGGATGCGGGTCCCGGGGCTCGTTTTCGCCTCCGAGGCCATGATGGCGGACATCGTCCGGGACGAGGCCCTCCGCCAGGTGATGAACGTGGCCCACCTCCCGGGAATCCTCGATCACAGCATCGGGATGCCCGACATCCACTGGGGATACGGGTTTCCCATCGGGGGCGTCGCGGCGATGGACGACCGGGAGGGCGTCGTCTCGCCCGGGGGCGTCGGTTACGACATCAACTGCGGCGTCCGCCTCCTGCGGTCGAACCTCGCGCTCGAATCGCTCCGGCCGAAGCTGCCGGACCTCGTCTCGGCGCTCCACCGCGAGGTCCCGTCCGGCGTCGGCTCGACCGGGTTCGTCCGGCTCGCCGCGAAGGACGAGGAGAAGGTCCTGACCGACGGCTCGCGCTGGTGCGCGGCGCAGGGGTACGCGACGGCCGAGGACGTGGCGTTCACCGAGAGCGGCGGCGCCCTCCCCGGGGCCGACCCGGACGCCGTCTCGGCGGTGGCGAAGAAACGGGGGCGGGACCAGCTCGGGACGCTCGGTTCGGGAAACCACTTTCTCGAGATCGACGAGGTGACCGAGGTCTTCGACGCGGAGGCCGCCGGCGCCTTCGGACTGTTCCCGGGGCAGGCGGTCGTCCTCATCCACTCGGGTTCGCGCGGGCTGGGGTACCAGGTCTGCGACGACTTCCTCCTCGTCATGGCCGACGCGATGCGGCGCTACGCGATCGAGCTGCCGGATCGGCAGCTCGCGTGCGCGCCGATCCGCTCGCCGGAGGGGCAGCGGTATCTCTCCGCCCTCGCCGCCGCCGCGAATTTCGCCTTCGCGAACCGGCAGCTCCTGGCCCACCAGGCCCGCGAGACGTTCCTCACGGTCCTCGGGATGGGGCCGCGCGACCTCGGAATGGCGCTCGTCTACGACTGCGGCCACAACAACGCCAAGTTCGAGCCGCACGCGGTGCAGGGGAAGAAACGCCGCGTGCTCGTGCACAGGAAGGGGGCGACGCGGTCGTTCCCGCCCGGAAGCCCGGACGTGCCGGAGGCGTACCGGGACGTCGGCCAGCCGGTCTTCATCCCCGGGGACATGGGAAGCGCGTCGTACGTCCTCGCGGGGTCCCCGGGGTCGATGACGCTGTCCTTCGGTTCCACCTGCCACGGCGCCGGGCGCCGGATGAGCCGGACGCAGGCCAAGGCGAGCGTCCGGGGGAAGTCGATCGTCCGCGAGATGGCGGACCGGGGAGTCCTCGTGGCGTGCGCCTCCCAGAGGACCCTCGCCGAGGAGATCCCCGAAGCCTACAAGGACGTCTCCGGGGTGGTCCAGGTCGTGCACGACGCGGGGATCGCCCGCAAGGTCGCCCGGCTGAAGCCGGCCGCCGTCGTGAAAGGATGAAGGGGGGAGAGGTGAGGCGTCCCTGGTTCGAGACGATCTTCGACGAACGCTACCCGGAGCTGTTCGCGCAGCTCGAGGGGAACGCCGAGGAGGAGGTCGAGGAACTCGTCCGGCTGCTGGAGCTTTCGCCCGGCGCCGCGATCGAGGACCTCGGGTGCGGTCGCGGGCGCCACGCGATTCCCCTGGCGCGCCGGGGATACGCGGTGACGGGCGTCGACCTGTCCGAGAAGATGCTGCGCCTCGCGAGGACCCGGTCCGAGAAGGACGGGGTCCGGGTCGAGTGGGTGCGCGACGACATGCGGTCGTTCTGCAGGCCGGGCGCCTTCGACGCGTGCCTGAGCCTGTTCACCTCCTTCGGCTACTTCAGCGACAGGGAGAACCAGAAGGTCCTCGACAACATCGGGCGGAGCCTGAAGACGGGGGGACGCCTCCTCCTGGACCTCCGCAACGCGGGAAAGGGGCTGTCCCGGCTCGTCGACCTCGACGAGACGCGGGAGATCGCCTCCGGGACGCTCAAGATGTCGATGCGGTACGATCACGCCTCGCGGAGGGCGCGGGCCGAGCACGTCCTCACGCGCCGCGACGGGATCCGGATCTCGTCCGCGTTCGACGTCCGGATCTATTCGGAGGAGGAGCTGACCGGCATGATCCGGCAGGCGGGAATGGGGGTCAGGGACGTCTTCGGCTCGCTCTCGGGCGCCCCCTTCGACGAGGCGTCGACCCGCATGGTGCTGGTCGCCTACCGGTCGCCCGCAGGACGCCCGCCCGCCCCGGCCTAGAGAAGGTCGTCCGCCTGGCGCTTCGCCGGCTGGGTCTTCCGCCCCGGCGGGGCCTGCTCGGGGACCGTCCCGATCCGGAAGGGGAGGATGACGCCCTCCGTGGCGCCCGGCGGCAGCGATTTGCCCGTCGCCGGGTCGACGCGGGCGAACGTGATCCCCGGCGGGACGGGGAAGTCGCGGTCGGGCACCAGGGCGAGGGCGCGCCCCATGTACTGCATCCAGATCGGCAGCGCCACCGCCGCCGCCGACTCCCTGTCGCCGAGCGGCTTCGGCGCGTCGAAGCCGACCCAGACCGCGCCCACGAGGTCCGGCGTGAAGCCGAGGAACCACGCGTCGGTGTTCTCGTTCGTCGTCCCGGTCTTTCCGGCGATGTACGGCGCGAGGCCCCGCGCGGCCCGCCCCGTCCCGTTCCGGATCACCTCCTCCATCAGCCGGGTCGTCAGGTAGGCCGTCTCCGGCGAGATCGCCGGCTCGGCCGCGGGAGCGTTCCGCTCGAGCACGTTCCCGGCCTCGTCGCGCACCTCGCGGATGAAGAAGGGGGTCGGGCGCATGCCGCCGTTGGCGAACGTGGCGTACGCCGTGCACATCTCGAGGGGGGTGACCCCCGAGGAGCCGAGGGCCACCGACAGGTTCCGCTCGATCGGCGACTCGATCCCGAGCTTGCGGGCCTCCTGGAGCGCCGCGTCCACCCCGATGTCGTTCAGCAGGCGGATCGTCGCCAGGTTCCGCGACTGCGCGAGCGCCTCGAGCAGCGGGATGGGCCCGAGGAACGTGCCGTCGTAGTTGCGCGGCTTCCACATCTCGGCGTTGTCGATCTCGAACTCGATCGGCGAGTCGTCCGCCTGCGAGACGACCGTCCGGCCCTTGTCGAGCGCGGCGGCGTAGATGATCGGCTTGAAGGCGGACCCCGGCTGGCGGCGCGCCTGGAGCGCCCGGTTGAACTGGGACTGCGCGAAATCGACCCCGCCCACCATCGCGAGGACCCCGCCGGTGTGGGAATCGATGGAGAGGATCGCTCCCTGGAGGCCCTCGTACCGGTTCCGCTCCTCCATCCTCTTGATCCCCGCCTGGAGAGCGTCGTAGGCCGCCTCCTGGAGCTTCATGTCGATCGTCGAGTAGATCCGCATCTCGCTCTTGTAGAGGGCCTCGACCCCGTACTTTTCCGAGATGTAGTTGCGCACGTACTCGAGGAAGTAGGCCGCCTTCGAGCGGAACGTCGAGGGCGGTGCGAGGACGATCTTGGCGTCGAACGCGCGGTCCGCGGCCGCTTGCGCCAGGAACCCGGCCTCGACCATCCGCCGGAGGACGTACTTCTGCCGCGCCTTGGCTCCCTCGAAGCTGGCCCGGGGCGAGTACCGCGTGGGCGCCTTGGGGAGGCCGGCGAGCATTGCCCCCTCGGCGAGCGAGAGGTCGCCGACCCCCTTCCCGAAGTAGGTCCTCGCCGCGGCCTCGACCCCGTACGCGCCCTCGCCGAGGTAGATCTGGTTCAGGTAGAGGTAGAGGATCTCCTCCTTCGTCAGCTGCTTCTCGATGCGGTAAGCCATGATCATTTCCTTGAGCTTCCGCCCGATGCTCCTCTCCGGAGTGAGGAAGAGGTTCTTCACGGTCTGCTGGGTGATCGTGCTCCCCCCCTGGTGGAAGCCGCCCGAGAGGAGGTCCTTGACCGCGGCCCGGGCGATGGCGGCGAAATCCACCCCGCCGTGCCGGAAGAAGTTGGCGTCCTCGGCGGCGACGAACGCGTAGACGACGTGGCGGGGAATCCGGGCGTACGGGACGACCGTCCGCTTCTCGAGGTAGATCTCGCCGGCCAGGCGGTTGTTCCGGTCGTAGATCTTGGAGGAGACGCTCGGCCGGTACGCCTCGGCGGATTCGATCGAGGGGAAGTCGCCGAACGCGGCGAGAAGACCGACTCCCGCGGCCGCGCCCAGGAGGAAGCAGGCAAGGAGCGCCGCCCCCGTGATGACGAGCTTCCTGGCGGTGAGCCGTTTCGGCGCGCCCCACTCCCCCTCTTCGATCAATGCCGCCCCTTGTACCCCGAGATGACGAGTTGATGCGATAATCATTCTATACTTGCAGCGCACCCCGGGGAAAGGGATAGCGCGATGAGGAGACGTTGCGCCGCGTGGGCCGTGGCCGCTCTGCCCCTATTGTGCGGGTGCGACTTCTCTTTCTCCCTGTCGTTCGTCAGCGACGGCTCGGGGTTTCCGCCGCAGTCCGCGGCCGTGGCGAGCGACCCGGCGACCGACGGGGACGTGCGGGATGACGGGGCCGTCGAGACGGCGGCGGTCATCCTCGCCGGATCGGACCCCCTCGCCCCGTCTCCGGCTCCCGAGTACCGCGGATTCCTCTCGTTTCCGCTCGGAGGCATCCCGGTGGGCGCCTGGATCGAGTCGGCGACCGTCACCGTCGCCGTCGACCGGGTCGACCTGTCCGGGCCGGGGCTCGTCCTGGCATTCGATCACGTTCGTTTCGGGAACACCCTCACGGCCGCGGCCTTCGCCGCCCCGGGATCACGCGTCGGCAGCCTGCCCGCGGGGGTCGCGCTCCTCCCCGCGGCAGGTCCGCAATTCGTCACGTTCGGCGTCGCCCCGGAGTTGCAGGCCGACGTGGACGACCCGTCCGCGCGGTTCTTCCAGCTGAGGGCGCAGGCCGCCGGGGGCCTTGCCTGGCTCGTGGACGGCGCCGGGAACAGGGCGAACGGGCTGCCTCCGGACCGTTCCCTGGCCCCGGTGCTCTCCGTCGTCTATCGACCTTAAGAGCCGGATTTCCGGCGGATGAATAGAACGGGCCGGCGCGTCGTAGAATCCACGCACCGAACGCGAGGCGGGAGAAAGGGGGCGGGAATGAAGCGGACGTTTCTTGTCGCGGTGGCGGTGTTCGTTGCGATGTTCGTGTCCGGGTGCGGGGGGGGAGATAACAGGCCTCCCTTGAACGTCACCGATATCGTCAGCGACGGGGGCACAAACGACGGCGACATCACTAACAGCTCCGGATTCTATTCGATCGTCACCTCCGATCAGCCGCCCTACACCGTTGTGGTCGATTACCAGGGTCCGTCTTTCGAAACGCGCGGTTTCCTCACGTTCTCCCTGGCGTCGATCCCCGTAGACGCAGCGATCCAGAGGGCGACGGTGTTTCTCCCGATCTTCGGGGTTGCGCCGACAGGGGGCAACTCGAACGTCACGCTCTTCCCGGATATGGTCGAGTTTCCCCCGCTCAATCCGACGTGGAACCAGGCGACGATGCAAAGCGTCTTCGACACGGCGTGGATTTGGCAACATCCGGGATTCAATGTCGCCCAGAACGCATCGTTGGTGTCGTTCGACGCCACCGACGCGGTAATAGAGGCGAATCGTCCCCCCCCCCTCGCCACGCTGCAGATCCGGCTGATGTCGGCCGGGGGCCTGGTCGAAATCGACGACCTTTATGACCCGGTGACGCAGACAGGCGCCCCGGTCCTCCGGGTGGAGTATTTCTGATCCGGGAGCGCGCCTCGCGGCGCGCGGGCTGCGGCGTCGGTGACGAAGGTTCCGGCCGCGGGCGATCCGTGACGCCCGGACGATGGCGTGTCGGGACGGCGCCCGGAAGGCGCTGCAGGCCGACGGGGGGT
>JBLMWX010000160.1:0-6282 GCA_050257455.1 Gemmatimonadota bacterium | reverse complement strand
CTACGCGAACGACCGGCGGGGGCACCTCCACAACCTCGTGGTGCTCCTCCACCCGCTGGCGGGCTCCGACGAGGAGATCTTCTATTGAGTCCGTCGAAAGAGGCCCTCCGGAGCAACCGGGACCCGGCCAATGTCACCTAATGTCCGGGGCGCCGGATTCCGGGCGGAAAGGAGGACGAGATCCGGATGTCGGTCGGGATCGGGCTGGGGCTCGTGTTGAACGTCCTCGTCTGGACCGTTGCGGTCCTGGCGGCGGTCGGACTCGCGTCCCTGGCCGTGATCGAATATTTCCCGGGGACGGAGAGGACTCGCCGCAAGCGGCGGCGGAAGGAGCGCGGCGCCGCCTCGGCCGCCGCGGAGGACGAAAAGGCCGAGCGGCATCGCCGGGCCGCCTGAGGACCGGTGCGCCGTCCGCCGGTTCACCCGCGCCCGAACGCCTCCCGGGCCGGGTGCCGGCGCAGGCCCCGCAGAAAGAACGAGGGCGGGGGCGGCGCCGAGACCGCCCCCGCCCTCCATGGTCTCGTTCGCCCGCCCCGTCAGCCGCAGAGCGACTTGAGGTACTCCCTGTTGAGCCGGGCGATGAACTTCACGTCGATCCCCTTCGGGCACGCGGCCTGGCATTCGTAGTGATTGGTGCAGTTGCCGAAGCCGCACTCCTGCGCCGCCTTGAGCATGTTGGCGACCCGCTCCGCCGCCTCGACCTGGCCCTGGGGAAGGGCGGCCAGCTGCGACACCTTGGCGCCCGTGAAGAGCATCGCCGCGCCGTTCGGGCACCCCGCCACGCAGGCGCCGCAGCCGATGCACTCGGCGGCGTCCATCGCGTACTCGGCCTCCGGCCTGCGGATCGGGATGGCGTTGGCGTCCGGGGCTCCGCCCGTGTGGACGGAGGTGTACCCCCCCGCCTGGATGATCTTGTCGAGGGCGCCCCGGTCCACCATGAGGTCCTTGATGATCGGGAACGCCCGGGCGCGCCACGGCTCCATGTAGATCGTGTCGCCGTCCTTGAACAGGCGCATGTGGAGCTGGCAGACCGTCGTCCGCTCGAACCCGCCGTGGGGCACGCCGTTGATGACCTGGGAGCAGACGCCGCAGATCCCCTCGCGGCAGTCGTGGTCGAAGACGATCGGGTCCTTGCCCTCCTTGATGAGGTCCTCGTTGACCACGTCGAGCATCTCGAGGAAGGAGTGGTGGTCGGTGATCCCCTTGGCCGTGTACGTCTCGAACCGGCCGGGCTTGTCCGGTCCCGCCTGCCGCCAGACGATCAGCTTGAGTGTCTTCGTCTTGTGTTCGTCGTGTCCGCTCATTATTTGTAGCTCCTTACCGCAGGTTTGATGAGGTCGAACTTGAGGGGCTCGACGTGGCGCTCCGGTTCGGCGCCTTCGCCCTTGTATTCCCACGCCGCCACGTGCATGAAGTTCGCGTCGTCGCGCTTCGCCTCGCCGTCGGGGTGCTGGTGCTCGACGCGGAAGTGCGCGCCGCACGACTCGTCGCGGGCCAGGGCGTCGCGGCAGAGCAGGTCGGCGAACTCGATGAAGTCCGCGGTCCGTCCCGCGTTCTCGAGCTGCTGGTTGACCTCCGCCTCGGTCCCGGCCACCCGGAGATTGCTCCAGAACTCCTCCCGGAGGCCCGGGAGCTTCCCGAGCGCCTCGGTGAGGGTCTCCTTGCTCCGTCCCATCCCGACGAGGTTCCACGTGATGTTCCCGAGCTTCCGCATGAAGTCGGCGGGGGTCTCCTTGCCGTTGATCGACAGGAGCTTCTTGGCGTTGGCCTTGACGTCCTCGATCGATTTCACGCACGCGGCGTGGTCCGGCTTGACCTTGCCCGGCTTGGTCTGGGCCAGGTACGGGGCGACGGTGTAGGGGATGACGAAGTAGCCGTCCGCCAGCCCCTGCATGAGCGCACTGGCGCCCAGCCGGTTCGCGCCGTGGACGGAGAAGTTCGCCTCGCCCAGGACGAAGAGGCCCGGGATGTTGCTCATCAGGTTGTAGTCGACCCACAGGCCGCCCATCGCGTAGTGGGAGGCGGGGTAGATCCGCATCGGGACCTTGTAGCCGTTCTCCCCGGTGATCCGCTCGTACATCTCGAAGAGGTTGCCGTACCGTTCGCGGATGACGTCCTCGCCGAGGCGCTTGATGGAGTCGCGGAAGTCCAGGTAGACGCCGCGCCCGCCCGGCCCGACGCCGCGGCCGTCGTCGCACGCCTCCTTGGCGGCGCGGGACGAGATGTCCCGCGGAGCGAGGTTGCCGAAGGAGGGGTATTTCCGCTCGAGGTAGTAGTCCCGGTCGTCTTCGGGGATGTCGTTGGCGGGCCGCTTGTCGCCCTTGTTCTTGGGCACCCAGATCCGGCCGTCGTTGCGGAGAGACTCCGACATGAGGGTCAGCTTCGACTGGTAGTCGCCCGCCTGCGGGATGCACGTCGGATGGATCTGCGTGTAGCAGGGATTGGCGAAGTACGCGCCCTTCCTGTACGCCTTCCAGATCGCCGTAACGCTGCACCCCCGGGCGTTCGTCGAGAGGTTGAACACGTTCGCGTACCCGCCGGTGCACAGCAGCACCGCGTCGCCCGTGTGGACGCGGATCTCGCCGGTGACGAGATCGCGGAGCGTGATCCCCTTGGCCTCGCCGTCGACGAGGACGAGGTCGAGCATCTCGGTCCGCGGGAACATCTTCACGGAGCCGAGCTTGATCTGGCGGGCCAGGGCCGAGTAGGCGCCCAGCAGGAGCTGCTGTCCCGTCTGGCCGCGCGCGTAGAAGGTCCGGGACACCTGCGCGCCGCCGAAGGAGCGGTTGTCGAGGTAGCCGGCGTAGTCACGGGCGAAGGGGACGCCCTGCGCGACGCACTGGTCGATGATGCTGTTGCTCACCTGGGCGAGCCGCCAGACGTCCGCCTCGCGCGACCGGAAGTCGCCGCCCTTGATCGTGTCGTAGTAGAGCCGCAGGATGCTGTCGCCGTCGTTCGGGTAGTTCTTGGCCGCGTTGATCCCGCCCTGGGCCGCGATGGAGTGCGCCCGGCGGGGGCTGTCCTGGTAGCAGAACGCCTCCACGTTGTAGCCGAGCTCCCCGAGGCTCGCGGCGGCCGAGGCGCCCGCGAGGCCCGTTCCGACGACGAGGATCTTGTACTTCCGCTTGTTGGCGGGGTTCACCAGCTTCATGTCGAAGCGGTGCTTGTCCCACGTCTGTTCGATCGGTCCGGTCGGACACTTTCCGTCGATGATCACTGTTTTGCCCCCTATCTGGTCAAAATGCCGGCGATTATGGTCACGGGAATGGAGCAGTACCCCACCAGGAAGACGGCGCTCAGGGCCTTGCCGAGGCCCTGGTACGTCGGAAGGGTCCGGTCGTTGGAGAGGCCCAGGGTCTGGAAGAAGCTCTGGATCCCGTGGCTCAGGTGCAGAAACAGGGTGACCATGGCCGCCACGTAGATCAGGACGATCGAGGTGTTCCGGAAGCTGGTGACCACCATCGTGAAGACGTCGTACCGCCCCTTGGCGTCCACCCCCTGCACGATGTCCGGCGTGATGCGCACGGTGAACTGGAGCAGGTGGTAGACGAGGAAGGCGAGCAGGAGCAGGCCCGTCCAGATCATCGTCTCCCCGGAGAACGTCGCCTTGAGCTTCCTGTTGACCGCGTACTTCGCCGGGTTCGCGGCGCTGTTCTCGAGGGTGAGCGTGACGCCGAACCACACGTGGATGAGCAGCAGCGCGAGCATCACGGCCCGGAAGATCCAGACCAGGGGCCCGAGGGAGTGCAGTTTCTCCGCGTACGCGTTGATCCCGTCGGGTCCGACGAAGATCGACGAGTTGCCCAGCAGGTGCACGATGACGAAGAGCACCATGAGGATGCCGCTCGCGGCCATCAGGACCTTTCTGCCAACGGTGTTCGTGAGGAGTTGCATGTCACCTGTCCTCTTTATCGTGGATTTTCACTGCGTCGATCGGAGCCGCGTTGCGTGATCACGGGATAGTGTCCGGGGCAGGGCGTCGGCGCGTCGCCGCGCCGGTCCCCGTTCGTTGCGCAGAGCATAGGACGGCGGATGGGAAATGTCAACCGTCATGATGCATACTGTCGACCGGTCCCCGGGGAAGCCGGCCCGGCGGTCGAAAAGGGCGGTCCCCGGGGGCGAACGGCGGTGCGCCGCGGCCGGGACGTCCGGCGGGCGATCCGCGAGGCCCGGCCCGGGATGGCCGGGTTCCGGGCACGGAAACGGGGACCGTTCCCGGGGCAGCGGGCGGGGGCGTGGCGGCCGCGCGCCTACGGGGAGACGCGCCCCGGGACTCCCTGGGCGCCCCGCGACGCGTGGACGCGCGCGTAGAACCCGCACTTCCGGCAGTCGCCGAGCTTCTGCGCCGTGACCCCGCACGGCGCCGCCTCGCCCATGGTGCCGGCGACGGCCCAGCAGATCCGCCCGTACTTGGGGTACGCGGGGCAGCGGGCGCCCGCGTTTTCAACCTTGTCCATGCCGCACCCGGTGAATTCCCAGCACTGTGTCTCGAAGCTTTCCTCGGGCGGGATGTAAGGGAAGCGGAGACTGAACGTGGAGCCCGTCCCGGCGACGCTCTCCACCCGGATCGACCCGCGGTGCTCCTCCATGATCTTCTTGCAGATGGAGAGCCCGAGGCCCGTCCCGTGGCCGGTCGTCTTCGACGAGTAGAACGGCTCGAAGATCCGCTCCAGGTCCTCCGCGGGGACTCCGACGCCCGTGTCGGTCACGTCGATGGCCACGTGCCGCACGTCGTTCTCCCGGACTTCCCGGGAACGCAGCGTCAGCGTGCCTCCCGCGGGCATCGCGTCGATCGCGTTGGCCGCCAGGTTGTCGAGGGCCTGCCGCACCTGGTCCGGGTCGAGGAGGCACGGCGGCAGGTCCGCCGCCGGCTCGACCGCCAGCGCCACGGATCTCTCCCGGCACGCGTCGGCGTAGGCGCGCGCGGTCTCCGCGATGATGTCGTTGACGTCGGCGTGGCGGATGTGCTCCTTCGCCTCGCGCGAGAACGTCAGGATGTCCTTGAGGATCCGCTCGAGCCGGCCGACCTCCTCGACGATCGTCCCCGCGTGTTCCCTCTCCTTCGACCCTTCCGGGAGCCGCTTCGCGAGCCGCCTCGCGAAGCCGCCGACAACGGTCAACGGGTTGCGGATCTCGTGGGCCACGTCGGAGGTGAGACGCCCCAGGGCGGAGAGCTTTTCCGCCCGGATCAGGCTGTCCTGCAGCCGCTTCAGCTCCTCGAGAGAGCGCCGCAGCTCGGCGTTGAGCGTCTCGATCTTCTCCTTGTCGCGGCGCATCTTTCCCGCGAAGAGCCCGATCGGGAGAGCGATGAGGAACAGGAACGAGGCGCGGAGCAGGAAGTCGATCCAGTCGACCGGCCCGACGTGCGAGCCGGCGAAGAAGTACGCGGCCCCGCAGATCGCCGCCGCCGCGAAGCCGCGGAGAGTGCCGAAGTAGAACGCGTGCAGGGCGGTCAGCAGGTAGAAGCCGATGAAGAAGCTGCTCTCGTAGCCGCCCGAATTGACGACGAGCAGGGACACGAAGGAGAGGTCGAAGAGGAGGGACGCGGAGTAGACCTCTCTCTTGCGCGCCGGGCGCAGGTAGAGGGCGAGGTAGAGGAGGACGCCGTAGGCGGCGAAGTACGCGACGATCCCGAGAAAGACGGGGAGGCTGTCCCGTGTCCCGTCCGCGAGGCGGAGCCACGCGAGGATCCCGGGGACGGTCACGACCCGCAGGAGGAAAAACCCGATATCGGCGAATTCGATCTCGCGCCGGAACGCGCCGCCGCGTCTTGCCGGGGGTTGGGCGTCCTGCATCGGGGCGCGGCCTCCGGTCGTGGGTGAACCCATTATAGCGGCAAATCGGCCGTCACGGGGCGACCTGCCGGCCCGCCCTGCGGAGAATGTCCCAGTAGGCGCCCCGGTGACCCGCGCGGATCGCCGCGGACAGGACGTCGTTGGCGTTGTAGTTGTAGTTGCTCCCCGGCGCCTCGGGGTTGAAGAAGAGGAAGCGTTCGTCGTCCCGGGTCAACTCCTCGACGAGCCCGGAGATGACGGGGGCGATCTCCGGCTCGACGAAGAAGACCGGCTCGGAGAGGTCGTCGCCGCCGGTCAGCCCCCGGCGGGCTTCCCCGAGGGTCACGGCGCCCGCGATCGCCGTGCCGGGGTAGACCCGGACGCCGATGGCGACGCCGGCCCGGTCGGGCCCGGCGTCCTTCACGAGGGCGATGGTGCGGGCGACGCTGTCCCGCGACTCTCCCGGGGATCCGAGGAGGAGGTCGAGCATGACCGCGATGCCGGCCTC
>JBLMWX010000159.1:0-4715 GCA_050257455.1 Gemmatimonadota bacterium | reverse complement strand
GTGATCCGCCACCGGGGCCTGCTCTACCCGAGCCTCGCCCTGGCCGTGTACCTGCGCGCCCGGGGCGGCGACGTCGTTCTCGAGACGGGCCCGGAAGGGGTCGAGGCGATCCGCCTCGGCGGGAGGAGCATCCCGCTCGACCGGCGCGGGAACCTCCTGCCGAATTTCCGCGGGAAGCGCGGCGTCTTCCCGCACGTGCCGGCCGCGTCGGTCCTGGCCGGCGCGGCGGACCCGGCCGTGCTCCGGGGAAAGCTGGTCATCGTGGGGACAACGGCGACGGGGCTCCACGAGATCCGGACGACGCCGCTCGAGGCGGTCCAGCCGGGCGTCGAGATCCAGGCCACGGTCCTGGACGACCTGCTCGCCGGGGACCCGATCGCCCAGCCCCGGTGGGCGCAGGGGCTGTCTTTCGTCCTCGTCCTCGTCTCCGGATTCCTGCTGACGGCGCTCCTGGCCCGGGCCCGGGCGGCCTGGGGGCTGGCGGCCGCGCTCCCGTCCGTCGCGGCCGTGTGGCTCGGCTCGTCGTGGCTTCTGGCGCATCACCGGGTGTACCTTTCTCCGCTCATGCCGGCCGCCACGCTGGCGGTCGTCTTCGCGCTGCTCGCCGCGCTGCGCTTCCTCAAGGCCGACCGCGAGGTGCGGGAGAGGACGCGGAAGCTGGCGCTGACCCAGGACGCCATCATCCAGAGCCTGGCCGGCCTCGCCGAGACCCGCCACCGCGAAACGGGGGGCCACATCCAGCGCACCCGGCACTACGTGCGACTCCTCGCCGAGCGCCTGCGCGGCCACCCGCGCTTCCGGCATTACCTGGACGACGCGACCGTCGAGCTCCTGTTCCGCCTGGCCCCGCTCCACGACATCGGGAAGGTGGGCGTGCGGGACCGGATCCTTCTCAAGGAAGGGCGGCTGACCCCGGAGGAGTACGAGGAGATGAAGCGGCACACCGTGTACGGCTCGGAGACGATCCGGATGGCGAAGAGCTTCCTGGGGGACGATTCCTTCCTGCGGATCGCCGACGAGATCGTGCTGACCCACCAGGAGTGGTGGGACGGCACGGGTTACCCCAACGGCCTCAAGGGGGACGAGATCCCCATCCCGGGGCGTCTCATGGCGGTCGCCGACGCCTACGACGCCATCGTCACCCCCCGGGGGTACAAACCGGCCATTCCCCACGAGGAGGCCGTGCGCATCATGCGGGCGCAGCGCGGGACGCATTTCGACCCCGACGTGGCGGACGCCTTCCTCGAGGAGAGCGACGCGTTCCGGCGGATCGCCGACCGCTTCGCGGGAGAGGGCGTCGAGCCCGAGCCCCCGGCCGGTCCCTGAGGGGGCTTCATCCGGCGCCCCCGGTCGGGGCGGAGGTGCCGCCTTCGTTCCCGCGCTCCCGCGCGGCCGGGAGCACGACCCGGAACTCGGCGCCGCCGAGCCGGCTCGTCCCGACCTCGAGGGAGCCGCCGTGCTCCATGACGATCCGGCGGGTGATGGAGAGGCCGAGACCGGTCCCCGTGCTCTTGGTCGTGAAGAAGGGCTCGAAGATCTTTTCCCGGACCTCCGCCGGGACGCCCGGTCCCGAGTCGCCCACCGCGATGAAGACGTTGCCGCCTTCCGTCCCGGTGGCGATCTCGACCGTCTTGTCCCCCTCCTGCGATTCCAGGGCCTGGGCGGCGTTGGTGATGAGGTTCAGGAGCAGCTGCTCGATGAGGCGGGAATCGGCGCGGCAGTCGGGCAGCCCCTCCCCGAGCGCCGTCGTCAGCCGGACCCCGCTCTTGCGAAGCGTCACGGCGGCCATGTCCACCGACTCCGCGACGACCTCGTTGAGCTTGACGAGGCCCCGGCGGGACGGCGACGGCTTGACGAAGTCCATCACGCGGCGGATGACGCCTTCGATCTTCACCGAGGCCGACCGCGCCGTCGCCAGGGCGCGCGCGAGCCTCTCCCGGGCCTCCGGGTCCGGGAGCTCCGCCGCCGCGGAGAGCGTCTCCGCCGCGGCGAGGTAGATGTTGAGGCCGGACAGCGGGTTGCGGATCTCGTGGGCGATCCCGGCGGCCAGCTGGCCCAGGACGGCCATCTTCTCCTGCCGCAGGACCGCCTGCTCCAGTTCCCGCGCCTTCGTGATGTCCTGCTGGATTCCCGCGGCGCGCAGCGGGCGGCCCTCTCCGTCCCGCTCGACCACCCGGCCGCGGGAATAGACCCAGCGCCATTCCCCGGTCTTCGCCCGCATCCGGTACTCGGCCTCGAAGAAGGGCGAGCGCCCCTCGAGCTGGTCGTCGAGCAGCGCCAGCACCCCGGGCAGGTCGTCCGGGTGGACAAGCCGCTGCCACGTGTCGAACGACGCCTCGATCTCGCCGGGGGAATAGCCCAGCATGCGGGCCCATCGCTCGTTGACCACCGCGCGCCCGGTCGGGACGCTCCAGTCCCAGAGCCCCAGGTCGGCGACCTCGATGGCCATTTCGAGCCGCTGCTCGCTCTCGCGCAGGCGGGATTCGCTGCGGACCCTTTGCGTGACGTCCCTCAGGGCGAAGATGAGCCCGGTCACCGTTCCGTCCGCGTCCTTGACCGGCTGGAGGCTCCAGTCCCAGTACGTCACCCCCCACTCGGGATGGTCGGGGAACTCGAACGGCTTGGCCAGGACGCTGAACGGCTCTCCCGTTTCGACCGCGCGCCGGAAGATCGCCTCGTTCTCCTCGTGGGGATAGAGGGCGAAATGGTTCTTCCCCGTGAAGAACCCGGGGCTGTAGCCGCACGCCGCGGCGTAGGCCGGGTTGACCCGGATGAAATTGAACCGCGAATCCAGGTACACGATCATGAACTGCACGTTGGAGAAGACCGTCTCCAGGACCTCCGTCGTCCGCGCGAGCTCGCGCTCCCGCGCCGCGAGGGACGCCACGGCCCTCTTCCTCCCCAGGTCCGTCCGGTTGAGGGCGTCCGCGCCGCGCTGGACCACGAGCGTCAGGATGGCCATGCTCGCGACCACCATGACCGCCACGCCGAACTCGTCGCCGAACAGCCCGAAGAGCTCGCCCTCGTGCCGGAGCCATTCGAGCAGCAGGGGGACCAGGAGCACCGCGGGCAGAAGCCGCCTGGCCACGTCGCTGCCGATGCCGACCTGGGCGACGGGCCCCAGGAGCCCCCGGTCCTTCATCGCGAGGAGAACCCCCGCCGCGAGAACCGTCAGGGCCAGCGCCGTCTGGAAGGCGATGTGCGTGTGGGCCACGAAGTGGGGGGCCGGTTCGTCGGCGTAGATGTGTCCCAGCATGCCCAGCAGGCCGACGGTGCCCGCGACGAACGCCATGACGGAGGCCGGCCAGTGCCCCCTCCGTCGCGACAGGGCGAACAGGGCGGTTCCGAGAAGGGCGAAATCGAGCGCCGCGTTGGGGGCCATCCTCCCGGGGCTGGACGTCTTGACGGCGCCCGGCATCTCCCGGACCAGGAGCTGGTCGATGCCGAGGTCCCACCCGGCCGCGTATTCGATCAGCGAGAGGACGCCCAGGAGCGCCGCCAGGAGCGCGCAGGCGCCCGCCAAGCGCCGGCCCCGGCCCTCCCGCTCCCCCGCGATCAGCCACAACGAGATCCCCGACAGGAGGAAGGCGAGCGCCGCATTGGCCTTCATCACGATCTGGTTCGGCGAGGTCCAGAGGAGAAGGGGGATGTTGAAGAACCATCCGAGGAGCGAGAGGCCTCCCACGAGGAAGACGAATATCCCCGCTCCCCGGGAAAACGAGCCCGAGGAGGCGAGAAATCTCTCGTCCCGCCCATCGGTCTCCGGCACGTCCGGACTGGCGCTCATGACGTTCCTCCGTCGCGGTTCCGACCCGCGGGCAAATCAGCGTCGATAAAGTAAAGAGAAGGGCCGGCGGCTCCCGAAGTCAAGACCAATTTCCTTCGCGATTTCTCGAAATCCGGTTCGAGAAATTGAGAGATCCGGGTCCCGCTTGAGGACGCGGCCGGAGGCGGCGAAGGTGTATCTGCCCGAAAAGCCCGGTAATCCGGACGACGCGGCGGCCGGTACGCCCCCTGCAAGAGCTTTCGGGAAACCCGGTCAGGGCGGTTCTCGATGGTTCTTTACAAACGGCTTCGGACGAAGACGGTCGCGCTTGTCGACCCGGACCCCTGGATCCGAGACTCGCTCTCGCTGCTGTTCCAATGCGCGGTCTGCCGGCTCCGGGCCTTCGACACCGTCTGGGACGGCCTCCGGGGGCTCGAAACGGAACGGTTCGACATCGTCATCTGCGACTACGGGATGCCGGGAATGGACGGCATCCGGTTTCTGACGGAGGCGGCCGCCCGGCAGCCGGGCGCCAAGAGGATCCTGATCGCCGGGTATCCGCTCGGGGAGCTCGCCGATGCCGCGGCCCGCGCGGGAATCGACGGATGCCTCCAGAAGCCGTTCACGCTCGACGAGCTGGAAAAAACCCTTTGGGGAGTCGTCGACACGTCCCCCGTGACACCGGGAGAGCCGGTCGGGGGCACCGCGGACTGAGCATCGAACCGCCCCGGGGGGGGAACGGGAGGAGAGATGGGAAGCTATTGTCGGAGCGGCGCGGCGGCGGCACGGACGTTCGTCGGGGTGCGGCAGGAGCCGGCGGCGGTGTTCCTCGACGATGCCGTTCTTCTCGAGGAGCTTCGCAGGGGCACGCCCGAGGCGGTCGAGGCGCTGTTCGACCGGTTCCACGGGAAGATCTACGGCCTCGCGATGTCGATCCTGAAGAACGAGA
>JBLMWX010000158.1:0-14317 GCA_050257455.1 Gemmatimonadota bacterium | reverse complement strand
GGCAGGGCAGCCGCCCTACCGGCCCCCGAAGATCTTCTCGCGGAATCGCCTCGAGATCGAACCACTCTTCCTCCTCGTGCTCCGTCTGCACGTGGCGGATCAGCGACTCGATGACCGTCGTCTCTGTCTCTCCCTCGAAGGAGAACAGACAGTCCATCCCCAGTTCCCTGCAACTGATCGAGAGCAGCACGGCCCACCTCCCACCGTTCGAGGGACCGGTCCTCTGGCTCGGCCCGGCCTCTTCTCCTTTCGATGGCCGCCGGCTCCCCCGACGTTTCGGCCCGGGAGAGATTTCCAGGAGCCGCGCCGCCGCGCGCGCGGCCGGGGCACGTCCGGCCGGCTGTCGCGGGGGAGCGCCGGGCAGGGCAGCCGCCCTACCGGCTCCCGAAGATCTTCTCGCGGAATCGCCTCGAGGTGTCCTGGAGCGAACGGAAGACGGCCGACGGGAGTTTGCGGCGGAGCCGCGCCCGGACCATGCGCGCCGCTTCGTCACGGACCATCACGACGTCCCGTTCCGCCGGCACCAGCATTCCTTTCGCCACGAGGGAGCGCAGCGTCTCGTCGATCTGGCGGGAATAGAACACGGCCCCGGTGATGGAGAAGTGGAGGCCGGAAAGGAGCACGTCCGTCGCCTGCAGCTCGCGCAGGGAGGCATAGATCCTGTGGATCCGGAGCTGGTCGCCCCCGCGGCATGCAAGGGCGATGACGGCCGCGATGATGTCCCCGATCTCGGGGTTCCACTGGAACATCGGAAGCTGCCCTTGAACCGGTCGAAAGGGTTGAACCGTCGGCTCCAGCAATAACGATGCCGTGCCTCCCGGCCCGCATCCGGCGGAACGGCCCTCGCCTTTTTCGGGACGGCCGCCGCCGGGGCGAGGCGGAAATTACAACATGGAACAGGCGCCGGAAAAAATCGTGCTCGCCGAGACGTCCGGCTCCGCGGCGACTGCCGCCGTCTCCGTGCCGCCCGCGCCGCCTTTCCGTTCGCCGCGCGATCCAGTATCATCTAGGAAACATGGAGTGACGGGGCCAAGTCGCGAGCGCCGATCGGGGCGATAAACATGGTTTCCGGGGAACCGCCGGAAAGGATGGAGGGACTCCATGGCAAAGATCCTCAGGTGCAGCGAGCTCGTCGCGGGCTGCACGGCCGTGATCCGCGGCGAGACCGAGGAGGACGTGATCCGGCAGGCGACCGAACACTCGAAGACAGCCCACAACCTGCAGGAGATCCCCAAGGGTCTTCGGAAGAAGCTGCACCGTCTCATCCGCGACGAGAAAAGGCCGGCTTGAGGCCAGGGGGCCGGGCGAAGAGGCCTGGATCGCGGCTGCTCCTCGCCCTCGCCCTGGGCGGAGCGGCCCTTGCGGCCCTCTACGGCGGGGCGCGCCTCGCCGACCTGATCGCGGACGGGATCGGCGTCGCCTCGGTCCCCGTCCGCCTCCTCCTCAAGGTCGTGCTCATGGCGGCGGCGCTTCCCGCCGGATTCTATCTCATCGAACGGCTGTTCCTGGGAAGGGCGACGCCCCGCAGACCGCGGGAACGTTCCTGAACCGTGTGCGGGGTGCGATGCGACGCGCACCGTCCGGGAAGTCCCGGGACTCTTCGACGCGGTCCCTATTCCTTATTCGCCGCGTCTGCCGGGACGAGCCGCAGGTGCGCCTCGGCGTTCGCCTCGATGTCGCGCGCATCCGTCCATGCCGGGTGCGACCGTCCGGAGAGCCACAGCGAGGCCTGGTCGTCGTAGTGAGGCTCGAAGAAATGTCCCGAGGCGCCGGTCCCGATGACCGAGCGGGCCTTGTCCCGGAACCCCAGGGGGACGACCTGCCGCATCGACGGACCCACGACGACCGAGAAATCGGTCCCGTGCCGGAACTCCTCCTTGAACACGGTCCGCCCGTCGCCCGGCGCGGCCATCGGCCCGATATCGAACCAGCGCCGGAGGTAACGCTTCCTCCCGAACGGATGCTCGAAGGTGACCTGGTGCAGCCGCCCCCAGGACCAGGTCGCATAGGCGCCCCCGAGCCGGTACTTGAGCAGCGCCATGGCGTCCGAAAGCGACCGCGCCATCAACTCGTCGAGGGTCTCTTTCCGGCCGGTCGCGGCATTCTCGAAGAACACGGAGTCTCCCCGCGCCACGGCGCGGGCCATCGCGTTCCACAGGATCCGGGACGTCCGCGTGACCTCCTCGAATAGCGCGGGGCCCATGTCGTCCCGGAACGTATTCTCGATCAGCTTCTCGGAATACGCCTCGTAAAGCGCCGCGCCCGGGCTGTCCGCCGGAGCGCAAAGGTTCCATCCCGCGAGGATCCGCGCCGCTTGCCGGAGCTCCGGGGCTCGGGCCTGGCGACGCTTCGCCGACCGGATCGCCAGGGCCACCATCCTTTCCGCCTCCGGCCGGCAGACGTCGGCCTGCATCCGCTCGAAGCTGTCCACGGAGTGCGGCTCGGGAGCCGAGAGCAGCTGGACGATCCGCTGCCACCGGTCGGGGGGCTCGTACAGGCGCGAAAGGTAATGCCCGTAGGTGCGCCCGGCGATCGGAAGATTGGCGGCGGCCACGAACCCTTGCGGCGGGTTCCACACCCTGGGATTCGCGGAGAACGGAACCGTCCCCTTCCAGTCCCACTCGCCGGTGTCGCCCGGCACCGGCAGCTGTCCGCTTCCCCCTTTCCGCACGGGGATCCTGCCGAACATGACGACGCCGATGTTGCCGTCCCGGTCCGCGTAGACGACGTTCTGCGCGGGGTGCGGGAACCGGGCGCCGGCGGCGAGGAACTCCTCGCGGTTCCGCGCCCTGTCCAGGGCGTCGAGAGCCCCGACCGGGTCTCCCCCGTCGAAGCCGATCCACCGCAGGGAAAGCGCGGCGGCAACCCCGGGGAACACCGGGGTGACGATCGGCCCGTGGGGCGTCTCGCGCACCGTCAACGTCTCGTCCCTGCCTCCCCTGACCCGGATCGTCTCGACGCGTCGCTTCAATGGGACCCATCTCCCCCGGGACATGACCCTCTCCCCGTCCACCTTCTCGACGAAGAAGTCCGCGTCGTCGAGCATCGCGTTCGTGAATCCCCAGGCGATCGCCGGGTTGTGACCGATCACGACGCACGGGGCGCCGGGGAAGGAGACGCCGTAAACGTCCACCCCCGGCGCGACGAGGTGATTCTCGTACCAGAGCGAGGGACAGGTGAGCAGCATGTGAGGGTCGTTGGCGAGGATGGGGCGGCCCGTCCCGCTCTTCCGTCCGGAGACCGCCCACGCGTTCGATCCCCCCGCGCGGGGCAGCTCTTCGGCCGCCGCTCGGAGCAACGCGATCGCGTCGGACAGCGCGGCCGCGACGGGGGCCTGCCCCGCGGAGGCTGCCGCGGCACGCCCGAAGCCGCCGGTTGGGCCGACGCCCTCGGGGAGAAGTTCCATCGCCTTCTCCCGGGGCAGGGAGAGCCACGCCCGGTACAGGGTCGCCTCCTCGATCCACTGGGACAGCCCCAGCGACTTGAGAAGCCCGACGGCCGCCACGTCTTCCGGCGCAAAGCGGCGGGGTGCCGCGCGCAGGACCCGGAACTCGGCGGGCCAGGCCCGCAACGCGTCCATCGCGGCGTTGACGCCCGCGCAGTAGGACGCGACGATCTCGCGCGTCCTCGGCGGCCAGGAGGCGACGATGGCGGGCGCGCGGGCCGCGAACCCGAGGTGGCGAAGGAGCCGGTCGGCCGGAAGGGCGTTCTTCCCGAGGAGCTCGGCGAGCTCCCCCCGGGCCAGCCGGCGCTCGAAGTCCATCTGGAACAGGCGGTCCTGGGCGTGGACGAACCCTTGCGCGAAGTAGAGGTCCCGGTCGCTTCCCGCCGTGATGTGGGGGATGCCCAACCTGTCGCGCACGATCGCGACGGGCGCGGAGATGCCGGGGACCGGGACGACGCCGTCGCGCCGGGGCACGCTCGCCTCGAAGATTCCGGAACAGGAGGACAGGAACAGCGCGGCGGCGAAGAGAAGCCGCCTGTTGCGGGCGAGTCCCGGGGAGCGCTTTCCGTCCCGGACGGGGGCGAGGCGCGTCATCTCTTCCCGAACACCCGCCCCTTGACCCTCGCCAAAACCGTTTCGAACACGTCGCCGGTGTACGTCCGGATATGCCGCCGCATCTCGATGAGGTGGCGCTCGATCTCCCCCCATGCGGAGCGGATGATCTCCATCTGGTCCCCGTACGACCTCTCGTAGTCCGCGCGCATCCGCGACTGGATCGGCTCCCGCTTCCGGCGGTCGTCCGGGTAAGCCTTCCGCGGAAGGAACTCGTAGATGGGCTCGAAGATCCGGACGTCCGTGTCGTCGAGGTGGAAGAGCTCGATGTTGTCGATCATCACGACCTTCCTGTCCGGCGTCGCCACGTAATGGCCGTACCGCAGGGCGGTCCCGAGGCAATCCCCGAGCGCGTCCTGCCGCGCCGCGCCGTCCACCCACCAGGCGCCGTCCTTCTGGATCCGCGACGCGGAGACCCCGTCGTCGAGGTAGATGTTCAGCCCCTCCTCCCCGGGCTTCAGGAGAACCTCCTCGCCCTGCGGGCTCAGGTGGTAGACGACCGGAAGCGCCGCGAGTCCGACGAGGGGCGGCATGGCGGCGTAGATGTACTCCCCGAGGCAGCCGAACCGCGACAGGTAGAGGGCGTGACGGCGCGCGCCCGCGCGAACCGTGAAGAGCGTATCCTTGTGGACCTTCTCGACGAGCTGGACGTCGACGACTTCGAAGTCCCTCACCGACGCTCCCGTCATCCGGGACAGGAGGGTCAAGACCGCTTTCCTGAGACCCGTCGCCTTCAGCTTCGAGGCGAAGATCCTGACGCGGGCGGCGTCCGGCATCAGCCGGATCGCGCCGCGGACCCAGTTCACGTACGAGTGCGAGATGCTGATCGGGAGCATGTCGGAGCTCGTCGGGTCGAGGAGCTCGTCGACCTTCACTTCCCACAGGGGAATGTGCATGCCGAGAAATTCCTGGGGATTCCCGACTCCGAGAACGTTGAGGATCTTCTCGCGGTCCTTCGACTTCCGCTCGGAGGGGGGGATCCGGAAATACCGGCCGAGGGCGCGCTCATACTTCACGAGATCGGTCCGGGAAGAACTCATCGGAAGACCCTCCCGTCAAGCGGCTATGCGGCGGATTGGTATAAAATGCTTTTTTACTTCTACAATAGTATCATCGCCCGGGCGCTCCGAACAGGCGCGATCACGCCGGCCGGACGCACCGGGCCCCGATCGCCAGTCTCGAGTCGATGAAACGGGAGGAGCGCATGGCCGGGGCAGAAGACGATTTCCGCGGGACCGTCGAACAGTGCATCCTGATGGAGATCCAGGCGATGACCCTCTATACGACCCTCGCCAACCGCGTCGTGGACCCGGAGGCCGCGCGGGTTCTCCGCTACCTGGCGGAGGAGGAGGAGGGGCACGTCGGCCGGGTGGCCGAGATCTTCTCCGCTCTCGGGGAAAGGGCCGGGGATGCGCTGTCGCGGGTCGACGTCGTCAAGGCGTACCGGGACGAGGCCTGGAGCCGCCACAAGGCGCGTCTCGCCGGCGCGGGGCTCTCGGACGCCTCGCCCGCCGACGACTTCCTGGCGTTCGCCCTCGCGGCCGAGGCGCACGCACGGACCCGCTACGAGCGCCTCGCCGGGGAAGCGCCGGACCCGAAGACGGAGGCCGTCTTCCGGGCCCTTGCCTCGGAGGAGGCCGGGCACGAGGAGAACCTGAAGCGGATCCGGCGCCTCCTCGGGGGACGGGGCTGACGTCGCTCCCTGGGACTACCGCCTTCCGGCCGCCTCCGTCAGGGCCGCGATGGCGGCCGCGAGCGGTGCCCCTGTCCCCGACGAACCGCGCTCCCTGGGACTAGCCCGCAACAGGCGGACCGGATAAGGTCGTCAGCGCGGCAGCGAGGGCAGCATGCCCGCCGAAGAGGACGAGCTTGTCCCCGGCCGAAACGAGTTCCGGCTCGGCGGGCTGGATGATGGCGCGGTCCTCCCGGAGGATGGCCAGCAACACGATCCCGGTGTCGTTTCCCACGGGGAGGTCGCCCACGGCCTTGCCCGCCCACGGCGACGCGGGGGCCACGTAGAAGATCTCGATGACCTTGCGGCGCAGGAACTGCTCGAACTCGGCCAGGACGGCGTCGGGACGCACGGGCCCCCTCTCTCGGAGGAGCCTGTACGTCCCGCTCCGCACGATCTCCTCCTGCTGGACGATGACGTGGTCCGGGACGTGGTACGCGCGGAGAACCCTCGAGAAGATCTCGACCGACGTCTCGAACTCCTCCGGGATCACGGCATTGGCGCCCAGCGCGATGAGGTCGTCGACATCGGCCACGTATCGCGTCCGGACGAGGATGAAGAGCTCCTGGTTCCTTCGCCTGGCCACCGCCACCGCGCGCCGCGTGGCCATCGGGTCCGAAATGGCCAGGACGAGGATCCGGGCGCGCGTCACGCCCAGCCGCTCCAGGATCTCCGCCTTGTCGACGTCACCGTAGAACATCGGCTCTCCCGCGGCCCTCCCCGCCCGGACCTGGGAGTCGTTCAGGTCGACGACCACGTAGGGAATCCGGGTGGCCTTCAGGACCCGGGCGAGGTTCTTCCCGTTCATCCCGTACCCGGCGATGATCACGTGGTTCTCGAGACCGTTCCTCCGGACCGTCTCCTCGTCCGGCTCGAGGGGCGCCCCGGCGCGCGCCATCCACCGCTCCCACCGGCGGCCGAAGCGCGGGGCGTACGCCATGAGGAACGGCGTGGCGACCATCGTCAGGATCGTGACCGCGAGGAGGTCCTGGTACGCCGCGGTCGACAGCAGCCCTTCGCGATACCCTTGCGAGAGGAGGAGGAACGAGAACTCCCCGATCTGGACGAGCCCCAGCGCCGCGATCGCGGTCAGGCGCCACGGGTAGCCGAGCGCGCGGACGGCCGCGCCGGCGGCGACGGCCTTGAGCAGGACGACGCCCGCTGCCAGCGGCAGCACGAGGTGGAGGTTCCCCGCGAGGAACGACAGGTCGAGGAGCATCCCGACCGAGATGAAGAAGACGCCGTTGAAGACGTCCCGGAACGGCAGGATCTGCGCGGCGATCTCGTGGACGTAATCCGACTCCGAGATCACCACGCCCGCGAGGAACGCGCCCATCGCCAGCGACAGCCCCCAGCGGCTGGCCAGGAACGCGGTCCCGAGGCAGACGCACAGGACCGTCATCGCGAGCACCTCGCGGCTGTTCAGCCGGATGATCGCCTTGAGAAGCCGGGGAACGAGGACGCGGGACAGGACGAGAAGGCCCGCCACCACCAGGCCCGCCTTGGCCAGCGTGCCCAGGACCTCGCCGCCCTGGGCGGTCTCCCACTGGCGCAGGGACGGGACGAGGAGCATCATCGGGATCACCGCCATGTCCTGGAACAGGAGGATCCCGAACGCGACCCGCCCCTGGCTGCTGTCGAGCTCCATCCGGTCGGCGTAGACCTTGAGGACGATCGCCGTGCTCGAGAGAGACACGACGAACCCGGTGAAGATCGCCTCGGGAGCGCGGAAGCCGGCAGCCGCCAGGACCAGCGCGGTCAACAGGACGGCGAGGGAGGTCTGGATCCCCCCCGCCCGCAGGATCTCGCGCCGCATCCGGCCCAGCCCGGACAGGGAGATCTCGAGCCCCACGGTGAACAGAAGAAAGACGACCCCGATCTCCGCCAGGGCGTCGACCATCTCCGGCTCGGACACGAGGCCGGCCCCCGACGGGCCCAGGATGGCGCCGGCGACGAGAAAGGCGGCGACGATCGAAAGGCGGAGCTTGCTGAATAGGAACGCGACGCCCGTGGCGATCGCCAGGACCACCGCCAGGTCGCGCAGGATGGCCGATATCTCCAATTGCCCCCCCCGGGGGGCCGCCCCCCCGGATTCCGTCTCGTATCCCGTGTATTTTAATGTAAAGTTTCGCCGGCGGGACGCCGATATCGGGAATAACGAGAACCGCCCAACGGTTCGCCTCTTCTCCCCGAAGAGGCCGCGACCGCCCGCTTCGTCCCGCCTTGGAGATTGCGGGCGGCAGACGATCCCCCGGGGCTCCCGCCATCGTCCCGGGGGATCACGATTTTTGGCTTATATGACGCCGCGTTCCGAAAGGGAAGCGATCCGTGCCGGGGTCAGCCCGAGGAGTTCGGAGTAGATGGCCGCGTTGTCGGCCCCCGGTGGGCGGCAGGCGGACTTGAGCCGCGGCGGGGTCCCGCTCATCTTCCAGGGGGGCGCCGCCAGGAGGAGGTCGCCGTAGGGCGGCGCGGTCACCCGGGCGAAGCAGCCGCGGATCCGCCAGTTCTCCTCGGCGAGGGTCTCCAGGGGACGGTTGACCCGACCCGTGACGACCGCGGCTCCCGGGCCGCTCCTCTTCGACGTGTAATCCTCGATCTCGCGCAGGATCTCGTCCGCGGTCCGGGCGGCCGACCATTCCTCGAGGATCCCGTGGAGGGCCTTCTCGTTCTCCGGCTTCGTCCGGTCCGGCCCGGTCCGGAATCTCGGGTCCCTGGCGAGCTCCGGGCGCGCGATGATGTGGGCGAGGGACTCGAAGGCGTCGTCGTTGTAGGCCGCGATGAAGGTGTGGCCGTCCGCGCAGCGGATGTAGGTGTACGGGAAGACCGCCGGATCGTAGACGCCGGTCCGGCCCCGCTCGCGTCCGGCGGTGTGCATCCAGGTGATGTTGTAGTCCACGAACTTCATCAGCGCTTCCGCGCCGGAGACGTCGACGAACTGCCCCTTGCCCGTGTCCGCGCGGAAGTTGAGCGCGGCGAGGACGCCGCAGGCGCCCCAGAGTCCCTGGGCGAACCACCCGTGCCAGTTCCCCGTCTTGGTGGGAACCTGGGTCTCCGGGTCCGGCCCCTCCCCTTCCGGGTCGCCCGTGACGTACGGGACGCCCGAGAGCGCCTGGCACAGGAGGTCGGCGTCCTTCACGGGCCGCGCCGCCTCGGGCCCGAAGGCGCCGTAGGTGGAGAGGGAGAGGTAGACGATCCCCGGCGCGACGCGGCGCAGCGCGAGGTACCCGATCCCGGCCGCCTCCATCGCCCGCTCCGGCTCGGCCGTGACAACGACGTCCGAGCGGCCCGCAAGGCGCCGGAAGAGGTCGCGCCCCTCCTCGCGATCGGGCGACAAGGTGACGAACCGCCTGTTGCGCGCCTCCGACAGGAACGGCAATCCGGTGCCGGCGACCGCCATCCCCTCCGGGGCGAGGCGGCGCGCCGGGTCGCCCCCGGGCGGCTCGACCTTGACGACCTCGGCTCCGAGTTCGGCGAGGATCGACGCGGCGACCATCCCCCCGAAATGGGCCGGGGCATACTCGATGACGCGCACCCCCGAAAGCGCCTCGGGCTTTCCGGCGGCGGCGTCCGGGTCGGTCGCGTTCCGGGCCCACGTCGCGAAATCGGTCACGCGCCTTCCTCCCCCGCCGCGCCGCCGGCGGCCCCCGCGCGCCCGTCCGGCGTCCCGGCCGGCGGACGCGGAGGCCGGGCGCCGGGGACGTCCGCCCACCTTCCGATGACCTTCCGCCGCTCGAGGGATTCCATCTCCTCGCGCGAGAGGCCGAGGAGGCCGCCGAGCACCTGTGCGTTGTGGTGGCCCACCGGCTTCGCCGTCCACTTGATCCGTCCGGGGCTCTCCGAGAGCTTCGGCACGGGTCCGAACTCGTCGATGCGCCCGTACAGCGGATCGGAGAGCTCCCACACCGTCCCGCGGGCGCGCAGGTGGGGGGACCGGTACTGGTCGCTGCCGCCCGCCACCGGCGCCGCCGAGAAGCCGGCTTCCTCCGAGGCGCGCACGACCTCGCCGCGCGTCCGGGCGGCGGCGAACGCCGCGACGGCGTCCGGGGCGGCTTCCCCCCCGAGCAGGCGCGACAACGCCGCGCGCTCGGCGTCGTCGCGGGCGGACACGGCGACGAAGCCGTCGACGCACCGGTAGATCCCGGAGGGGGGAAACGCGACATCGCGGTTTCCCGCCCGCGCCCGGTCCCTTCCGGTGCGGTCGGCATAGAGCCATGTCCAGTCGAGCGCGCGGATGAGGACCTCCGCCTGGGCAAGGTCGATCATCTGGCCCTCGCCCGTCCTTCGCCGGGCGAACAGGGCCGCCAGGATTGCGATGGCCGAAAAGAGCGACCCCGTGAAGTCGCCGATCCACAACCCGATCCGGACCGGCGCGTGCCCCGGGAACCCGGTGATGGCCGACATCCCGGAGACCGCCTGGGCCGTCGCGTCGTACGAGGCGCGCCCGGCCGAGTACGGCCCCCACTGCCCGAAGCCCGAGTTGGCGGCGTAGACGATCCGGGGATTCCTCTCCCGAAGTGTCCGGTAGCCGAGCCCCCACGCGTCCATCGTCCCGGCGCGGAGATTCTCGACGACCACGTCCGACACCTCCGCGAGGCGGATGAACAGCTCCTTCCCCTCCGCCGGGTGCAGGTCGATCCCCACGTGGAGCTTGTTCCGGTTCTGGGGGAGGAAGGCGGGCGAGACGTCCTGCCAGAAGAACCCCTCCGGGGCGACGTACCGCATGAGGTCGCCCTTGCCCGGCATCTCGACCTTGATCACCTCGGCGCCGAGCTCGCCCAGGTAATCCGCGGTGGCGGGCCCGAAGATCCGCGTGGCGAGCTCGAGGACGCGGACGCCCTTGAGCGCCTCCGGCTTTCCCGGGATCGCCGCCAGGTCGAACGCCTCCCGCGCGAAGTTTTCGAAGTTGCTCATCCGACCGCCCCCGGCGGACGAGGAGGAAGCGCCGTCCGGCGCGGCATGCGGCAACCGGGTCCGTCCCCGCGGTCACGGGGCTCGGAAGCCGCAGCGCGCGGGTCCCCGCGGAGCTTTCCGGGAGGTGTCGAGCGCAGGTTGCGGGTCAGGCCGGGCGAGCGACGACGCGCGGAGCCCGCATGCGGAGGCGCCGAGCTCCGATGGCGGGAACCGACGGGGGAATGCCGCTCAGACCGCAAGGTACTTCTCCTTGACCTCCTCGTCCGCGAGGAGGTCGGCCATCTTCCCCTCGTACCGGATCGCGCCCTTGTCGATCACGTACCCCCGGTCGGCCACCTTGGCGCAGAAATGGAGGTTCTGCTCGGCGAGGAGCACGGTCACCCCCTCGGCGCGGATCTGCACGATCATCTCCGCGAGCAGCGCCACGACGAGAGGGGCGAGCCCCTCGGACGGCTCGTCGAGGAGGAGCACGTCCGGGTTGGTCATCAGCGTCCGCGCGATGGTGAGCATCTGCTGCTCCCCTCCGGACAGCTGGCTCCCGAGGTTCCTCTCCCGCTCCTGGAGCCGCGGGAAGAGGGCGAAGAGGCGCTCGACCGTCCACGGCGACCGCGTCCCGTTCCGGCGGCGGGCCGCGACTTCGAGGTTCTCGCGCACCGTCAGGTCCGGGAAGCAGCGCCGGTCCTCCGGGACGAAGCCGACGCCGAGCCGGCAGACCTCGAAGGCGCGCCTCCTATGGATCGGCTGCCCCTTGAACAGGATCTCGCCCTCCCGCGGCGGCGTCAGCCCGATGATCGACCGGAACGTGGTGCTCTTCCCGGCGCCGTTGCGCCCGAGGAGGCTCACGACCTCCCCCTTGTCGACCGCCAGCGACACGTCGAACAGGATATGGCTGCGGCCGTAATACGTGTTGACCGATTTCAGCTCGAGCAGCGGCATGAGCTCCCTACGACGCGATCTCTTCCCCGAGGTACGCCTTGCGCACCTTCGGGTCCGCCTTGATCTCTTCCGGCGTGCCGTCGGCGATGACGCCGCCCTGCTGGAGGACCGTGATCCGCTCCGAGATCCCGAACACGATGTCCATGTCGTGCTCCGTGAAGACGAGCGTCAGCCCCTGCTCCCGCGAGATCTTCCTCAGGAGGGCCACGGTCTCCCGGCTCTCGAACCGCGACATCCCCGCAGTCGGCTCGTCGAGCATGAGGAGCTTGGGGCGGGACGCCAGCGAGATCGCGATCTCGAGCCGCTTCTGGTCGCCGTGGGAGAGGATGGACGCGGAGGATTCGCCCTTGTCCGCCAGCCCCACCTGGCCGAGGATGTCCAGCGCCTCCCGGCCGACCCCCGCGTAGCGCCGGGCGAGCGCGAACGGGTTGCGGCTCTGGCGGTGCTGGGAGAACAGGGCGACCTGGACGTTCTCGAAGACGGTCATCCTGGGGAAGATGTTCGTGATCTGGAAGGAGCGGCCGATCCCCTTGCGGATGATCCGGTGCGGGGGCAGCCCGGTGATCCTCTCGCCGTCGAACGCGACCTCCCCGGAATCGGGTGCCAGCAACCCGGTCATCACGTTGAACAGGGTCGACTTGCCGGCGCCGTTGGGCCCGATGACGGCGCGGATCTCCCCCTTCGCGACCGAGAGCCGCACGTCCTGGAGGGCACGCAGCCCCCCGAACGACTTCACGACGTTGTCGACTTCGAGAAAGCCCATCTGCGGATCACCCCGACCCTCTCGAAGAGGGTCCGGCTCTTTTCGTTGAGGAACCCGACCACCCCGCCCGGGAGGAGCAGCACGAGGCACAGCAGGACGACGCCCAGAACGAGGGCCCAGTATTCCGTCCACGCGACGATGTAGGAGTTGAGGACGACCAGGACCACGGCCCCCACCGCCGGGCCCGCGAACGTGTAGATCCCGCCGATGATCGTCATCAGGACGGGATCGGCGGACTTCGTCCAGTGGATGATCTCCGGCGAGATCGACTTCTCGACCAGCGCGTGCAGCCCGCCGGCAAGCCCGGTGAAGGCGCCGGCCGCCACGAAGACCAGCAGCTGGTAGAGCTTGACGTTGATCCCGAGGTACGCCGCCCGCTGCGGGTTTTCCCGGATCGCCCGGAGCGCCGCCCCGAACGGGGAGGACCGGATGCGCCGGAGCGCCGCGACCGCCACCGCGACCACGGCGAGGACGAAGTAGTACGTCGCCTGCGTCGAGCCGATGTCCAGGGGGCCGAGCCCGAAGAGCCCGATCGGCCGGACCGGGATTCCCTGGATCCCGTTGTCGCCGCCGGTGAACCCGTACCACTTGAAGGCGACCGTGTACACGAGCTGGCCGAAGGCGAGCGTGAGCATGGCGAAGTGAACGCCGGAGAGCCGGACGCAGAAGAACCCGATGACGGCGGCGGCGGCCGCGGCGGCGACGATCGCGACCAGAAGCGCGGGCAGCGTCCCGACCGCCGTCTTCGTGAGGAGAAGCCCGACGGCGTACGCCCCGACGCCGAAGAAGGCGGCCTGGCCGAACGACAGGAGGCCCGTCATCCCGAGCACCATGTTGAAGGCGATCGCCATCAGCGCCGCGACGAAGACCTGCGCCAGCAGGTACTGGTAGAAGCGCCCGGCGACCGCCGGGGCGAGCAGGAGCAGGGCGAGCGGGACGGTCCAGAGGAAGCCGCGGGCCGAGAAGTGGACCGGCGAGATCTCCTGAGCCTCCATGCTCAGGTTCTTGTCGGAGAGCGCCTTGACCTTGAGCGGCCGCCCGAAGAGCCCCCAGGGGCGCACGACGAGCACGGCGACCATGAGCAGGTAGATGAGCGCCATCTCGAACTCGGGGAAGACGATGATCCCGATCGTCTCCAGCGTCCCGATGAGGATCGACCCGACGAGCGCCCCCCACAGGTTGCCGAGCCCCCCGATCACGACGACGACGAACGACTCGATGATCACCTCCGTCCCCACGCCCGGGAAGACCGTGCGGGCGGGCCCGGCGAGCGCCCCCCCGAAGCCGGCGAGCAGCGCCCCGAAGGCGAAGACCAGCGTGAACAGCGCCTTCATGTTGATCCCGAGAGCGTCCGCCATCTCCCGGTCCGAGGCCGTGGCCCGCACGACCTTCCCGGTCTTCGTCTTGTAGAGGAGGTACCACAGGCCCACGGCCACCAGCGGCGCGACGACCAGCACGAGGATCGTATACAGGGGGACGGTGCCCCCGAACAGCGTCACGGATCCCTCGAGGACGGCGGGCTTCGCGATCGACTTGAACTCGGCGCCGAAGACCATCTTGGCCACGTCGTCGATGATGAGGACGAGCGCGTACGTCAGCAGGAGCTGGTAGATCTCTTCCTGGACGTAGATCCGCCGCAGGAGCCCCGTCTCGACGATGGCCCCCACGGCCGCTACGCCCAACGGCGCGGCGATCAGGGCCAGGACGAACCCGCCCGGGCCGGCGACGTAGAGCGTCAGCCAGTACATGAAGTACGCCCCCAGCATGTAAAGGGCGCCGTGGGCGAAGTTGAGAATGTTGAGAACGCCGAAGACCAGGGTGAGCCCCGACGAGATGAGGAAGAGGAACGCCGCGAGACGCAGGGCGCTCGTCACCTGCACCGTCAGGAACGAGATGTCGAGAAATCCCGCCATATGGG
>JBLMWX010000157.1:0-14473 GCA_050257455.1 Gemmatimonadota bacterium | reverse complement strand
CTTCTCGCAGTCGCTCGAGGCGGAGCCGAACGGCCGCCCGGTCTCGCCCGTCGTGCGCCCGGAGACGGTCGCGCGCGTCGTCTCCGAGAAGGTCGGGATCCCGATCGAGGTCGTGCGCGGCGGCCTGGGCGGCCTCACCGAGTCCCGGATCCTGGGGCTGGAGGCCCACCTGAACCGGCACGTCTTCGGCCAGACGGAGGCCGTCTCGCGCGTCTGCCGCCGGCTCCTCATGAGCCACGCCGGCCTCGGCGACCGGCGCCGCCCCCTGGGCGTCTTCTGCTTCCTCGGCCCGTCGGGCGTCGGCAAGACGGAGGTGGCGCGGCAGCTGGCGTCGTACCTCTTCGGCAGCGAGCGGTCCTTCATCCGCCTCGACATGTCCGAGTACCAGGACAACGTGAGCGTATCCCGGCTCGTCGGCGCTTCGCCCGGGTACGTGGGCTACGAGGAGGGGGGGCAGCTCACCGAGCGCCTCCGGACGACGCCGTACGCGGTCGTCCTGCTCGACGAGGTGGACAAGGCGTCGCCGCGCGTGTTCGACCTCTTCCTGCAGCTCTTCGACAACGGGAAGATCACGGACAGCCAGGGGCGCACGGCGGACGCGCGGAACGCCATCTTCGTGATGACCGGCAACATCCGGATCGGGAAGGAGATCGGCTTCCACGCCGGCGACTCCGCCGTCGAGGCGGAGGCCGCCCTCGCCGTGGCGCGGGGACGGTTCCGCCCGGAGTTCCTCAACCGGATCGACGAGCAGATCGTGTTCCGGCGGCTGGGATCCGACGACGTGCGCAAGGTCCTCGAGGCGCAGCTCGAAGCCCTCGAGGAGAGCCTCATGGAGCGGTCGGGCGTGGGGCTCAGGGTCGAGCCGGACGCGATGGAGTGGCTCGCCGCGGCGGGGTCCAGCGCCGAGTACGGCATCCGGGAGCTCGGCCGGGTCGTCGACCGGTACGTGCGGGGTCCGATCGGGCAGATGGTGGCCGAGGGAAAGCTGGGCCGTCACGCGGCGGCGCTCCGACCCGTGATCGTCCGCAAGACCGCCGAGGGGGTCTCCGTGGAATAGCGGTCGGGCCCGAGGATGGTTCCCGGGCCCCCGCGGCTGTATCATGGGGTTAGGAGGTTCGTCGCGTCCAACCGCATCTTCTTGAAGGAGCGGGAGGAGGAAAGACGATGGCCAGGACCCTGTACAGCCCCGCCAGCAGGAAGAACGTCGACCGCGAAACCGATCCCTACATCCCGCGAAAGACCGCCTCGGAAATCGGGATCTGCCCGAAATGCCGGGCCATCTGCCGCAACAAGCGATGGGTGATCGACGAGCGGGAGTTCGAGGCGCTCACCCGGGGAGGCGCCGGCATCGCCTGGCGCCGGTGCCCCGCCTGCAGGAAGATCGAGCACGGGTTCCCGTCGGGCGTGGTGACCCTGAGCGGCGGATACCTGCGCGGCCACCGGGACGACATCCTCAACCTGATCCGGAACGAGGACCGGCGGGCGATGGGGTTCAACCCGCTGGAGCGGATCATCAGCATGGAGGACAGGGGGGACGCGCTCGAGATCGCCACGACGGACGAGAAGCTGGCGCAGCGCATCGGCCGCGAGGTGCGCAAGGCGTGCCGGGGCACCGTCGAGTACAAGTGGTCCGAGGATTCCAAGCTCCTCCGGGTGAACTGGGCCCGGGAGGAGTAGCGCGGGGGCCGGGCCGCGTCGCGGGATGCCGGCTACGACGCGGCCGTCCCCGTCTCTTCCTTCGCGAGCGCCGCCACGAGCGCCCTGCCGAATTCCCGTGCCGCCCCCGGCCCGTCGGCGGTGACGATCTTCCCGGACACCACGACCGGCCTCTCGACGAAGGTCGCCCCGCCCTTCTTCATCTGCTTCCTCGAGGCGTCGGTCGGGAAGCAGGTCGCCTCGACGCCCTTGAGGACCCCCGCGATGGCGAGGGTCGCCCCGGACAGGCAGATCCCCCCGACGACCTTTCCCCCGGCGTGCGCTTCCCGGAGGAGACGATGGAGGTCGCCGTCGTTCCAGAGGTGCTCGGGCGTGCCCCGGCCGCCCACGGCGACGACGGCGTTGTAGTCGGCGGCCCTGGCGTCGCGGATCCGCAGGTCCGGGTTCTCGACCGCGCCGAGCATCCCCCGCGCGGGCGCCTTTTCGCGGGCCGCGACCTCCACCGCGGCGCCGGCGGCGGCCACCTCGTCGCGGGGATGAGCGAGCTCCTCGTCGCGGAAACCGTCCTGGCTGATGACGAACAGCACCTTCTTCCCGGAGAGCGTCTTCATGCGGGCCCCTCCTTTCCGGATGTCGACCGCGCCCGTTTCCATTTTACCTCGTCCCCCAAATCGTCTATCGTTCCGTCAAAAGGATTGTCGTCCGCGCGGACATTCGCGCGAGGAGGGGGCCATGAAAGACACGCTCAAGGTCGGGATCGAGCACGTCCACAGGTACCGCGTCCCGGAGAACAAGACCGTCCCGCACCTCTACCCGGAGGCGCCGTCGTTCCAGGAAATGCCGAAGGTCTTCGCCACGGGCTTCTTCGTGGGGCTCTGCGAATGGGCCTGCATCGAGGCGATGGCGCCCCACCTGGACCCGGGGGAGGGGAGCGTGGGCACGCTCGTCAACCTGACCCACACGGCGGCGACGCCCCCGGGGATGGAGGTGACCGTCCACGTGCGGTGCATCGGGGTCGATGGGCGGCGGACCGTCTGGGAGATCGAGGCGAGGGACGCGGTCGAGGCGATCGGCCGGGGGACCCACGAGCGGTTCACGGTCGACTTCGCGAAGTTCAACGCCCGGGTCGCGAAGAAGGCCGCGGGGGCATAGTCCGCCGCCCGGCGGATTTTCCCCTTGACGGATTGCCGCCGCCGACTATACTTACCGGTAAGTAGAGCAGGCCGGCGCCCGCGGAGGCGCGCCGGGCGGGGGAGGGCGGCGATGGCGGGCGGCGGGTCGGCCCGGACGGGCGCGCGGGCGCGCGGAACGGGGGGCGGGGATCCCGGAGCGCGGCCGCGGCTTCTCGCGAGCGCCACGGAGCTCTTCAACCGCAAGGGGTACGCGGGGGCCACCGTCCGGGAGATCGTGGCCGCCGCCGGCGTGACCAAGCCCGTCCTCTATTACTACTTCCGGAACAAGGAAGGGATCTTCCTGGACCTCATGCGGGAGGCGTGGTCGCAGTTCGACGCCCTCCTCGAGCTGTCGGGCCGGGAAAGCGGGGGCGCGCGGGAGAGGCTCAAGACGCTCGCGGACAGGACGCTCTCCCTGTTCGTCGCGCACCTCGACGTGGCCCGCCTCATCTACTCCATCTACTACGGGCCGCCCCAGGGGGCGCCGGCGTTCGACATGGACGCCTACCACGTTCGCTTCCAGGACGCGGTCGTGCGCATGGTCAGGGACGGGATCCGCCAGGGGGAGTTCCGGAAGGGGAGCGCGGAGGAGATGGCCTGGGCGGTCATCGGGGCGATCAACGTGGCGATGGAGCTGCACCTCTGCCATCCCGGACGGGCGTTGGGGCGCCGGGGCCTCGAACGCGTGCTGGACCTCGTCTTCGCCGGGATCGCCGCGGACGGGCAACGGACGCGCCCGGCGGGAACGAAGGGCCGGAAGGACGCGGGGACGGGGGGTGCGCGATGAACCGGCGCGAGGCCGCCGCGGCGGCCCTGCTGCTCCTGGCGGCATGGCTTCCGGGTTGCACGGCGCAGGGGCGGGGGACGGGGGAGGCGGCCGGAAAGGCGGGGCGGCCCCCGGTGGCCGTCGAGGCGGCGCGCGCCGCCGTCGCGGACGTCGCCGACGGCATCGACGTCGTGGGGACCCTCGCCGCGCGGCACGACGCCGAGGTCAAGTCCGAGTACGGCGGGACCGTCTCCGAGGTCTACGTGACCGAGTGGGTCCGCGTGAAGAAGGGGCAGCCCCTGGCGAAGGTCGACTCGCGCGAGGGGGAGGCGGTCCGGGAGAAGGCGCGGGCCGCGGTCGCGCTGGCCCGGGCCGGCGTCCTCGAGGCGGAGGCGGCGGCGCACCGCGCGGACCGGGAGTACGAGCGCGCCGTGAAGCTCAGGGAGGCCGGGCTCGTCACGCAGCAGTCGCTCGACGACGCGGCGACGCAGAAGGACGCCGCCGCCGCCCGGACCGCGGCGGCGCGGGCCCAGGTCGCCGCGGCCGAGGAGGACGTGCGCCAGGCGGAGACGCGGATCTCGAAATCCGTCATCCGGGCCCCCTTCGACGGCGTGGTCGCCGCGCGCCTCGTCGACGTCGGCGAGGTGGTCGGCGAAATGCAGAAGGTCGTCTTCCGGGTCGTCGACAACCGCCTGCTCGACCTCGCGGTCACCGTCCCCTCCGCGGACATGTCCGCGGTCCGGCCCGGCCAGGCGATCACGTTCGGGACGGACGCGGTTCCCGGCAAGACCTTCACGGGCAAGATCAAGTTCGTCAACCCCGCCGTGAGCGAGGCGGACCGGTCGATCAGGGTGATCGCCGAGGTCCGGAACGATCCGGAGGTCCTGAAGGGCGGCCTCTTCGTCACGGGGCGCATCGAGACGGGGCGGCGGCGGGGCGTCCTCCTGGTGCCGCGGGGGTCCCTGCTGTCCTGGGACGTCGCGGGGAAGACCGGAGAACTCTTCGTCGCCGAAGACAACGTGGCGCGCCGCCGCGCGGTCCGGACCGGCGCGGTCTCCGGAGAGCGGGTGGAGATCGCGTCGGGGCTCGTCCCGGGCGCTCTCGTCATCACGCGCGGCGCCTTCAACGTCAGGGACGGCGACCGGGTCAACGTGACCCGCGTCGACTGAAAGGACGCCGGGATGTTCCTGTCCGACCTGTCCATCCGGCGGCCGATCTTCGCCGCGGTCATGATGCTCGCGCTCGTCACGCTGGGCGCCTTCTCGTACAAGCGGCTCGCGATCGACATGTTCCCCGACGTGGAGATCCCCGTCGTGACGATCGTCACCAAGTTCCCGGGGGCCTCCCCCGAAACCGTCGAGCGGGAGGTGACCAAGCGGATCGAGGAGGCGGTCAACCCCATCGCCGGCGTCAAGCGCGTCCTCTCGACGTCCCGCGAGAGCGTGTCGACCGTGATGGTGGAGTTCCGGCTGGAGGTGCGGATCAACGACGCCGCCCAGGAGGCGCGTGCGAAGGTCGGCGCCGTGCGGGGGAATTTGCCGCAGGGGATCGAGGAGCCGATCATCCAGAAGGTCGACTTCTCGGCGTTCCCGATCGTGTCCCTCGCGGTGCGGTCGGCGTCCCTGTCCCCGCGCGACATCACGACGCTCGTCGAGAAGAGGGTCAAGCGCCGGATCGAGAACATCTCCGGGGTGGGCAAGGTCGACCTCGTCGGGGCCTCGAAGCGCGAGGTGACGGTCGACGTCGACCCGGCGCGCCTCGAGGCGCTCGGGATGGGCGTGGACGAGGTGATCGCGGGGATCCGGTCGGAGAACGTCAACACCCCCCTCGGGCGCCTGAACCGGAACGGCTCCGAGTTCCCCCTGCGCATCGCGGGGAAGCCCGAGGCGGTCGCGCAGTTCCGGACGATGGTCGTCGCGCAGCGCGCCGGCCGTCCCGTCGCCCTGGGCGAGGTGGCCGAGGTCGTGGACGGCACGGAGGAGCGGCGGTCGCTGGCCCTCGTCAACGGCGTCCCCGCCGTGGCGCTCGACATCCAGAAGCAGTCCGGGGCCAACACGGTCGCCGTCGTCGACGCGGTCAAGAGGGAGATCGGCCGCCTCCAGGCGGAGCTGCCGGCGGGGACGACGATCGAGATGGTCCGCGACGCCTCCATCATGATCCGGGACTCGGTGCGGGACGTCCAGGAGACCATGATCCTGGGCGGCGTCCTCACCGTGTTCATCGTGTTCTGCTTCCTCAACTCGTGGCGCTCGACGGTGATCACGGGCCTCACGCTCCCCATCTCCGTCATCTCGTCCTTCATCGTCATGAACTTCGGGGGGATGACGCTCAACGTCCTGACGCTGATGGCGCTGTCGCTCGCCATCGGCCTCCTGATCGACGACGCGATCGTCGTCCGGGAGAACATCGTGCGCCACCTGGAGCACGGGCAGGATCACTTCGAGGCGGCCCGGACGGGGACGAGCGAGATCGGGCTGGCGGTCCTCGCCACGACGCTGTCCATCGTCGCCGTCTTCGTCCCGGTGGCCTTCATGAAGGGGATCGTCGGGCGCTTCTTCTTCCAGTTCGGGATCACGGTGGCGTTCGCCGTCCTCGTGTCGCTCTTCGTCTCGTTCACGCTGGACCCGATGCTCTCGTCCCGGTGGCACGACCCGGACATCGACCGGACGGGGGCGCGGCACCGCGTCGCGCGGGTCCTCGACCGGTTCAACGACTGGTTCGACCGGAACGCCGACCGGTACCGCGGCCTGATCGCGTGGGCCCTCGGGCACCGCAAGACGGTCCTCGGCGTGGCCGCCCTCGCCTTCGTCGCGGGGATCGGGGCGTTCGGGCTCCTGAAGAGCGAGTTCTTCAGCCCGTACGACCAGTCGGAGTTCCAGGTCGACTTCAAGACCGCGCCCGACGCCTCGATCGACGAGACGCGCGGGAGGCTCGACGCGGTGCTCGCGGACGTCCGGGCGATGCCGGCGGTCGCGCACACGTTCGCCACGATCGGCGCCGGGGACGCCGGCACCGTCCGGGACGGGATGGTCTACGTCAAGCTCAAGGAGCGGAAGGAGCGGCGCGCGACCCAGAACGAGATCCAGCGCGCCCTGCGGGCGCGGCTCCGGGAGATCCCGGGAATCATCCCCTCCATCGCGGAGGTCGGACGGTTCCAGGGCCAGAAGCCGCTGATGGTCAACATCCGGGGAGACGACATCCCGCAGCTCAAGGCGTACGCGGCCGAGATGAAGCGGGCGCTCTACGCGGTCCCCGGCATCGTGGACCTGGAGGCGACCCTGGAGCAGGACATCCCCGAGTACCGCCTCGCGGTGGACCGGGAGCGCGCCGCCGACCTCGGCGTGCGCACCGGCGACATCGTCCGGACCGTGGGGGCCCTCGTCGGCGGGGAGGCGGTGTCCACCTACGAGGACGAGGACGGCGACGCGATCGACGTGAGAGTCCGGATGCCGCTGGCCCTGCGTCAGGACCCGTCGCAGGTGGAGCGGCTCCGGCTCGCGGTCGCCCGCGGGCCCGAGGGAACGGCGCTCGTGCCGCTGCGGGAGGTCGCACGGTACGCGCGGGCGACGTCGCCCTCGGAGATCAACCGGCAGGAGCTGACCCGGGAGGTGGTGATCTCCGCCAACCTGGACGGCCTCCCCCTCGGCGAGGCGATGAACGAGGTGAGGAAGATCGCCGCCGGGATGAAGATGGCGCCGGGCTACCGGGTGGCGTTCTCCGGCGAGGGCGAGGACATGATCGAGTCGTTCGGCTACATGGCCGAGGCGCTGCTCCTGGCCGTCATCTTCGTGTACCTGATCCTGGCGGCGCAGTTCGAGTCGTTCATCGACCCGCTGGCGATCATGCTCTCGCTCCCGCTCTCCGTCGTCGGGATGGCGGGAATGCTGTTCCTGACGGGGGACACCATCAACATCATGTCCCTCATCGGGCTCATCATGCTGATGGGGCTCGTCACGAAGAACGCGATCCTCCTCGTCGATTACGCCAAGGTCCTGCGCGCCCGGGGGATGGAGCGGACCGAGGCGGTCATCGCCGCGGGACGCACGCGGCTGCGCCCCATCATGATGACCACGCTGGCGATGATTTTCGGGATGCTGCCGCTGGCCCTCGCCCTCGGGGCGGGGGCGGAGATGCGGGCGCCCATGGCACGCGCCGTCATCGGGGGGCTGGTGACCTCGACGATCCTGACGCTGCTCGTCGTGCCGGTCGTCTACACGGTCCTGGACGACCTCGGCGACCGGATCCGGCGGCGCTGGGGGGGGAAGCAAGCCGTGAACACGCGACATTCGGCGGGAGGTGGCGCATGAAACGGATCCCGCGATCGGCGCCGTCGTCCGGGCGGCTTGTCGGCCTTGCCGCGATCCTCGCGATCCTCCTGGCGCCGGCACCGGCCCGCGCGGCCGGCGCCGCCGCCGGGGACAATGCCGTCGAGATCCTGACATTGGACGGGGCGCTCGCGATCGCCCGCGACAACAACCGGGACGTCCTCAAGGCGATGGAGCTTCGCCGCCGGCTGGAGGGGAAGTACGTGGAGGAGCGGGCGGCGGCGCTGCCGCAGGTCGTCGTGACGGGAACCGTCTCGCGCAGCGGTGACGAGGCGCAGAAGGCGTTCTTCGGCACCTCGCGGAACGACGTCTACCAGGCGCAGGCGGCCCTCGCGCAGCCGCTGTTCACGTACGGCCAGATCGGGGCCGCGATCCGGGCCGCCCGCGTGGGCCTCGCGACGGCGGACGACCAGCTCCGGGTCTTCCGCCAGGCCGCCCTCCGCGACGTCTCGGCGGCGTTCCACGACGTCGTCCTCGCCCGGGAGCTCCGGGCCATCGCCCTCCAGGTCCGGGACCAGAGGGAGCGGCACCTCGACGAGGCGCGCAAGAGGAACCTGGCCGGGACGGCGACCGACTACGACGTGCTGGCGGCGGAGGTCGCCCTCCGGAACGCGCAGCCGGAGGTCGTCAGGACGGAAAACCGCGTCCGGAGCGCGCGCGACCGGCTCCGGTTCCTGCTGGCCATCGACGACCGCGAGGTGGACGTCCGCGGGGAGCTCGAGGCGGAAATCGCCGGGTACCCCCGCTACGAGGAGGCGCTCGCGGCGGCCCGCGCGAACCGGCCGGAGCTGTCCGACATGCGTCACCGCCTCGGGGTCTCCAAGGAGCTGATCACGATCGCCGCGGCGGGGAACAAGCCGCGCCTCGATCTCAACGCGGCGGCCGGATGGAAGGAGAACGACATCGGGATCGCCGACGCGTCCGGCAGCGTGTGGTCGGCGGGGGTGCTTCTCACGTGGCCGCTGTTCAACGGGGAGAGGACGCGGGGCCAGGTCGCCCAGGCCCGGAGCGAGGAGGCGGCGCTCCGCATCGAGGAGGCGAAGCTTCTCGACGCGATCGCGCTCGAATGCCGGGACGCCGTGAACGCGGTCCGGGACGCGGGCGAGGTCGTCAAGGCCCTCTCCGGGACGGTCGTCCAGGCCGAGCGCCTCCTCGCCATGGCCGAGAAGGGGTACGAATACGGGGTCAAGACGAAGCTCGAGGTCGACGATGCGGAACTGGCGCTGCGACAGGCCCGGGGGGGGCTGGCCCGGGCCCGGCGGGACTACCTCGTGGCGCGGGTCAATCTCGCCCACGCGACGGGCACGCTGGGCGAGGAGGGGGGGGCGGCGGCCGGCCCGGCCGCCCGGGAGTGGCGTCCCGCCGAGTCGCCGCTCGGGATCGTGCGCGAGGTCCTCTCGGGCGAGCCCCGGCTCTGAAAAGGGGAGGGGCCGGGTTCAGCGGCGGACGGACTTCCGGGGAGGCGCGGAGATCTCCGCCTGCTTCCGCGCTTCCTCGGCGTTCCGCCGGTCCCACTGGCTTCCGAAGTAGCAGACTCCGACGATGCTGGCCAGGACGCCCACGGCGCAGGCGCCCGCCGACGCGAGGGACCGGGGAGGACCCCCCTCGCCCTCGAAATAGATGAGGATCCCGTACACGCACAACCCGATGAAGATCGACGCGCTCAGGTTGAATCCGAGGACCGCCATCCGTTTCGTGATCCGCAAGTCTCCCCTCGCCCGCCGCATTCTTGCTATAGTCATCGTACCATGGAGTATCTGCCGGTCGTCACCCTGATTGCCGCGCTGGCGACGCTCGTCGCCGTTCTCCTGCGCGGGCCGCGGGCGACCGAGGAGCGGCTGGACCGCCTGGAGCGCGCCTTCGGCGAGGCGCTCCGGTCGAGCGCGGCCGACCTGGCGCGCGGCCAGGCGGACGCCGCGGGCCGCATCCGGCAGGAGGTTTCCGAGAACATCATCAGGGGCATGGACGAGGTCAGCCGGCGGCTCGAGGAGAAGCTCGGGGCGATCCGCGCCGAGATGGCGCGCGAGCTCTCCGAGACCGCCGACCGCAACGTCAAGGGGTTCGACCAGGTGGCGGGGCACCTCAAGGAGCTCGGCGCCGCGACGGGCCAGATCGTCCTCCTGTCGCGGGACATCAGCCAGCTGAACGTCCTGCTCACCCAGCCCAAGGCGCGGGGGGTCTTCGGGGAGATGACCCTGGCAGGGATGCTCGAGGACCTCTTCGGGTCCCACGGCGAGATGTTCGACCTCCAGCACCAAGTCCCGTGGGGAGAACGGCCCGACGCGGTGATCTACGTGCGCCCCGACCGCAGCCAGTTCGTCTGCGTCGACGCCAAGTTCCCGATGGCGAACGCGCTGCCCCTCCTGGAGAACGCGTCGGACGCGACCGAGCGCCGGGAGGTCGAGAAGGCGTTCGCCCGCGACGTCCTCGTCCAGGCCGAGTCGATCCGGGCGAAATACGTCCGGCCGCCCGAGACCCTCGACTTCGCCTTCCTCTTCGTCCCCGCCGAATCCGTCTACTACCTGGTGCTGCGCAACCGGGCGCTCCACGAGCAGCTGCTGCGCCTCCAGGTGATCCCGACGTCGCCCAACAGCTTCTTCGCCTACCTTCAGGCGCTGGCCTTCGCGTTCCGGGGCATCAAGATCGAGCAGAAGAGCCGGGAGATGCAGGTTCTCCTCGAACAGGTCGGAAAGGATTTCGAGCGGTTCGCGGACGATTTCCGCGTGTTCGGGCGGCACCTCGACAACGCTCAGGCGAAATACCTCGAGTCGGTGAGGGACGTGGAGCGGTTCCGGGCCCGGATCGTCTCCCTGAGGAGCGGGGAGGACAGGCTGCCGAAGCCGTGACCGCGGGCCGGGCGGGCGTTACCAGTCGAGCTTGTTGCGGAGCTTGCCCCGGAGCCTCAATACCGCCTGCGCGTGGAGCTGGCAGATCCGGGGCTCGCCGAGGCCGAAGATGGCCCCGATCTCCTTCATCGTCAGCTCGTCGTAGTAATAGAGCGCGATGAGCTGCCGCTCCTTCTCCGGGAGCATGTCGATCGCCTTCGCGAGAACCTCCTTGAGCTCCCGGACGATCTCTTCCTTCTTCGCCTCGTCCTTCGCCGCATCGGCGAGAATCCTCTGGATGCCCGCCGCGGCCCCGTTTCCCTCGTCCTGCGGCTCGTCCAGCGAGAAGACCGACAGGCCCGAGAAGAGGGCGAGTTGCTTGCGCAGGTCGTCGACCGAGATGTTGAGGTCCCGGGCGACCTCCTCTTCCTCCGGGGGACGCCCGTTGACCGCCTCGAGCCGCGAGTAGGTGCTCTGCAGGCGATTCGAGCTCTGGCGGGCGGACCGGGGGAACCAGTCCATCTCGCGGAGGTAGTCGAGCATCGTCCCGCGGATGCGGAACTCGGCGTACGTCTTGAACTTGATCCCCCGCGACGAGTCGAAGCGGTCCAGGGCGTCGAGAAGCCCGACGATGCCGGAGCTCACGAGGTCGTCCATCTCGATGTTCGGCGGAAGGCGAAGCTTGAGCTTCGCCGCGTGGAACTTGATGCTCGGCAGGAATTCCTGGACCACGGCTTCGCGGTCGGCCGCGGGCGGCGCCGCCGGGAAGTCCGTGTAAGCTTCCATGGTGTTCAGGTGCGCCATCGCGTCTTCCCTCCGGGGCCGAGCCCGATTTTGCAGACGCCGGGAGGGTTGGCAAGAGGCATGCCATGACGAAAAGTTACCTCAAGATATCGGATTTAAAGGATTATTTTCGGGGCGGGCCGGGAGGGGTGCCCGGACCTGTCGTCAAAATTTTGGCAGCGATCCAAACCGCTGACAATTCGCGTCAGTCGATCCCTTTGCGTTTGAGCATCTCGAGGAAAGTCGTCCGCTTGAGACCGAGAATGGCCGCCGCCCGGTTCCTGTTCCCCTCGGTCATCCGAAGCGCCTCGCGGATCAGGTTGTTCTCGTACGCCGCCGTCGCCTGCCGGAAATCGACCCGCTCGCCGGCCGTTCCGGGCGCGCCCGCGGGACCGGGCCTCCCGTCGAGCATGGCCGGGGGAAGATCCCTGACCTCGAACGGGCCGCTCCGCTTGAGGACGACGAGGCGCTCCACCAGGTTCTCGAGCTCCCGGACGTTCCCGGGCCAGGCGTAACGCCTGAGGCGATCCAGCGCCTCGGGCGAGAAACCCGGAAGGTTGCGCCCGGTTTCCCGGTTCCACTTCCTGAGGAAATGGTCGGCGAGGACCGCCACGTCGTCGGGGCGCTCCCGAAGCGGGGGGAGGCGGATCGGGATGACGTTCAGCCGGAAGTAGAGGTCCTGGCGGAAGCGGCCGGCGGCGATCTCCTCGTCGAGGTCCTTGTTCGTCGCCGCGATGACCCGGACGTCCACCTCGATCGTCTTCGTGCCCCCGACGGGGATGAAGGACTGCTCCTGGAGGACCCTGAGCAGCTTCGCCTGGAGGGGCGGAGGCATCTCGGCGATCTCGTCGAGAAAGATCGTGCCGCCGTCCGCGGCCTCGAACCGTCCCGACCGCGCGATGTGCGCCCCCGTGTACGCCCCCTTGACGTGGCCGAACAGCTCGCTCTCGAGGAGCTCCGAGGGGATCGCCGCGCAGTTGACCGGGACGAGCATCCGGTCGGCCCGCTTGCTGTTGTAATGGATGGCCTGGGCGACGAGTTCCTTCCCCGTCCCGCTTTCCCCGAGGACGAGGATCGTCGAGTCCGTCGCGGAGACCTTCTCGAGGAGCGACAGCACCTGGCGCATGGCGTCGCTCACTCCGATGATGCTGTCCAGCCGGTGCCGCCCGAGGACCTCGTTCTTGAGCTTGACGTTCTCCTTCTTCACGCGCGACAGCTCGAGGGCGCGGTCCACGAGGTTCGAGACGTCGGCGACCTTGAACGGCTTCGTGACGTAGTGGAAGGCCCCGAGCTTCATCGCCTGCACGGCGCTCTCCACCGTCCCGAACCCCGTGAGGAGGATGACCTCCGCGTCCGAGCGGGTTCTCTTGACGTGGGAGAGGACGGACAGGCCGTCCCCGTCCGTCATGACGAGATCCGTCAGAACGACGTCGACGTCCTCGCGGTCGATGATGCGGCACGCCTCCTTGCCAGACCCGGCGGCGAGGAGGCGGAGGTCGGGCCGGGTGAAGACGCCCCGGAGGAGGTCCAGGACGGCGTCCTCGTCGTCGACGATGAGAAGGGTCCCCGCCATCAGCGCAATATTACATCATCTGCGCGCCGGGCGTGGAAGGACATTGTTGGCCCGCGTTTCGGTAAAGTTCCGGGGCCCGGCCGACGATACGCCATTGGAGGGATGCTCGAGGCGGGCGGGCAAGACAACGATCGGGAGGGGGCGGTCGATCGTGGCGCAGAGGAACAGCGGCAAAAGCAATCTCAAGGATATGACTTCAAAAGGGAAACAGGCTCGGCGGGCGAAGACCGTCGCCAGCATCAAGATCAAGGTCGAAAGCGGCAGGTACCGCGTTCAGCCCAAGAAGGTGGCGGACAAGATGGTGGAGGACGCCATCCGGAGCATCCGTTCCGGGGGACGTTGAGCCCGGGCGACGGCGGGCGCCCGTTTTTCCCTCACCCGCTCCGGCATCTGGGTTAAAATCTTCTCACCGATGAAACGCGGCCATTTCGAACGGGCGCTCCGGGAAGCGCTCGACGAGCTTCCGGAGCTGTTCCGGGGGGCGCTGAAGAACGTGGCCGTCGTGGTCGAGGACCGCCCCCCGGCGTGGCTCCTCGACGAACTGGGGATTCCGGAGGGCGACACGCTCTACGGTTTCTACCACGGCGTGCCGCTCCCCGAGAGGTCGGTGTCGGATCCCGGCAGCCTGCCGGACAAGATCTCCGTTTACCGGGAGCCCCTCGAGGAGGATTTCCCCGACCGGGCCGAGCTCGTCCGCGAGATCCGGATGACGCTCCTCCACGAGATCGGCCACTATTTCGGGATGGGCGAGGAGGAACTGGCCAGGCTCGGCTACGAGTGAGGCGCGCCGGGCATCGCGCATCGAACGGCGTGATCAGCGAAGGGGAGACGAGCGATGTATGCACTCCAGCGCGTGTACGACAACGGCCCCGACAGCCCCGAACTGGTGCTCATCCATTACACGGCGTGCCCGGAAGGGGCGCCCGACCGGGTGCTCGCGCGGTCGTCCGCCGTGTTGCGCCCGGAGGCGGGAGGCCGGAGGCGGGAGGTGACCCTCTTCCTCCCGGAGCCGCCGGGGGGCCAGCGGGTCGACGTCACCTACTTCTTCACCGCGGTCCGCGAAGGCGGCGAGTGGTTCTCGCCCCGATACAGGGCCGCGGTTCCGGCAGGCGAGGCGGAAGGGAATCCGCCCGGCCCGGTCGAGGAGGGCGCCGGGAACCTGGGGCCGGCCCCGGGGACGGGGACGTTCCGGCTCGTCCTGCCCCTGCGGGCCGGGGAGCCGCGGGACGGGACCGCGCGGTTCGGATTCGGAGCGATGCGGAAGAAGCCGTCCGAGGCGCTCTGCCGCGCGGCGATCCGGTTCGGCGCCGGCCGGCCGGCGGTGGTCGAGATCCCCGAGGCGCTGTCGGTCCTCAAGAACAGGCCGATGCCGT
>JBLMWX010000156.1:0-17040 GCA_050257455.1 Gemmatimonadota bacterium | reverse complement strand
CTCCGCGGCGTTCGCCGACCGGAAGCCCAGGCCCCGGGCGATCTCCGCCCGGGTGGGCGGGAAGCCGTTCCGTTCCAGGAACCGCCGGACCCACCGGAGGATCTCTTCCTGCCGCGGCGTGAGCGCCATGGGAACCCCCGGGGACTGTATTTATATACAGTATAAGGGCACCCCGGAGAAAAAAACAAGACCGCGTCTGGTAAAATGACCGGAAGAGTCCCATCCGATTCCCGTTCCGGAGGGCAAGCATGCGCGACCATTCGAATGGAAACCGGGCCGACGACCTGTCGTTCCACGGAATCCGGAAGGCGGAGGCGGTCTGGTGGAACCTTCCGCTCGCCGCCCTCATCGAGCAATCCCTGAGGCGGCGCGAAGGGCACCTGGCCTTGACGGGCCCCCTCGTCGTGCGGACCGGCGAATACACGGGCCGGTCGCCCAACGACCGCTTCTTCGTCCGGGAGCCCGGGAGCGAAAAATCGATCCACTGGGGAACGGCCAACCGCCCCTTCGACGCCGACAGGTACGAATCGATCCGGAGCCGCCTTCTCTCCTACCTCGAGGGGAAGGAGCTCTTCGTCCAGGAATGCCACGTCGGCGCGGACGAGGAGCACCGGCTTCCGATCCGCGTCATCACGGAGATGGCGTGGCACAGCCTCTTCGCCAGGAACATGTTCCTCCCGGTGACGGATCGCGAGGCGCTTGCGCGCCACGTGCCCGGATTCACGGTCATCAGCGCCCCCGGCTTCCACTCCCGCCCCGAGATGGACGGGACGCGCAGCGAGGTCTTCATCCTGATCCACTTCGGGCGCCGGGAGGTGCTGATCGGGGGCACCCTGTACGCGGGCGAGATCAAGAAGTCGATCTTCACCGTGATGAACACCCTGCTCCCCCCGCGCGGCGTCCTGCCGATGCACTGCGCGGCGAGCTGCGGGCGGGACGAGAACGACGTGGCCGTGCTCTTCGGGCTCTCGGGAACCGGGAAGACCACCCTCTCCGCCGATCCGGAGCGGACGCTGGTCGGCGACGACGAGCACGGCTGGAGCGACCGCGGCGTCTTCAACTTCGAGGGGGGCTGCTACGCCAAGGTGATCAACCTGTCCCCGGAGATGGAGCCGGAGATCCACCGGACGACGGGAATGTTCGGGACGATCCTCGAGAACGTGGCGATGGACGTCGAGTCGCGGCGGATCGACCTGGACGACGCCACGCTCACCGAGAACACCAGGGCCTCCTACCCGCTCTCCTCCATTCCGCGGGTTGCCCCCCGCGGCGCCGTCGGCCACCCGAAGCACATCGTGATGCTGGCGGCCGACGCCTTCGGCGTCCTGCCCCCGATCGCCCTGATGACGGCCGACCAGGCGATGTACTATTTCCTGTCGGGCTACACCGCCAAGGTGGCCGGAACGGAGCGCGGGGTCGTGGCGCCCCAGGCGACGTTCAGCGCCTGCTTCGGTGCCCCCTTCATGGCGCTCCACCCGTCCGTCTACGCGAAACTCCTGGGCGAAAAGGTCAGGAGCCACCGGGTGAATGTCTGGCTGCTCAACACGGGATGGACGGGCGGCCCGTACGGCACGGGGCGGCGGATGAGCATCGCGCACACCCGCGCGATGCTTCGTGCCGCGCTCTCCGGGCGCCTGGACGGCGTCGGGACGCGGGAGGACCCCCTGTTCGGATTGCGCGTGCCCCGGAGCTGTCCCGAGGTGCCGCCGGAGGTCCTGGACCCGCGGTCGACCTGGACGGATCGTTCGGCTTACGACGAGGCGGCGCGCAGGCTCGCCGGGATGTTCGCCGCGAATTTCGCCCAGTACGCCGGCCAGGTGGAGCCGCAGGTCGTGGCCGCGGGCGTCCGCAAGACCCGGTGACCCGCCCGGGCGGCGCGCGCATCGCGTCGCCCGGTCCCGTTTCTCACCCGGAGCGGCGCCTGCCGTTCCTCGGCGGCTACCTCCCGGGGTGCGCCGGCCCGGAGCCCGCGCCGGTCCGCTCGATCGCCCGCGCGATCTCGTCGAGGTCGCCGGGGTCGAGCGCCAGGGCCGCGGCGTCGATCCAGGCGTCCACCTGCTCGGGCGAGCGGGCGCCCGCGATGGCGCCCGTCACCCCGTCCCAGGCCAGGGTCCACGCGATCGCGACCGACGCCACCGTCGTCCCGCGGCGGGCCGCGACGGGCCGGAGCGCGTCGCGGAGCGCGAGGTTCCTCTCGATGTTCGGCGACTGGAACTCGGGGGCGCGGCGGCGCCAGTCGTCGGCGCCGAGCCGGCTCACCTGTCCGACGGTCCATTTCTCCGTCAGGATCCCCGACTTCATCGGGCTGTACGCGATCACGCCGGTCCCGCGGCCCGCGCACCAGGGAAGCTCGGCGGCGGCGATCCGCCGGCTGATCGCCGAAAACGGGGGCTGGAGCGAGTCCACGTGTCGCGACGCCTCGCACCGCTCGAGGAGCGCGACGTCGAAGTTCGACACGCCCGCCCAGCGCACCTTCCCCTCGTCGGCGAGCCGGGCCATCTCGCCCCACGACTCCGCGACCGGCGTCCCCGTGTCGTCCGGCCAGTGGAACTGGTAAAGGTCGATCCGTTCCACCCCGAGGCGGCGCAGCGACGCCTCGCACTCGCGGCGGATCGATGCGGGACGGAGGTCGCGGCGGAGTTCCCCCATCCGGTTCCCCGCGTCCCAGGCGAGGCCGCACTTGGTGAAGACGAACGGGCGGTCGACGGGCGGGACTCCTTTCAGGAACCGGCCGACGACCTCCTCGGAGTGGCCGAGCCCGTAGACCGCCGCCGTGTCGATCCAGTTGATCCCGAGCTCCAGGGCGCGGCGCATCGTCGCCAGGGACGCGGCGTCGTCCTGCGGGCCCCACCCGAACGCCCAGCCGCCGCCCCCGATGGCCCATGCGCCCAGCCCGATCCGGGTGATTTCCGGTCCATGCTTCCCCAGTCGTCGCGTCGGGAGAGATGCCATCGCCGTCCACCTCCTCTTCCCCCCGTCAGGACCAAGGTAACATGTCGGGGACCGCGGGGCGGCGCCGAAGATTTCCCGGCGACGGCGGCACTCGCGGCCGCGACCACGCCTTGCCCCCCGGAATCTAATGGTGACGAACCCCGCGAAGCGGGACCAGGAGGTGCGCGATGAGAGCGCCTGTCGTGATCTGTGGGGCAACCGGGAACGTCGGGTCGAAGATCGCCGGCACGCTGCTCGCCGCGGGCGAGGCGGTTCGGGTCGTCGGGAGGGAACGTGTCCGCCTCGGGCCGTTGGCCGCCCGCGGCGCGGAACCGTTCCCCGGCGACATCGCGGACGGGGATTTTCTCCGGAAGGCGTTCGCGGGGGCCCGCGCCGCGTTCGTGATGATTCCCCCGAAATACGACGCCGAGGACATCCGGGAGCAGCAACGCCGGGTGGCGGAGGCTCTCGTGTCCGCGCTCGCCGCGGCCCAGGTCCCGCGCGTCGTGACGTTGAGCAGCATCGGGGCGCACCTGGCGGAAGGGAGCGGTCCCATCCTCGGGCTGCACGCGCTCGAGGCGATGGTCGACGCACGGCTTCCGGACGCCGGCGTGGTTCACCTGCGGCCGGCGTACTTCATGGAAAACCACCTCTGGGCCATCCCCGTGATCCGGGCCCGCGGCGTTTACGGCGGCCCGACTCGCCCCGACCTGCCGGTTCCGATGGTCGCGACGAAGGACATCGCGGGCGTGGCCGCGCGCCTGCTCGGCTTCGGGACGTTCGCCGGCCACTCGGTCCGTTACCTGCTCGGCCCGCGGGACCTGACGCTGTCGGACGCCACGGGCATCCTCGGTGAGGCGATCGGGAAGCCCGGGCTTGCATACGTCCGGCTCCCCGAAGACGAGGCCCGGCAGGCGATGATCGGGACGGGGATGTCGGCAAGCGTCGCCGACGCGATGCTGGAGATGCACCGCGGGTTCGACGCGGGGCGCATCCGTCCCTCGCGGGAGCGGAACGCCGAGAGCACAACGCCCACGACCCTGGAGGAGTTCGCGAAGGCCGTCTTCGCCCGCGCGTACAAGGCCGCGGCCTGAAGGCGCGGCCGACCGCCCGGAGCCGAACCCGGCCCGGGAATGCTCAATCCCATGCAGCTGACGTCGGAAAAATCTCCGCAACGAGGCCCCGGATATGATATCGGTAAAGGACACTGTCCACAGGCCCACTCGATACGGGAGGAGACCATGATCGAAGCGTATCTCAAGGAAGAGAAGGAGCGCGCCGCGCTGGGGATCCCCCCGCTGCCGCTCAACCCGCAGCAGACCTCCGACCTGTGCCGATTGCTCCAGAAGCCACCGAAAGGAAAGGAGAACTTTCTCCTGACCCTTCTCAAGGAACGCGTGTCTCCGGGCGTCGACCCGGCCGCCAAGGTGAAGGCCGAGTTCCTGGCGGGCATCGTCTCGGGGAAGCTGAAGTCGCCGCTCGTCACCCCGACGGACGCCATCGCGATCCTGGGGACGATGCTCGGCGGTTACAACGTGCCGCCGCTCGTCGCCGCGCTCAAGAACAGGAAGCTCGCCGACGACGCCGCGAAGGCGCTTTCGGGGATCACGCTCGTCTACGATGCGTTCGACGAGGTGGCGGCGATGGCCAAAGCCAAGAACCCCGCGGCGCAGAAGGTCATGAAGTCGTGGGCCGAGGCCGAGTGGTTCACGTCCCGCCCCGGCGTTCCCGAGACGATCGACGTCAAGGTGTTCAAGGTCGACGGCGAGATCAACACCGACGACTTCTCCCCCGCCGGCGACGCGTGGAGCCGCCCCGACATCCCGCTGCACGCTCTGGCCATGGGCAAGACCCGTTTCAAGGACGGTCTCGACACGATCGCCTCGTTCCGCAAGGAGGGGTTCCAGGTGGCGTTCGCGGGGGACGTCGTGGGCACCGGGTCCTCCCGCAAGTCCGCCTGCAACAGCCTGCTGTGGCACATCGGGCAGGAGATCCCGGGCGTGCCCAACAAGAAGAGTCGCGGCGTGATCCTCGGCGGCGTCATCGCCCCCATCTTCTTCAACACCGCCCAGGACTCCGGCGGCCTCCCCATCAAGGCGGACGTCACCGGGATGAAGACGGGCGACGTGATCGTCATCGACACGAAGAACGGCGTGATCCGGACCGGGACGGGGCAGGAACTGTCGAAGTTCACCCTCTCCCCCGCCACGCTGGCGGACGAGTTCCGGGCGGGCGGCCGCATCCCGCTCATCATCGGCCGGGCGCTCACCGAGAAGGCGCGCAGGGCGCTGCGCCTTCCCCCCTCCGCGGTCTTCCGCCTCCCGGACAACCCGGTCCCCGCGAAGAACCAGGCGTACTCGCTCGCCCAGAAGATCGTCGGCGCCGCGTGCGGGCTGCCGGGCGTCCTTCCCGGGACCGCGTGTGCGCCGAAGATGACCACGGTCGGCTCCCAGGACACCACCGGGCCGATGACGGCGGACGAGCTCAAGGAACTGGCGTGCCTCAAGTTCCAGGCGCCCATGTTCATGCAGTCGTTCTGCCACACCGCGGCCTACCCGAAGCCGGCCGACGTCAAGATGCACAAGGCGCTGCCGGGGTTCGTCTCCTCCCGGGGCGGCGTGGCGCTGAAGCCCGGCGACGGCGTCATCCACTCGTGGCTGAACCGGCTGCTCCTGCCCGACACGGTAGGGACCGGCGGCGACTCCCACACCCGTTTCCCCGTCGGCATCTCCTTCCCGGCCGGGTCGGGGCTCGTCGCGTTCGCCGGCGCGCTCGGCTTCATGCCGCTCGACATGCCCGAGTCGGTGCTGGTCCGTTTCAAGGGAGAGCTCAACCCCGGCATCACGCTGCGCGACGTGGTCAACGCGATCCCGTATTACGCCATCAAGGCGGGGCTCCTGACCGTGCCCAAGAAGAACAAGGTGAACGTGTTCAACGGGCGCATCCTCGAGATGGAGGGGCTGCCGAACCTGACCGTGGAGCAGGCGTTCGAGCTGACCGACGCGGCGGCCGAGCGCTCCGCCGCCGCCGGCTGCATCCAGCTCTCCGAGAAGTCGGTCGCGAAATTCCTGCGGTCCAACGTGGCGCTCATGAAGAGGATGATCGCCGACGGGTATTCGGACGCGCAGACGCTCGGGAACCGGATCCGGGACGTCGAGAAGTGGCTCAGGAAGCCGTCCCTGCTCAAGGCCGACAAGGGCGCGCGTTACGCCGCCGAGATCGAGATCGATCTCGCGGACATCCGGGAGCCGATCCTGGCGTGCCCCAACGACCCGGACGACGTGAAGCTGCTCTCCGAGGTCGCGGGCGACGCGATCCAGGACGTCTTCATCGGCTCGTGCATGGTCAACATCGGTCACTTCCGCGCGGCCGGGGAGGTCTGGCGGGGCCGCAAGTTCAACCCCGCGGTCCGCACCTGGATCTGCCCGCCGACCCGCATGGACCAGCAGCAGCTGAAGGACGAGGCGTACTTCTCCGTGTACAGCGCGGTCGGGGCCCGGATCGAGATCGCCGGCTGCTCGCTGTGCATGGGGAACCAGGCGCGGGTGCCGGAGAAGTCCAACGTCTACTCCACGTCCACCCGCAACTTCGACGACCGGATGGGCGACGGGGCCCGCGTGTACCTCGGCTCCGCGGAGCTCGGCGCGGTGACCGCCGTGCTGGGGCGGCTGCCGCAGCCGGACGAGTACCTCGGCGTCTACAACGAGAAGATCGCGCCGAACCGGGAGAAGATCTACCGGTACCTCCAGTTCGACGAGATGCCCGACTACGCCTGAACGACCATCGTCCCGCGGGAAGAAAAAGGCGGCCCGCCGGGGTGCAACCCCCGGCGGGCCGTTTCGTTCGGCGGTCCCGTCCTTCGGACTCGCCGGACCAGGGCAGGAACGGGCGGGACCGTCAGTCGAGGTCGATGTCGCGAAGAGGCTTCGCGGCCGGCTCTCCCTGGCTCTTCTCGAGGAATTCCTGGAACTTCCTGTCCATCGCCGCGCCCTTTCCCTTCTCGGCCTCGACGATGTCCCGGTAGCGCGAGGCCACGCGCTCCCTTTCCTCGCGGAGAAGCTTCTCGGCGTCCTTGAGATCCGCGACCTTCCTGGGGTCCTGCGCCGGCTTCCACTCCCCGACCGCGCCGGACCGTCCGTCCACCGTCAGGCTCGCGCCGCAGCACGGGCAGGCGACCTTGAGCGTTGTTTCCACGTCATCTCCCATCGAGGGGCTCCCTCCCGGGCCGGTTCCCGGAGCTCATTATAACGCGGCTCCGGCGCCCCGGGGCTAGGCCACCGCGTCGCCCACCGCAACCTCGACGACCTTCCTCTCGGTTCCCCGGATCACGTCGAGTCGCGCGATGTCGCCCGAAGCCACCTCCGACAGCAGGCGGTGAAGATCGTCGACGCTTTCCACGGGAGTCGCGTTCATCGCGACGACGATGTCTCCCGGGAGGACTCCGGACGCGCCCGCCGGGCCGCGCGGGTCGAGCGACGTCACTTCGACACCCGACTGCCGCGCGAGGGCGAAAAAGCGCACCGCGCGTCGCGACAGCGGACGCTGCCTCCCGTTGATCCCGAGGTATCCGCGGCGGACTCGCCCGTTGGCGAGGATCTGCGACACGACGTGGCGCGCCGTGTTCGAGGGCACGGCGAACCCGATCCCCTGGGCCGCGGGGATGATCGCCGTGTTGATTCCGACGACCCGTCCCCGGGAATCGACGAGCGGCCCCCCGGAGTTGCCCGGGTTCAGCGGCGCGGTGTGCTGGATCACGTTCTCGATCAGGCGCCGTTCCAGGCTCCTCATGGCGCGGCCCGTCGCGCTGACGACCCCGGTCGAAACGCTCGACTGGAATCCCAGGGGATTGCCGATGGCGATCACGAGCTGTCCGACCTTGAGCCGCGAGGAATCGCCCAGGGTCGCGTACGGCAATCCGGAACCGCCGGCCCGGACGACCGCCAGGTCGTTCGGGGGGTCCGACCCCACCGCGACCGCGCCGAGCCGCGCGCCGTCGGTCAGGGTCAGCTCGAGCCGACTCGCATCCCGCACGACATGGTGGTTCGTCAGAACGTAGCCGTCCGGCGTCAGCAGCACGCCCGACCCGGCGCCGATCGGCTCCAGGTCGCCACCGCCCCGCGTCTCCCGCCCGGCGGAAATGCTGACCACGGCGGGGCCCACCGCATCGGCCACCGCCGTCACCGCGCGCGAGTACGCGTCGAGCAGCTCGGTGTCGCTCCCGCCGGGCAGTGCGACCTCGCCGCCGCCCTCCCCGGGACGATCGCCCGCCGGCCCGCCCCGGATCCACCGCACCGCCTCCGGATGCGCTTCCGCCATCGTGCGGTCCTCCTTGCTCGATTGGATGCCGGGAATACGGGATGGGATGCCGGGCCTCGCGGAGACGCGGAACCCGGGCGACGTCAGCCGCGATCGCCCCTGCTGACCGGGATCCACCGGCCCTCGCGAAGGATGGAGACCGTGTCGCGCTCGATCTTGATCACGTTGGTGCCGTGGAACTGCGAAAGGCGGCGGATCTCCTTGCGGGAAAGGTCGACGCTTTCCGCCGGGTTCGCCCGGCTCGCGTCCGGCGCAATCATCCGCGCGTAGGCGACGACCGCGAGCCACAGCGCGAGCGCGGCCCCGACCGCGCCCGCGACCCGCGCAAGCGTCGAGCCATCCTTCTTCATGTCGGACTCCTTCCCCGGGCACCGGCACGAGCCGCGGCTGCCCGATCCCCATGCATTTCCGTGAAAGGGTTCGAAACCGGTCCGGAAAGGGCCTGCGCCCCGATGTCGCCTTGGAGAAGTTTCATTATACCGACGATCGTTGCGGTTGACCAGGAAAAAGGCGGTTGCCCGTTCGTACGAGTCCGAGACCTCCCCCATCGCCGGCGCCGGGCGCGCCGGACGGGGGAAGAGCCGGCTCTCCACCCGCGGGGAGCTTTACGACGGCCTCGGACCGCCAGGGACACCGCCCCCCGGCAGACGGACCAGGAAGCGTTCTAAAATCCCGTAACAGACTTTAAACGCTTGACTTGGAATCAGCGATGCTGTATACAGTATGCAGTTCCGACGACCGGCGAAAATACCCTTTCAACGAGGTGGCTCATGAACGGCAAGAAGATGACGCCTGCGGTCTGGCTACTGCTCCTGACGGTCATCATCGGGGTCGGCGAGGTGCTCTCGCTGGCGGTTCGGGCAATCGCGACGACCCCGTAGACCGGCCGCGGGGCTTCCGCGCCCAGGACCGCGGATCCGGATACCGAGGGGGGTGACCGCAACGCCTGCGGTCGCCCCCTTCCCTTTTTGCGCGGCCGGGGCCGGTATTCCACCGGTCGGCAACGTCTCCCCGGCGGACGACATCGCATCCGCGAAATCGATGTCGAGATCAAGCCGGGGAGGACGCAGTCCCATGAAGGTGGAACTGTTTCGCGCCGGACGGCGATGTGGTCCTGTTCGGAACCGGCGCCGGATCGGTCGCCTGGGCCGCGGCGGATGGCAGGACGAAGGACAATCCTTCTGAGCGTCACTTCCTGCCGGGGGTTGCGCCGGGCCCGGGGCCAGCCGATGCCCGGTGCGAGGATTCGCGCGACGGGGCCCGTAAATCGTATAATTTCCATGTCGGCGTCCCGTCCGCGTCGGACCGCGATCCCACGCCCCGGCCCGGCTCCATGCGCCGCGAAGAACGGTGGACATACAGCCGATCCGATTCGAGGGGAGCACCCGGTGAGCGGACACGACCTGCCCGACGGTACAATCCGCATCCTCGTCAGCTCCTGCCTGCTGGGCGGGAAGGTCCGGTACGACGGCGGCCACAAGTACGATCCGTTCCTCGTGGAGACCCTCGGGCGGTTCGTCGAATATGTTCCCGTCTGCCCCGAGGTGGAGTGCGGGCTGCCCACGCCCAGGGCGGCGATGCATCTTGCGGGACCTCCCGCAGCGCCGCGCCTTGTCGCCGCGAGGACCGGCGCCGATCACACCGGGAGAATGGAGCGGTGGGCCCGGGCGAAGGTGCGGGATCTCGAGAGCCTGGACCTGTGCGGCTATATCTGCAAGAAGGATTCGCCGAGCTCAGGCATGGAGCGCGTCAAGGTCTACGGCGACGGCGGGGTCCCTGCGCGCGTCGGCGTCGGGTTGTTCACGAAGATGTTCATCGATCACTTCCCGCTGGTCCCCGTCGAGGAGGAAGGCCGGCTCCACGATCCGGTTCTCCGCGAGGCGTTCGTGGATCGCGTCTTCACCCTGCGCCGGCTTCGCGACGCGATGAAACGCGGCAGGACGCGCAGGAATCTCGTGGAGTTCCACACCGACCACAAGTTCTTCATCCTGACGCGCGGGAGGACGCCGTACGCCGAGATGGGGAGGCTGGTGGCCGCCGCGAAGGACTTCTCCCCCGCGGAGTTGTACCGGCGCTATGCCAGGCTGCTCATGGAGGCGCTCCGGAGCCGCCCGACCCCGGGCCGGTGCGCGGATGTCCTCACGCACATGATGGGATATTTCCGGGCCGTCCTCACCCCGGACGAGAAACAGGAACTGCTCGAGGTGATCGGGCGGTACAGGAATCGCCTGGTCCCGCTTGTCGTCCCCGTGACGCTCGTTCGCCACTTCGTCCGAAAATACGACGTCGCGTACCTGAAACGGCAGGTATTCCTCGATCCCCATCCCGTCGAGCTCCTGCTCCGGAACCACGTGTAGCCAGGGGGTGAGGCCCGATCCCGGGACCGGTGCAGCCCGCGATGCGGGTTTCCGCCCGCTTCCCGCGGAGCCCTCCGGACCGGATACGCGGACGTGAAGCTCGACTCGCTCCGCTGGGTCTCCGAGATCGCCGTGGAAGATCCGGTCCACGACGTGCTTCCGTTCGGCGCGGCGGGGCGGTTGTGCGGCGGCCGGTTCGTTCGCCGGAAACCCGCCCGGAAGAACCGGCCTGACTCCTTCGGGCACGCGCCTGCGGCCGGCCGCGCCATTCGCGCGCATCCCCCCGGCTATCGCCGGGAAACCCCGGCGACCGAAGGGCCGTCTCATGTGGGTCGCAGCGAGCCGGCCGATGTTGTGGGGGGGGACGCCCATGCGAATCGCGATCTTCGGCCCGGGCGGGGCCGCAGGGTATTTCGGAGCGCGCCTCGCCAGCGCGGGAGAGAACGTGGTCATGATCGCGCGGGGCGACCATCTTCGGGCGATCCGGTCCGACGGCCTGCGCGTCGAGGGCGCCGACGGCGACTTCGTGGCGCACCCGGCCGACGTCTCGGATGATCCGGCACATGTCGGAGCGGTCGACGTCGTCATCGTGGGCGTGAAGACATGGCAACTCCCCGACGCGGCTCGCGCGATGCGGCCGTTGCTCGGGCCGACCACCTTCGTCGTCCCGCTGCAGAACGGCGTGGAGGCGGCGGACCAGCTCGCGGCGATTCTCGGGCGCGGCCGCGTGTTGGGAGGCCTGGCGCGGGTATTCAGCTTCATCGCCGGGCCGGGCCGCATCCGGCGTCTTCGCGGGCCGGCCGAGATGGCCTTCGGCGAACTGGACCGCCGCCCGAGCGACCGCGTGCAACGGCTCCGCGAGTTCCTGTCACGCGCCGGCCTTGCGGCGACGATTCCGCCGGACGTCCACGTCGCGCTCTGGGAAAAGTTCCTGTTCATCGTCCCCATCGGGGGACTCGGGGCCGTCGCGCGCGCGCCCCTCGGAATCCTGCGCGCGGTCCCGGAAACGCGCGGCCTGTTGGAGCAGGGAATGCGCGAGATCCTCGAGGTGGCTCGCGGATGGAAGATCCCCCTGGCGCCCGAGGTGGTGGCGCGCACGATGGGATTCGTGGACGGTCTTCCCCCGGACGCGACGATGTCCATGCAGCGGGATGTCGCCGCCGGGCGGCCGTCGGAACTCGAGGCATGGAACGGGGCCGTGGGACGCCTCGGCCGGCAGGTCGGCGTCCCGACACCCCTTCACGACGTGCTCTACCGCTGCCTGCAGCCCCTGGAACTCAGGGCCCGCGGGGCGCTGCGGTTCCCGGCCTCGTGAACCGCACCCGGGCCCTGTCCCCCATGCGGCAGCTCCACCGGGTCCGCCCTGAGCATCTCAAGCCGCGCTGCGCTTGCCGTACTCGTCGTGGCGGCGCCACCAGATGCCCGTCTCGTTGCGTCCCCTTGGGGCACGGTCGAGCCACTGGTACATGCCCCAGAGGCCGTCCAGTCCGCGGGCGTAGGTCGAATAGGTGTGGTAGACGACCCCGTCCTCGAGCGCGAACGCGCTCATGCCCGGCCGCTCGCGCGTGTAGGTCGCCACGTCGGTTCCGGTCATCGCCGCGATCTCGGCGACAGGCCCCCCACCGCCGCCTTCCCGACCCGGCCGCCACTCAAACGCCGCCTCCCGCTGGTAGTTGTATTCGATCCCCTCTTCGCGCTGCTGCTTCTCGGTGAACCAGACGTTGAATTCGCCGTTGAAGTCGCCGCCGAGCGAGGACGCCCAGGGAAAGCTCCAGCCCATGCGCTGCTTGTAGGCCCGCAGCTTCTCGAGCGGCGCCCGCGAGACCGCCCAGAGCATCACGTCATGGTTGGCCAGGTGAATCGCGGACCCGTTGAAGCCGTCCGCGATCGCCGAGCAGGACGGACAGCCCGCGGTGTAGTCGGGCCCGAACATGAAGTGGTATACGAGGAGCTGCGAACGTCCTCGGAAGAGATCCGCCAGCGAGGCGTCTCCCTCGTCGGTCCCGAATCGGTACTCCTTGTCGATCCGGACCCACGGAAGTTCCTGCCGCCGCCGCGCCAGCGCGTCGCTGCGCCGCGTGAGTTCCTTCTCCGCCTTGAGCAGCTCGAGCCGCGCGGCGAGCCACTCTTGACGTGTCCCGGTCTTGTGTCTCTTCATTGCTCCTGCCTCCTTTGTTCCGGCGTCCAGCCGTCTTTTCGACACGGCACGGTGTTTGCCGGTCACGACGAGGACCGTTCCGGCGTTGGTCCTTCTTTTGGATGGTCCTCACGGCGACCGAGGTTCCCTCCTCGGGGACGCGTTCCGGTCCTTGTTCATCGCCGGCGCTCCGGGTTAGCCGAAAGGCGCGAGCGGTCGTCTGCGACGAAACGACGAAGGCGCCACATCGGTCCTGCGGGCGCGCCAGCATCCTTCGAAGCGGACCCCGATCGATTTTCGGCAACCACGTTCGCGCATTGTGATATAGGTGGCACAGGAGGAAGGATCGTGAAGATCAGGATCTGGGGGTGCCGGGGATCCATCCCTACTCCCGGTCCCGCGACTCTCCGCTACGGGGGAAACACCACCTGCCTCGAGGTCAGGTCGGCCAGCGGGCAGGTCATCATCGTCGATGCCGGGTCCGGGCTGCGCAACCTCGGCGCGTTCCTGTCCCGGGAAACGGGCCTTCCCCCGATCCGGTTCTTCTTCACCCACGCCCATTGGGACCACCTGGCCGGCTTTCCGTTTTTCCAGCCCGCGTATTCCGCCAAGACGTCCATCACCATGTGCAGCGGCCCGCACGCGCAGGAACTTCTGAAAGGCTGCCTCACCGACCAGATGAAGGCGCCGTACTTCCCGGTGGACTTCAGGCTCCTGCGGGCGAAATTCGATTTCCGCTGCGAACGTCCCCACGGGGAGCCCGGCCACTGTCGCCTGGACGGCCTCGAGATCTGCCCCATCGCGCTCAGCCATCCCAACGGCGGATACGGGTACAAGTTCATCGAGCCGGGAAAGACCTTCGTATTCCTGACCGACAACGAGCTCGGTTTCCGGCACGAAGGAGGCCTGGACAGGGGACGGTACGCGGATTTCTGCCGGGGCACGGACCTGCTCGTCCACGACGCCCAGTACACCGAGGAGGAATACGAGGTGACCCGCGGCTGGGGGCACTCCACGTTCGCCGACGCCGCCGACCTGGCGATCGAAGCGGGAGTGCGCCGCCTCGGCATCTTCCACCACGACCCGGGCCGCGCGGACGACGACCTCGACCGCCGGGTGGAGCTCTGCAGGGAACGGATTCGCCGCGGCGGCAGCAACGCCGAATGCCTGGCGATCGCCGAGGGGATGGTGATCGACCTGTAGCAACCGACTGTTCCGGCCCGGTGCCATTGCGTGCGGCGCGGGGACAGCCGTCACCATCGAAAATCCTGTCTCGCGGGAGAAGGCAATGATCCTGGACACGCTCGCCAACAGCGGCCGCTACCACGGCGTCCACGACGGATTCCGCAGGGCATTCGAGTTCCTGTCCCGGACGGATCCGAAGACTCTCGCTCCCGGACGTATCCCGATCGAGGGAGACCGCCTTTTCGCCATCGTGACCAAGGAGCCCGGGCGCGGCCGGCGCGAGGCCCGGCTCGAGTGCCACGCCAGGTACATCGACGTCCAGTACATCGTGTCCGGAGTCGACATGATGGGCTGGAAGCCCGTATCGGCGTGCCGGCGCCCGGCGGGCCCGCTCGACGCCGAAAAGGACATCCGCTACTTCGAGGACGACCCCGAGGCGTGGATCGCCGTCCACGCCGGCGCCTTCGCCGTCTTCTTCCCGGAGGACGCCCACCTGCCGCGCCTCTCGGCGGCCGAAATCCACAAGGTCGTCGTGAAAGTGGCGGTCGGCGGGACGTCGTGACCGGGGCGAGGGTGACCCGCCGCCGGACCTGGACACCCCGGAAGACGGGGTTCCTGGAATTCGCGCGGCGTGCCCCGGGGCGGCGCGGAACGCACTTCCCCGGAAGAATTGACCGACTCCGTGACATCGCCCGAAAACCCGAACGGTCGATTTCAATGGAATGCGAGTCGCATTTCGATGCCGATGAAGAGCGGGCTCCCCGCAGCACGCGGCCGCCGTTCACCTGGCGGTATCGAGCGTACCCGGGTCCAAGCACGGCGGTTGCCCCGCTCCGTCCCCAGGCGTTACTCTGAAAAACTATTCTGTGCGCGCGAGGTGTCACATGCGGACACGTTCGGTTGTGACGGGCATCGCAATTGTCATTTGCACTCTTGTCATCCTCGGCCAAGCCCGCGCGCAGGATGAGCCTTACCCGGTCGAACTCAAGGTAGGAGGAACCTTCGACGTCTGCGCATCCGGGCTGATCCGATGCCCGGCGATCGCCCCCATTTGCGACAACCCCAAGGTCGCCATCCCGGTCGACGTCTCGGACGGATCCGGCGGCTTGGGATTCCAGGGAGTCGGGCCCGGGACGACACTTTGTTCTGCGGGCTCCGTAAGCGGCTTTCGCCGCGTCTTTCGCATCACCGTGCGCTGAGCGGAATGCACTCGCGAGAACGACGGACCAATGACGAACCGAAGGGAGGCGCTATCGACCTGTCTCCCTCCTCCTGGCCCACACGACGAGGCGACCAGGGCGTCTGCCTTGAGAACCATGCTGCTGTCGCACTTCGACGCTGGAGGCCGGTCGACCAGACTATTCGGCGCTACCTGGACGTAGTTAAGAAACACCGGGGCAATCGGGATTCCAATCCTGGTGGGCAGGATGCCGGTGAGCTCCAGCAATTTCTCAAGCAGCTCAATGTGTCGTTTGTTTTGCCCGATGGGTGATTCAATCGCAATGCAGGTCTTGGAGATGTCGAGAAACCGATTGAACCGGAGGTGGTCGATCCGCGCGACAAATCCCCGATGCTCAACCCGCCGGATCCTTAATTTCGATCCGGCACAGGTCAATTCGTAATGGCTTCCCCACCCCACCCACGAATCGGCCCGAGATACGTAACAAAGAAATCTGCGGGAATCGTGGTGGCAACAACCTTCCGTGCTCGTTTGTCTTCCCCCATTGCTTTTGCGTTCTTCTCGGCTTTTCTCGCCCTCTCTCGATCGCCTCCTTCGGGATAAACCATGTATGCCTGCGACAAGAAAGCCCACGCGGCCGGGTGCTCGGGCAAGACCTCAGTCGCCTTTTCCGCTGCCGCCACCGCCCCTGCAAAGTCACCTTGTTCTGCGCGATTCAGTGCCATTTCGAACTGAAACAGAAACTGATATCCCTTGCTCACACCGGGTATCGCCAAGCCTTGCTCAAAGTGCTTCGCACTCGCTGCGAGGCGGCCGATGCAATCCAACGCGTACCCGTATACGAAATGCATCGCCGCTTGTTCGTCGGAAGCCCGGGGGCGGTAAGCGGTTCCGGCGAGCGTTGCAGGCGTTCGTTCCGGGAAGTCCTTTGGAGAGACAACGAGGTAACTTCCATCCGTCAACGCCCACATCTTTTCAAAATCCTCGTACCGTATCTCGAACGCAGGCCCGAAAGAAGGGTCATGCACAATGAAGCTCTTCCTGCTGTCGTCGTACCCGATGACCAGTCGCCCTGCCATGATCGTGCTTTCGAGGGCGGGATTCATCTTCGCCTGCTCCTTGATATTCGTCAGATCTTCCAGCGATACCATCCGCCCCAGGGCATTGGAACGCGGTCTGCCTTGATCCTTGAGATCCACGTTCTTGACTTGTCCGAACACGATCATCATCTCAAATGTCAGGTAGAGAGGATGGGCATCCGGCGTCACCGGCAACGTGACCATCACGGGAATGCCCCGGGCAACAGAACCCTTTAGATCATCAACACCCCACGCCTTGCCGGACTCTCTGCTCGAGACGATTTCAAACCCGGACATTGCAATTTGCTCAGAGCTCTCGAGCATCGTCCGGCTTCCGCCCCAATATTCCAAGACCATTCCGTAGCTGGCCGCCCATGAAGGATTGAGGATCTCCTTCTCTCCGTACTTGAGCTTTGCTGCGTCTTTCCAGCTTATGAACGGCACTCCGGAGATGAGGGCCTTCGCAGGGAGTGTACTTGTCTTCTGGGCCGCCGGCGCCGCACCGTTATCCATCGCGCTCGCGATACCGGTTTGCCGTCTTTGCACCTCTTGAGCTTGGAGTCGCTGTGCAGGTTCCTGTTCCGCCTGTTCCGCGAACGCACCAGAAATCGCGGATTCAGACAACAAAGAAATTGTCGCAACGAGCGCAAGCGATACCGCGGCCCGGAAATGGCTCACCGTCCGTACCTCCGTCACCGAAAGCTCGAATAGACGCGTTGCCACCAACTTCACAAGGACTTCCCTGGAGCAAAACCACTGATTCGTTGAAACCTACATTCCAGTCCAGTCGCGGGAAGCACCCGGCGTCGTGGGCTTCGGCGGGATAAAGATAGCGTCGCCGACGAGGTATCCGAC
>JBLMWX010000155.1:0-3521 GCA_050257455.1 Gemmatimonadota bacterium | reverse complement strand
GGCCAACGTGGTCCACATCAAACGCGGCGAAGGGCCCAGCCAGATCGAGCGGCAGGCGCGCCAGCGGCAAATCACCGTCCTGGCAAACACCCAGAACCTCCCGCTCGGCGAGGCGAAGAAGAAGGTCGACGAGATCGCCAAGCGCGTGGTCCCGTCGAACCTGACGACGGACTACGCCGGCATGGCGGACATCATGGGCGAGTCCTTCGGCTACATGGGTCTCGCGCTCATTCTCGCGATCATCATGGTCTACATGATTCTCGCCGCTCAGTTCGACAGCTTCGTGCAGCCCATCACCATCATGCTTTCGCTTCCGCTCTCGCTGGTGGGCGCGTTCGGCGGGCTCTTCATCAGCGGCATGACGCTGAACATCTTCTCGATGATCGGCGTGATCATGCTGATGGGGTTGGTCACGAAGAACGCCATCTTGCTGGTGGATTTCACCAATCAGCTCCGCAAGAACGGGGAAGAGCTGTTCGAGGCACTGGCGAAAGCGGGAGAAATCCGCCTGCGTCCCATCTTGATGACGACCGCCGCGATGATCTTCGGGATGATCCCGGTCGCCCTCGCGCTCTCGGAGGGCGGCGAGACGCGGGCCCCGATGGCCGTGTGCGTGATCGGCGGGCTCTTGACCTCGACCGCGCTCACGCTGGTGGTCGTGCCCGTCGTCTACACCTTCATGGACGGGCTCGGGCACAGCCGGCTGGTCCGCTTTTTCAGCCGGATCTTGTTCGGAGTGCGGACGCCCGTCGTGGCCGACGCCGAGAAGAGGAGCGCATCCACGTGAGACATCCGAAGCTCTGGTCGATCCTGGCCGTCGTTGCTTGGGCCGTGCCCGCGGCCGCCCAGCCCGCGCCCGCGCCCGCGCCGATCGTCTCCCGCACCGCCGTCGGGTGGTGCGCGAAATCGTCGACGACGAGGACCCCGCCGAACTCCCCCACCACCTCCTGCCGGCGGCGCACGCCCGAGAATCCCGTGAACGCGTCCGCGATCCGCGCCGGCGTGAACCCGTAATGGCGGAGGACGATCGCCACGGACGCGGCGTTCGCCGCGTTGTGCGCCCCCGGGAGCCGGAGGGCGTATTCATGTGCCTCGGCGCCGTTCTCCATCCGGAACCGGGTGAACCCGCCGTTCTCGCCGAGCATCCGGACCCCCCACGTCTCCCCTCCCGCCGGCGCCGCGGCCCTGTCCCGCGCCACGCCCTCCCGCGCGTAGAGGATGACGGGACAGCGGGCCAGGGACGCCACGTCGAGCACGTCCGGGTAGTCGGCGCACGCGACCAGGAGCCCGTCGGGCGGGATGATCGCGACGAGCCTGCGGAACGATTCCTTGAGGTGCGCGAGGTCCCGGTAGATGTCGGCGTGGTCGAACTCGATGCTCGTGAGAACCACGACCTTCGGCAGATAGTGGAGGAATTTCGGCCCCTTGTCGAAGTAGGCGGTGTCGTACTCGTCCCCCTCGACGACGAAGTGGCGCCCGCCGCCCACCCGGTAGCTCACGGGGAAGTTCGTCGGGACGCCGCCCACGAGGAACGACGGGTCCTCGCCCAGGGCGAACAGCGCCCACGCCGCAAGCGACGTCGTGGTCGTCTTCCCGTGCGTTCCGGCGATGACGACCGACTCCTTTCCCCGGATGAAATAGTCCGCCACCGCCCGGGGCATCGACAGCGTGGGCAGCCCGCGGCGAACCGCCTCCACGCACTCCGGGTTGTCGCGGGAGACGGCGTTCCCGACGATGACGAGGCCGGCGTCCTCGGGGATGTTCGCGGCGGCGTACGGCGAGGAAAGCCGGATCCCGAGCGTTTCCAGCTGGGTGCTCATCGGCGGATAGACGTTGGCGTCGGAGCCGGTGACGCGGCAGCCGATCTCCTTCAGCATCCCGGCGAGGGACGCCATCCCCACCCCGCACGCGGCGATCAGGTGAACGTTTTTCGTCAAGGGGCGAGCTCCTCCATGACCGCGTCGTGGATGAGCGGCCTCAGCGATTTCAAACCGTCGTTTTGTTCGCCGAAATAAACCCTGTTGGACAGCAGCACCACGGTCGCCTCCCGGCCCGGGTCGACCCAGAGCGAGCAGCCGGTGAATCCGAGGTGCCCGAACGACCCCTCCGGGAAATGCCGCCCGGCCTGCGAGCCGGCGGACGGCGTGTCGAACCCCGGCGTTCTTTCGCACCCGGGCGGCTCCGGGGCCCGCGTCGTCATCGCGACCGCGGAGGGGCGCGCCAGCACGCCCCCCTCCCCGCGGCGGGCCTTGAGGATCTCGCGGGCGAAGAGGAACAGGTCGTACGCGGTCGAGAAGACCCCGGCGTGGCCCGCCACGCCGCCCATCGCCGCCGCGTTCTCATCGTCGACCTCGCCCACCTTTTCGCGTCCCCTCGCCTCCGAGCGGCCCGTGGAGATCAGCCGGCCCGTCTCGCACTCGCTCATGGCGGCGAGCGGCAGGTAGCCGGTGTCGGTCATCCTCAAGGGCCCGCAGATCTCCCGGCGCAGCAGCCGGTCGAGGGAGGTGAACGCCGCCGCCTCGACCGCCCGCCCGAGCAGGATGTAGCCGAGGTCGCTGTAGACGCACCGCGTCCCCGGCGCGGACGACAGCGGCATGGCGAGGACGGCGGCGACGGCCCGGTCGTGCCCCTCCGCCCGGCCGGACAGGCGCACCCCCTCCTTCTCCTCGGCCTCCCGGATCTCCTCGTGGAGCGCGCGCCACGCCGGAAGCCCCGAAGTGTGCGCCAGCAGGTGCGCGAAACGGACGTCGCGGAACGCCGGGTCCGGCGACGAGACCGGCAGGACGTCGGCGAGCCGGCCGCCCGGCGAGAGCTTCCCCTGCTGGACCAGGACGAAGAAGAGCGCCGCGACGAGCGGCTTGGTGAGCGACGCGACGTCGAAGATGGAGGCGGGATGCGCCTCTCCCGCCGCCGCGTGGAAGGCCACGTCGCCGCCCCGGGCGGCCAGCAGCACGGCGGCGGCGTACGCCCTGTCCCGTGCGCCGCGCTCGAGGAGCCCGGCCGCCTTCGCGAACGCCTTCGTGCCCCTTCCCGCGCTCCCGGGCATCTTCAAGGCGCCACCGGGGACTCGGGGAGGAAGAGCCGTCCCCGCGCGTCGATCCGCGCCCGCACCCCGAAGGGGAGCGCGAAGTTCATCGCGCCGTGGCCCGCCGGGAAGCCGTACCAGACGGGGACGGACAGCCGCCTCCCGGCGTCCGCGAACGCCCGCCGCACGTCGTCCTCCGTCTCGCCCGCGACGGGGGCGATCCGGCCGGCGACGATCCCCGCGATCCGCGAGAGCCGTCCCGACTGGATCCACTGCGTCAGCATCCGGTCGAGGCGGTACGCATTCTCCTTGACGTCCTCGAGGAACAGGAGCGCCCCGCGCAGGTCCGGCTCGTACGGCGTCCCGAGCAGCGCCGTGAGGACGGAGAGGCAGCCGCCGCACAGCACGCCCGCCGCCGCGCCGCCGCGCAGCCGCTCGCACGGCCGGCCCCACGGCTCCCGGGGCGTCACGCGGCCCGCCGCCAGGCGCACGAACG
>JBLMWX010000154.1:0-6587 GCA_050257455.1 Gemmatimonadota bacterium | reverse complement strand
AGACGTGCATCAGGGTCGCAACGAGAAGAAGGACGGTTCCGAACACGTCTCCCCCGGAGGCGGCGGCCTACTCCTGCTCGTAAGGCCGGAACCCGATCGGCCGCCGCGCCCTGTTCTTCCTGATCTGGATCCGCCAGCCGAGGTTCCCGATCAGCGTATACATCCAGCGCGGCACGAGCGGTCTGGCAAAGAGTGCCGCTGCGGCGGCAGGGACGTCGTCGCCTTCCGCGACCGAGTCCGCCGCCATGTCGAGCGCCCGGAGGACGTGTCTTCCTCCGCCGGGGAGCTTCTCGATTCCGCCGGCGAGCTGCCCGCCCATCCCCATCGCAAGCGCGCCGGCCCAGCGCATTCGCGTCCGCTCGGCGAACAGTCGGCAGATCCCGATGGCCACGTCGCACTGGTGCGCTTCGGGGAACCCGCACTGGATGACGGCTGCGACGCGGGGCGTCCCCGACGGGACGGCGGACGCGCCGCGCCGCGCGGCGACGGCTTCCATGAAGCGAATGAGCGGCGCCGGGAGCGAGTCGACATAGAGCGGAAAAGCGAGAACGAGGCAGTCGGCGGCATCCACGGCGTCGAGCAGCCGCGTGGTCTCCTCCCGGGAGCGGAGCGCCGTGTGGACGAACCCGTGGGTCGCGGCGACGCCGCGCCGGCGCAGACACTCCGCGAATCGTTCCGCCAGCAGGAACGACGCCGAGCCGCGTCCCTTCGGGCTGCCGATGACCAGGAGCGCGATCACGATCGCGCCTGCACCCGGTCGAGCAACGGCTCGACGAGGCGCCGGGCCGCGCCGGGGTCCGCGACGCCGACGAGCACGGCCGACCCGGCGGCCTGGTGGACATTCAGTCCGTTGCGGGACACCAGGCGCGCAAACAGCCCCTCGGCCTCCGGGTCGGGGGCCGGGAGCGTCCCGAGGCCGATCATCGTCGGGTATCGCCGGTACCGCAGGCGGTGATGGACCTCGCCGCCCACGACGGCGAAGCGCGGGTCCAGCACGGGGATGAGCCGGTCGAGGAACTTCTTGAGGTCCGACGAGTAGCCGCCGAACGTCACCGGCGTCGCATAGACGACGGCGTCCGATCGAACGTAGGCGCGCAGGATGTCGCGCGCGTCGTCGCGGACGACGCATTCCCCAGGCGTCTTCGTCCAGCAGCCGAAGCAGCCGGCGCACGGCGCGACGTCGCGGTCGCGGAGGACCACGCGGTCGACGGCCGCGGCGCGGGCGACCAGCGCGGACGCCATCCCGGCGACCGCGACCGGCGTGAGGCCGTCGCCCTCGGGGCTGCCGTCCAGGATCAGGGCCTTCATGGGCGTCCCTCCGGCGGGGACAAAAAAATGAAGTGGCGGCCGGTCTCGCACCGGCGTCGCGGCTTGCCTGCGTCTTCACCCCGCCCGGGGCGCTCCCGCGCCCGCGCGGGGTAGGGCCGGGGGGCCGGTTTCCTCCCTCCCGCCGTCCGCATGGCCCCGGGGTCCGTGTGCCCCGCCGCGCCACTCCAATATCAGTATATTCCGGTTGCCGCGGGCCGGGAAGGTGCCGGGGCCCACCGGCGGCCGCCGCAAGCGCCGAAAACCCGGGGAGGGCGGGGGCGGCCACGGAAAAAGAAGTTGCTATTCACGCGCGGCCGTTTTTGTGTATACTGTATACACTATTGGACGGGCGCCCGTTGGAGCCGGCCGCCTGTCCCCGATCGTTCTAAAACGTCACAGGACCCCGTGAATATGGATTATTAGGAGGTCAGGAGAACCCGTCGAGACGCCGCGATTCGCGGAAGGAGGACGCCGATGAACGACAGCCTGGAGATCTCCCGGTTCCTCGAGACCAAGATCCATAACGGCTACATGATCGAAACGGGTGCCGACGGCCTTCACGTCGAGGAGGCGGAAGGCTCGCTCGGCGTGGTCCGCGAGTGTCTCGCCAAATCCGTGCCGCTGGTCATCGACGGCCGGGTCTGCATGGCGGTCATTCCGTCGACCAAGCAGGTCAATCTCGAAAAACTGCGCCGCTACATGGGGGCCGGGGAGGTCCGGCCGGCCTCGGAGCCCGACTACAAGCCGCTGTTGCCTCCCGGCGAAAACGGGTTCATCCCGATCTTCGGACGGACCTACGGGATCCAGGTCCTCGTGGCGCATGAACTGATGGACTACCAGGAGATCTCGTTCATCGTGGGCGCTTCGCAGGTCATCGTCCACGTCCGGCTCTGCGACTACCTTGCCGCGGAGCACCCGAACGTGTGCGCCCGGAACGCGATCCTTTCGGACGCGGAGGGCAAGCCGATCGATTCGGTCGTCGTCTATCGGCTGGACGAGGACACGATGGAGAAGGAGGAGGTCGGGATGCTGCTCGAGCGGCGAAAGGCGGACCGGGGCGAGCGGCTGCTCGGCCTGCTGCGCCTGGCGCGGAGGAGCTTCGACGGCGTCGGGCAGAACCACGCAATCATCATCGGCGACCGGTTCTGATCCGGCCGGGTTCCGCCTCGGGTTGCGGCCCTCTCCGGGGGGACGGAGGCCCCGGAGCGGACGTCGCCGGCTTGCGAGCCGCCGATCGGCTCCGGCGCGGGCGCGCGCCGTCGGCGACGCGTTTCGCCCTTCCGCGAAGACGATCGTAGTTTCACTTTCAAAAAACGGCCGCGCAATCTATATATCTGTGATATGGACGCCCCGGACAGGGGACCGCGCCGGCGCCCGAAGCGCCGGCGCACATGGAGGCACCGCATGAAGCGCATCACGTTTCCCGCCATGTTTCCCGTCGCGGTCGCGTTCGTCGCGCTGTGTTCCCTCGCGATGGCCGGGACCGAGTTCGGCGGCGGCGTCACCCTCGAGAGGTCCTCGTCGGTCTCCGACATCCTCGCGGAACCCGGAGCGTGGGTCGGCCGGACGGTGAAGGTGACGGGGAGGGTGGTCGATGTCTGCCCGCATCGCGGATGCTGGATGGACCTCGCGGGCGAGAGGCCCGGCCAGGCCATCCGGGTCAAGGTGGAAGACGGCGTCATCGTCTTTCCCGCATCCGCCAAGGGTCGCCGGGCCACGGTCCAGGGAGCGGTCGAAATGATGGCCCCGTGTCCCGAGGAGGGGCCGGCCGCCGGAGGGGACAGCGTGCTGGCCATCCGCGCCACGGGCGCCGTGATCGAATAGCGCGCTTCTCGCGCGGCCCGCGGAGGAGACCGATGGACCCGGCGGATGCGGTCCGCAGGGGGGCCGAGGCGATCGCAACGGCGCAGGTCCTGGTGATCGTCGCCGGGGCGGGCATGGGCGTCGACTCGGGCCTGCCCGATTTTCGCGGGGAGCGCGGTTTCTGGAACGCCTACCCGATGTACGAGCGGCTCGGGATCTCCTTTGTCGGCGCGGCAAACCCGGCGCATTTCCAGGACGATCCCGCGTTCGGCTGGGGGTTTTACGGCCACAGGACCAACCTTTACCGGGCGACGGAGCCCCACGAAGGGTTCCGGATCCTGCGCCGATGGATCGCCCGATTCGGACTGTCGCATTTCGTCGCGACGTCGAACGTGGACGGGCAATTCCAGAAGGCCGGATTCGCCGAAGACGAAATCCTGGAGGTCCATGGTTCCATCCACCACCTGCAATGCCTGGCACCGTGCTCCGGGGCCATCTGGCCCAATCGCGAGGAGATCCCCGTCGATCATGAGACCATGCGGGCGTTGCGCATTCCCCGGTGCGGGCGATGCGGCGGCGTGGCGCGGCCCAACATCCTCATGTTCGGCGATGATTCGTGGTTGAGCGGCCGCACGGACGCGCAGGAGGGCGGCTTCGAGGCCTTTCTCGGGGAGAACGGGGAGCGCCCGACGGCGGTCGTGGAGATGGGGGCCGGCACGGCGATTCCGACCATGAGGGCCCTGAGCGAGCGCCTGGGGCGCCGCCGGGGCGTGACGGTCGTCCGGGTCAACCCCCGGGAGCCGTGGATCGACCCCCCGCACGTCGAGATCCCCGACGGCGCGCTCTCGGCGCTCGCCCGGATCGACGCGTTGCTCGCGGGGGGACGGCCTTGACGCCGTTCCCCCGCGGCGCGAGGCATCGACGGGTTCCCCGTGGCGCGATCACCCCCGGAACCGGGACCGGCGTTCCGCGTCCCACCGGGCGCAGACGACGGTCATCCATCCCCGGATCCGTTTCAGCTCCAGGCACTCGAGGCCGCGGCTTTCGAGGCAGGGCAGGAAGGCGTGCAGCTCCCGCTCGAGAATCCCCGACAGGATCGCGGTGCCGCGCTCGGCGAGCCTCGCGGCGACCTCGTCCGCGAGATCGACGAGCAGCGGCGTCCTGAGATTGGCGACGACGACGTCGAAGATCCCGCGGACCGAGGGGATTCCGCCCGCGATCACGCCGATCCCGGCCCCGATTCCGCTCGCGGCGACGTTCCGCCGCGCCTCGGCGCACGCTGCCCGGTCGATGTCGATCGCGATGACGCGGCCCGCCCCGAGCTTTCGCGCGGCGATGGCGAGTATCCCCGTCCCGGTCCCGACGTCCAGGACGGTCTCGCCGCCCCGGACGGCCTTTTCGAGCGCGAGAAGGCACCCCTCCGTCGTTCCGTGCCCCCCGGTGCCGAACGCGGATCCGACGGCGAGGCGAACGACCGCCCTGTCCCCGGCGGATCCCGGAACCGGAGATCCGTCACGGGCGAGGACGAGGCGGTTCCCGATCGCCCGCGGCTTCCGGAGCCAGAAGCGGCCGCGCTCGCCGAGGTGCTCGATGAACGGTTCCACGAGGGTGTACGGGGAGAGGCCGCCGGACGGGCGGCCGCGGCCTGACCTCATGTCCCGGGAACGGAGGCGGGACGACCGGCGACGGCGCGGCGGACGCGGCCGTTCCCGGTCCGGAGATCCAGGATCGGCAAGCGGGCCCCGGCGGCGGTTCCCGTCGCGTCCGTGACGTCGATGTCGCCCCGGGCGGCGCGCACCGTGATCCGGCGAAGTCCGCGGACCGGAATGCGGATCCGGAGGACGCCGTCGATATCCGGGAACCAGCCCGTTTCCGCGACCCGGTAACGGAGCGTCGGAACGGGATGCCTGTCGAACGTCCACCGCGCCAGGATCTCGCTCGTCGGCAGCCCGAATCCCTGGACGGAGCCGTCGAACCCGATCTCCCCCGAAGGGTCCGCGACCAGCCGGATCTCGACGTCCAGCGTGTCCACCCGCACGTCGATCTCCTCGGGGGATGTCGGAAGGTCTGCCGGCCGGATGCGCGCGGCGAGATCCGTCCGGTGCGGCGTGGCGAACAGGCCGCCGGCCGCGATCGCGAGGCCGAGGACGACCGCGGCGGCGATCGCGGCCGCCCGCGCGCGCGGGCGGCCCTCGATCAGCGGGTAGATGTCCGCCCGGGAATCCTCGCGCGCCGGGATCCTCAAGGCGTGGTAGTAGAGCGCGTGGGCCGTGCCCAGGGCGATCAGTCCGGACCAGACGACGTCGGACAGGAAATGCGCGCCGGCGGCCATGCGGCCGATGCCCAGGAGCGTGCCGAGAACCAGGCCCGCCGTGAGCGACGCGGCGGCCCGTCGCGGCCGGCGCCTGCGCCACAGCCACCACCCGGCGGCGTAGAGGTAGCCGACCGAGCAGTGGCCGCAGGGGAACGACTTGCCGCGGGCGGGGGCCGGCGACAGCGGCGGCGCGTACGGAAACCGGCCTCCGAACTCGACGATCTGGCGGGGACGCGGACGCCCCCAATGGTCCTTCAGGATCCCGTTCACGATCAGCCCCGGCCCGACGATGACGCAAAGCAGGATGAATGCGCCGTGAAGCCTGCGGCGGCCCGCCGGGCGGACCGTTCCCGCGACGAGCAGGCCGACACCGGCCGCGGCGAGCGAGCCGGTCACCCAGGGGGCGGACTTGTAGAACAGGAGCCACAGCGGCTGGCCTGCGACGGGCCACGGGTCGCCGCGTCCGGGGCGATAGAACGCCCGGGCGGCTGCGATGTCGAGATCCGAGACGGCGAAGACGACCGTTGCGGCGACGGCAAGCGCGAGGAGCGCGCCCAGCTCCGGGAGCCAATCGCGCCGGTACGCCGCGACCGGCCCGGCGGCGGGGATCGCGGCGGCGCTCATCGCAGTCCCGCCAGCCTCTCGATGACCGGCGGGATCAGGTACGTGGCGAGCTGCGTGTGGGACCCGCCGCCCAGGACGACTTCGAGACGCCCGCCGCACACCTCGCCCGCGAGCTCCCGCACCAGCCCGGCGATCTTCCAGTAGCAGGGCCCCGTGAGCCCGATGTCGCCGTAGTCGCCCTGGTGGGTGTCGAATCCGAAGTACCAGAAGATCAGGTCGGGCGCGAACCTGCGCACCCGGTCGGGGAACTGGCGCCCCACGAGCTCGAAATACCGCTCGTTCATGGACGGGCCTCCCGGGCGGTCCTGCCAGGGTGCCGGACAAGCCACGTCCACTTTCGTGCCGTCCGGCGACTCGTAATCGACGCCGCAGAGGCAAACGTGGAGGATGTCGGCATCCCCCGAGAACAGATCGCGAGTGCCGTCCCCGTGGTGCGCGTCCGTGTCGAGGATGGCGAATCGTCTCAGTCCGCACTTCTCCCGGAGATTGACGACGCAGAGCGCGACGTCGTTGAAGCAGCAGTACCCCCCGAAATAGC
>JBLMWX010000153.1:0-6909 GCA_050257455.1 Gemmatimonadota bacterium | reverse complement strand
GTCCGCGACGATCACCGAGACGAAACGTCGCCGACGCCGGGGCATCGGAATGTTCGGAGGATGCCATGAAGAGACGGGCCTTGGGAGGGACCGGGCTTTCCGTCGCGCCGCTGGCGCTCGGCGGCAATGTCTTCGGCTGGACCGCCGACGAGGCGACCTCGTTCCGGCTGCTGGACGCGTTTGCGGCCGCGGGCGGCAACCTGGTCGACACCGCGGACATTTATTCCGTGTGGATCCCGGGTCACAAGGGGGGCGAGTCCGAGACCGTCCTCGGCAGATGGATGAGGCGCGGCGGGAACCGGGAGAAGGTTCTCGTCGCGACGAAGGTCGGGATGGAGATGGGCCCGGGCCGGAAAGGGCTGTCGAAAGCGTACATCCTCCGCGCCGCGGAGGAGTCGCTGTCGCGGCTCCAGACGGACCGCATCGACCTCTACCAGGCCCATGCCGACGATCCGGAGACGCCGCTGGACGAGACGCTGGAGGCGTTTGCCCGGCTTGTCCGGGACGGGAAGGTCAGGGCGATCGGCGCATCGAACTACGGCGCGGCGCGCCTGTCGCAGGCGTTGCGGGCGGCCGCGGCCCAGGGGTATCCGCCCTACGCGACGCTCCAGCCGGAGTACAACCTCTACGACCGCGCCGGGTACGAGGCGGAGCTCGAGGCGGTCTGCCGGGAGAACGGTCTGGGCGTGATCCCCTACTTCCCGCTCGCCGCCGGCTTCCTGACCGGCAAGTACCGGTCGGAGGCGGACCTTTCGGGCCGGGCGCGCGGGGAATCCGTCAGGAAATACCTGAACGAGCGCGGATTCCGGATCCTTGACGCGCTGCAGCGCGTCGCCCGCAGACATGGCGTGGCGCCCGCCGCGATCGCCCTCGCCTGGACGATGGCGCGCCCCGGCATCACGGCGCCGATCGCGAGCGCGACGAGTGTCGCGCAGCTGAACGAATTGCTGAAGGCGACGGAGCTCGCGCTCGATCCCTCCGAGATCGCGGATCTCGATCGGGCGAGCGGGTAACGGATCCGCCGACCGCCGGACCCATCGCCGCGAAGGCCCGCCCAATCCCCGATTCGGCGCGGGTCGCGTTCCCCGGCAGCCCCCGAACATCCACCGGCAGCTTACGCCGTCCAGGAATCGCAGCGGGGCGAGCGCGAAGCCGCGATCGGAGGCGCGCGTCCCGGAGGGACTTAAAGCCCGCCGCCGGGTCGGCCGCGAAGAGAATTCACCCCGTTCAGCGGAAGTCGCGCGACCGCGCCGGCAGGCGGCCCAGCAGGGGGCTCAGGTCCGCGAGCCGTCGCGCGACCAGATGGACGACGGCGCCCTCCCGCTGCACCCGCCCCGACACGGCCAACAGGCGCGCGCCCAGGAACTCCCTGCGCTGCCCCTCGGCGATGTTCCGCCAGACCACCACGTTGACCGTGCCCGTCTCGTCCTCCAGCGTGACGAAGGCCGTCCCCGCGGCTGTCCCCGGCTTCTGGCGGGTGATGACGAGCCCCGCGGCCCGCGCCGGCCGGCCGTGTCCAAGCGCGTTCAGCTGCGCCGCGGAGAGGATCCCGCGCCCGGCCAGCCGTTCCCGCAGGAGCGCCACGGGATGGCGCCCCAGCGAAAGCCCGAGGGCGGCGTAATCCTCCTCGAGGTCCTCCCCTTCCGTGGGACGGGGCAGTTCCGGAGTCCGCTCGGGGGTCGGGACGCCCCGCAGGAGCGGCAGGGGCTCCGCATCGGTCCCCAGCACCTCCCAGCGCGCCGAGCGGCGATGCCCCGACAGGCGTTGCAGGGCCCCGGCCGCGGCCAGGGATTCAAGATCTCGACGGGAGAGGACGGCGCGAAGGGCCATCTCCTCCACGCCGGCGAAGGGCCTCTCCCCTCTCGCGTTCACGAGCCGGTCCGCGCCCGCCCGGCTCAGACCCTTGACCATCGACAGGCCCAGGCGGATCGCGGGCTGCGGCAGGCGGGCCCACCCGGTTTTCGCCGCCCCCGGGTCCGCGGAGCCGGGCACCGTTCCCGGCGCGCCGCGGCCGCGGGCCGCCGCCGAAGAGCCCGCCGGCCCGTGCGCCACCGGCGTCTCCAGCGTGCACTCCCAAACGCTGGCGCACGCGTCCACCGGACGGACCTCCACGCCGTGGCGCCTCGCGTCCTGCACGAGCTGGGACGGGGCGTAGAACCCCATCGGCTGGCTGTTCAGGAGCGCGCAGGTGAACGCCGCGGGCTCGCGGCACTTGAGCCACGCCGACACGTACACGAGCAGGGCGAAGCTCGCCGCGTGCGACTCGGGAAAGCCGTACTCGCCGAAGCCCAGGATCTGCCGGTAAATCTGCCGGGCGAACTCCTCCGGGTAGCCGCGCTCCCGCATTCCTTCGACGAGGCGCGCCTCGAACGGTTCCAGCCCGCCCTTGCGGCGCCAGGCCGCCATCGCCCGGCGGAGCCGGTCCGCCTCCCCGGGGGAGAACCCGGCGGCGACCATCGCGAGCTTCATCACCTGCTCCTGGAAGATGGGCACCCCGAGCGTCCGCTCCAGCACCTCGCGCACCGCGGAGCTCGGGTACGTCACGGGCTCGATCCCCTGCCGCCGCCGCAGGTACGGGTGGACCATCTGGCCCTGGATCGGGCCGGGCCGGACGATCGCCACCTCGATGACGAGATCGTAGAAGGTCGCCGGCGCAAGGCGCGGCAGCATCGCCATCTGGGCCCGCGACTCGATCTGGAAGACCCCCACGGTGTCGGCGCGCCGGACCATCGCGTACACGTCCGGGTCCTCGGCGGGAATGTCGGCCACCTCCAGGGGGTCGCCGCGCGTCTTCGAGACGAGGTCGATCGCCCGGCGGATGGCCGAGAGCATCCCCAGCCCCAGGCAGTCGACCTTGAGCAGCCCCAGGGCGTCGAGGTCGTCCTTGTCCCACTGGATCACGGTCCGTTCCGGCATGGCGGCGTTCTCGACGGGCACGAGGCGGCACAGCGGCCCCCGGGAGATGACGAAGCCGCCCACGTGCTGGGAGAGGTGCCGGGGAAACCCGAGGATCTCTCCGGACAGCGCCAGGAGCCGCGCGATGACCGGGTTGCGCGGATCGAAACCCGCCTCGGCGAGGCGCTTCCCGGTCGCCGCCCCCCCGTCCCCCCACGAGAACCGCCGGGCGATCCGGTCCACCTGGCCGGCATCGAGCCCCAGCGCCTTCCCCACGTCGCGCACGGCGCTGCGGCGCCGGTACGTGATCACCGTGGCCGCCAGGGCGGCCCGCTCGCGGCCGTATTTGCCGTAGACGTACTGGATCACCTCCTCGCGCCGCTGGTGCTCGAAGTCCACGTCGATGTCGGGCGGCTCGTTCCGCTCCCGCGAGACGAACCGCTCGAAGAGCATCTCCGAACGGGACGGGTCCACCTCGGTGATCCCCAGGCAGAAGGCCACCGCCGAGTTGGCCGCCGACCCGCGGCCCTGGCAGAGGATCCCCCGCTCCCGCGCGAACCGGACGATGTCGTGGACGGTGAGGAAATACGGCTCGTAGCCGAGCTCCGCGATGAGCGAGAGCTCGTGCCCGACCTGCCGCAGCACCTTCTCCGGCGTCCCTTCCGGCCATCGGCAGCGCATCCCGTCTTCGGCCAGGCGCCGCAGCCAGCTCGCCGGGGTCTCGCCGGAAGGCACGATCTCCCCGGGATACTCGTAGCGGAGCTCCTCCGGCGAGAAGGAGCAGCGGCCGGCGATCCGGAGCGTTTCCGCGAGGAGATCCGGCGGGTAGATCCGGGCCAGCCGCTCCCGGGTCCGCAGGTGGCGCTCGCCGTTGGGGAAAAGGGCGTGGCCGGCCGCGGCCACCGGGACCCCGAGGCGGATGGCGGTCAGCGTGTCCTGCAGCGCCCGCCGCTCCCGCGCGTGCATGTGCACGTCGCCCGCGGCAACCAGCGGGAGCCCGGCGTCGCGGCTTAAAACCCGGAGCGACTCGAGGAGCGCGCGGTCGTCGGGGCCGCAAAGAAGCTCCGCGGCGATCCAGCACCGGCCGGGAAACGTCCCGGCCAGGAAGCGGGCCCCGTCCCGGCCGGCGGCCTCGCCCGGGTCCGGCCCCGGGAGGAGCAGCGCCAGGCACCCGGGGAGCCCGGAGAGCGCGAGAAGGTCGGACCGGCCGAGCCGGTAGCTCCCCTTGCCGGCCGCCCGGCGCCCGCGGGTGACGAGCTCGCAGAGATTCCCGTACCCGTCGCGGTCCGCGGCCAGGAGCACCAGCCGAAGGCCGTCCGAAAGGCGGATCTCGCTCCCGAGGATGAGCTTGAGTCCCTTCCCCCGCGCCGCCACGTGGGCCCGGGCCGCCCCGGCGAGCGAACATTCGTCGGTCACGGCCAGGGCCCCGTAACCCAGCGCGCACGCCCTCTCCACCAGCTCCTCGGGGTGCGAGGCGCCGCGGAGGAAGGTGAAGTTGCTGACGGCGTGGAGCTCGGCGTACCCCGGAGCGTTCAGCCGAAGATCCCGTGAAGGTACCATCGCCTCTCCCCGTCCCGCTCCCGGAAGACCCAGAGCCGGGAGCCGCGGGCGTCCTCGGCCACGAAGTAGTCCCGCCGGACGTCGTTCCCGTCCCACCAGCCCGACTCGATGCGCTCCGGGCCCGAAAGAAGCGTGACGCTTTCCCGCGCAAGCGGCGCCGGCCGGGGCAAAAGCCAGAAAGGGCGCAATCCGGACCGGGGCGAGACCCGCGGATCGTCTCCGGGAGAAACCCCCGTCCGGAGGAAGGATCGCTCCGGCCGGTGCTCCGCCGCGATCGCGAGCCCCTCCACCGCCGCAGCGCCCAGCCGGGCCCGCAGCCGCTCCACGAGTTCCGGCCACGCCTCCCCGGCGTCCCGCGCCCGCTCGTCCCAGAGCTCGCGGCTGCGGGGCGGAAGCGGCAGGACGGTTTCCACCGAAAGCCCCACGGCCGAAACGGGCCCGGGGATCCGCGTCGCCGCCAGCCGTTCCCGCAGAAGCCCCAGGAGGTGCGCGGGGTCCCGGGCCGGCGACGCGAGCCCCACGGTAAGGCGCGTCGCGCGCCCTTCCCGGTGAACGAGGACGAGCCGGATCTCCCCCGCCCCCCCTCCCCGGGCCTCGAGGTATCCTTCCAGCTCGAGGAGGAGACGCCGGGCCGCGAAAAGCAGCGGCTCCGCGGCGACGACCTCCGCCGGGAGCGCCAGTCGGCCCTCGAACCGGGGCGGGGGGACGAACGGGACCCGCGGGTCGGGGACCGTTCCCAGCGCGCGGTCCAGGGAGCGCAGCAGTTCCCCGCCGAAGCGGCGGACAAGGCCCGGGCGGGGCAGATCCAGGCAGTCGCCCGCGCGGGAAAGCCCCAGCGCCCGGAGCGCCGCGAGCGCCTCCGGCGCAAGGTCGAGGGCCGCAAGGGGGACGGACGCGATCTCCCCCTCAAGCTCCTCTATCCCGGTCACCCGCGTTCCGGGACGGGCCCGGGCCAAAAACGCCGCCCCGAGGGGCGTGGGGGCCATCGCCGCCTTCGCCGCGTAGCCGAGGCCGGCGACCCCTTTGACGACCTTCGCGGAAAGCGCGCCCGGCCCCCCGAACAGCTGCAGGCTTCCCGCCACCTCGAGCAGGATTTCCCGGGGAGGGGCGAGACTGACGAACGGCGTGAACCGGCCGGCCCAGGCGGCCAGGCGCGCGAGGGACGCGGCCTCCCCCGCTTCGTCCCGGGAAAAGACGGAAAGGCCCGGCACCAGGGCGTGAGCGGCGCCCGGGGTCATGCCCCGGAAAACGCCCGCGCGCGCCGCCTCGACGCTCGGAGCGGCGACGACCTGCCGCGCCCCGGCTCCTTCCACGACCACGAAGGGCTCCGGGGCCGTTCCCCCCCGCGCGAAGACATCCGCGGACAGCGACGCCATGTGAAGGCAGAGCCAGAGCATGGGCGGGTCATACGGAGAGGACGAGAGGCCGCCCGCCCCCGGGGGCCGGTTCCGCGGGCGGTTCGGGGAACGACAGTTCCGCCCTGCGCCCCGCCCCGCCCCGGCCCTTCAGGATTTCCACGACCGCCCCGCGGGGGGAGCGCGCGAGCCGCAGGCGAAGCGCCGCGTGGGACGGACGGGCGCCGGCCCGCTCGGGCCTGAAAAGGACGCCCATGGCGCCGCCCTTCCCCGCCGCAAGCTGGAGGCGGCGAAAGCTCCGGTCGTCGCACTCCCCGGGCCACGCGAGAACCGCCCCGCAGGCGCCCGACCGCAGGCACTGCCCGGCCGCCCAGAGCCGGTCCCGGCCCGTCCCGGCCGACACGAGGAGGACCCGGGAAAGCCGGACTTCCATGCCGGCCAGGGCGGGGGCGTACGGAACGTGGGGCGGGTCGATCCAGGCGATCCACCGCCCTCGCCGGCTCTGCGCCGCCAGGGCGGGAACGACCAGGCGCAGTTCGCCGATCCCCTCCCGGGGAATGAGAATCTCGGTCACCGCCCCGAGCGGCCAGCCGCCGCCGGGGAGAAGCGCATCCAGGTCCGCGAAGCCCGTGGGAAGGACCGCGGCGCCCCGGGACCCTTCCGTCCCGCCGCCCCGCCAGAGGTCCGGGCGCGCCAGGAGGGCCTGCAAGGGCTCCTTCACGGGGCTCCCCTCCGGAGCACCCCGACGCCGATCCCCTCGATCGCAAGCTCCGCGCGGCCGGGGTGGACGACCAGGGGGAAGAATTCCGGGTTCTCGGGCATCAGCAGGATCTCCCGGCCGCGCCTCCGGAAGCGCTTGACGGTCACCTCGTCCCCCAGCCGCGCCACGACGATCTGGCCGTTGCGGGCTTCCGGCGTGCGGTGCACGGCCAACAGGTCCCCGTCGAGGATCCCGGCGTCGCGCATGCTCTCCCCCACGACCCTGAGGAGATAATCCGCCCGGGGGCGGAACAGCCCCGGGTCGACGCGGCAACGGTCCTCGATGTTCTCCTCGGCCAGGACGGGACTCCCCGCCGCCACCCGTCCCACCACGGGGAGG
>JBLMWX010000152.1:0-2777 GCA_050257455.1 Gemmatimonadota bacterium | reverse complement strand
GAACGTCTTCATCCGCCCTCTCCCTCGTAGACCCTCCACATGTCGTCGTCGTCGAACACCTTCTCCGACGCGTCGTCGTGCATGGCGTCCCTCTCGACGTCGCGATAACGCCCGCGCTCCGCGCGGAACTCCTCGTAGAGGTCGTGCTGGATCATCGCGCTCATGATCTCGCTGGTCCCGGTCCAGATCTGGGCCAGCCGGATGTCGCGCACGGCGCGCTCGATCGGGAACACGTCCGTGTAGCCGATCCCGCCCGTCACCTGCATCGCGATGTTGACCGCGTCCCAGGCGGCCTCGGTGACGAACTTCTTCGTCTCCGAGACGATGCGCCGGACGTTGGGCGCGCCCGCGTCGGCGGCCCGTGCGGCCTGGTAGACCATGGCGCGGCCGGCGTCGAGGAGCGTCTGCGCCCGCGCGATCGCAAAGCTCACCGCCTGGAACTTCCGGATCGGCCGCCCGAACGCCTTGCGGCGGTCGGCGTAGGCGACGGCGACGTCCAGCGCCGCCTTCATCCCGCCGGTGCACGGCGCCGCGCTCGTCAGCCGCTCCGCGACCATCATCGCGTTGAACACCAGCGCCCCGCCGTGCAGCGGGCCGACGAGGTTCTCCTTCGGCACCGCGACGTCGCGGAACGTGACCCGTCCCGTCCCTCCGCCGCGCGTCCCCATGAGGCCGTAAAGGTACTTGACCTCCACGCCGGGTCCCCGGTCGATGAGCAGCGCGCTGATGCGCGCGTGCGCCGGCGCGTCCTCGTCGGGAGCAGTCCGCACGTACGCGAGGAAGAAGTCCGCCCCCTCGGCCCCGACGATGAACCGCTTCATCCCGCGCACGACGAAGTGGTCTCCCCGGTCCTGCGCGCGGCTCGACGCGCCGAAGAAGTCCGACCCGCCCCGCGGCTCCGTGAGCGCCTCGGCGGCGACGAGCCGTCCCTCCAGCATCGGCCGGAGATATTTCCGGAGCTGCTCCGCGGTCCCGAACCGGACGAGCGCCTCGCCGACGATGGAGGGCATGACGTAGGAACAGCCGGCGGCCGTGCCGAGATAGCCGATCTCCTCCATCGCGGCGCACTCCGCCACCCAGTCCATCCCCTGGCCGCCATGCTCCTTCGGGAAGCGGAGCCCGAGCAGCCCGTGCGCGGCGTACGCCTCGTACAGCTCCCGCGGGTAGCGGATCTCGTCACGGTCCATGCGCCGGAGGTACTCCGGGTCCACCTCGTTCCTGACGAACGCCCGCACCTTGTCGCGGATCGCGCGGGCCGCCGCGTCGAGCAGAAAATCGTCCATCGCGCCCTCCCGGAAATGCGCCCGGCTCCCCGGCCGGCGGAACCGGCGCCGTCGTCGGGTTGTCCGCCCCCCCTCCCGTCAGGCCCGGTCGTAATGCGAGAACTTCATCATGAATGCGCCCCGCCCCTGCGAGAGCGAGCGCAGCGAGGTCACGTACCCGAACATCTCCTTGAGCGGCACCTGGGCGGACAGGATGCTCGCGTCCTGCCGCCGCTCGACCGAGGTGATGTGCCCGCGCCGCGCGTTGATGTCGCCGATGACGCCGCCGACGAACTCGTCGGGCACGGTGATCTCCACCGCCATGACCGGCTCGAGGAGGTACGGCTTCCCCTTCTCGTAGGCGGCCAGGAACCCCTTCACGGCCGCCACCCGGGCGGCGAGCGGCGTCTCGGTCCCGGACAGGAACTCCACGCTCCCGACCTCGATCTCCACGTCGTCGACCGGGTACCCGAGCAGGCCGGTGAACGTTCCCTCGCGGAGCCCCTCCGCGATCCCGTCCGACACCTCCGGGGACAGGCCGAGCATCCGGAGCCGGTCCGAGACCCGCACCCCGCTGCCCCGGGGGCCCGGCCGGACCGCCACGGCGATCCGCACGCTCACCGTGCGCTCCGCGATCTCCCGCTCGAAGACCGTTTCGGCGGCGCACGGCTCGGACACCGTTTCCCGGTACACGACCTGCGGCTTGCCGGTCCGGACGTCGAGGCCGAACTCCCGGGAGAGCCGATCCACGAGGATCTCGAGATGCAGCTCCCCCATCCCGGAAAGGACGATCTGGCCCGTGTCGGCGTCCTCCTTGCATGCGAGGGTCGGGTCCTCCTCGACCATCTTCGCGAGGACGTCCCGCAGGCGGTCGATGTCGCGCAGCGTCCGCGGCTCGACCACGATCGACACCACCGGCTTGCGCACGTCGATCGCCTCGTAGACGATCGGCGCGCCCGGGTCGCAGAGCGTGTCCCCTGTCCGGGCGGACTTGACGCCCCGGGCGGCCGCGATGTCGCCCGCCCGGGCCTCCTCGATCCGCTCCTTCTTCCCGGCGTGGATCCGGAAGAGCCGCGCGATCTTCTCCTCGCCCCCGGTGGAGGCGTTGAGGAGCGTCGCCCCCTCGGCGACCTTCCCCGAGTAGACGCGGAGGTAGACCGTCCGGCGCCCCTCCTCCATGAGGACCTTGAAGACCAGGGCGGAAAACGGGGCCGCCGGAGACGGGGGACGGACCGCGGCGGCTCCCGTCCCCGGGTCGATGCCGCGGGCCGGCGGCGCCTCGGCGGGCGACGGCAGGAACCGGACGATCCCGTCCATCGCCGGCTGGACCCCCTTGTTCCGCAGCGCCGCCCCCGCGAAGACGGGGAAGAACCGGTTGGCGATCGTCCCCTTCCGGACGGCGTTCCGGAGCGCCTCCGGGGAGATCTCCTCGCCGCCGAGATATTTCTCGGCGACCGCGTCGTCCGCGTCGGCCGCCGCCTCGACCAGCGCCTCCCGGTAGCGGGCGACCGCCGC
>JBLMWX010000151.1:0-5192 GCA_050257455.1 Gemmatimonadota bacterium | reverse complement strand
GCAAGAGCGAGAACTTCACGACCGCGGCGGACGGCCAGACGAGCGTGGAGATCCACGTCCTCCAGGGCGAGCGCGAGATGGCGCGCGACAACCGGACGCTGGGCCGCTTCCACCTGGAGGGCATCCCGGCGGCGCCGCGGGGGATCCCCAAGATCGAGGTCACCTTCGACATCGACGCGAACGGCATCCTCCACGTGAACGCGAAGGACACGGCCACGCAGAGGGAGCAGAAGATCACGATCACGGCCTCGACGGGGCTGGGCAAGGACGACATCGACCGGATGGTCAAGGAGGCCGAGTCGCACGCGTCCGAGGACAGGAAGCGCAAGGCGGCGATCGAGGCGCGCAACCACCTCGACTCCCTGATCTACAACACGGAGAAGACGATCCGCGAGAACCGCGAGAAGATCGCGGCCGATCTCGTGTCGAAGGTCGAGGCGGCGGTCGCCGAGGCGAAGGAATCGCTCAAGTCCGAGGACGAGTCCGTCCTCAAGGCCGCGGCGGACAAGCTGATGCGGAGCTCCCACGAGCTCGCGGAGTCGATGTACAAGCAGGCGGCGCCGCCGCCCCCGCCCCCGCCCGAAGGCGCGGAAGCCAAGGGGCAGGAGGGCGAGGTGGTCGACGCGGAGTACGAGGATCCGGCGAAGAAGTAAGGCGTTCCGTCACGGCACGCGCATCCCGGCCCCGACGGGGCCGAAAGATCAGGAGGGCACCATGGCGATCATTCGTTGGGTGGATCCGTTCAAGGAGCTGTCGGCGATCCACGAGAGGATGAACCAGCTGTTCGACGAGACGTTCCCGCCGGCAGGGGGAAGCGAGGCGGTCCCGGCGGCCGCGATGTGGTCACCCGCGGTCGACATCTACGAGTCCGGCGACGATATCGTCGTCAAGGCGGAGGTTCCGGGGATCGGCAGGGACGAGATTGCCGTCGAGGTCAAGGACGGCATGCTCACCTTGAGGGGGGAGCGGAAGTTCGAGAAGGAGGAAAAGGAGGAGAATTACCACAGGATCGAGCGGTCTTACGGGACTTTCGTCCGCTCGTTCGCCCTTCCGTCCTCCGCGGACGCGGAGAAGGTCCAGGCGGCCCTCAGGGAGGGCGTGCTGGAGGTCCGGATCGGGAAGAAGGAGCAGGCGAAGCCCCGCAAGGTGAAGGTGACCGTCAACTGACCGGGCACGAAGCGGCGGGCGATGCGCGCCGCACGATCCGGCCGCGCGAAACGGGGCCGGAGGAGAGGAGGACACACCATGGCAATCGTACGCTGGATGGATCCTTTCAGGGACGTGTTGGGCATCCAGGACCGGATGAACCGGATCTTCGAGGAGTTCCTGACCCGCGGCCGCGGCCGCGAGGAAGGGATCGAGGCGGGCGGCTGGATGCCGGCGGTGGACATCTACGAAACCGACGACGAGATCGTCGTCAAGGCCGAGCTTCCCGGCGTGGAGAAGGAGCACGTCGGCGTTGAGGTCAAGGGCGGTGTCCTCACGCTGCGCGGCGAGCGGAAGCACGAGAAGGACGTCACGGAGGAGAACTCCCACCGCGTGGAGCGGTCTTACGGGACCTTCCTGCGCTCCTTCTCGCTGCCGGCCTCCGTCGAGGAGGACAAGGTGACCGCCCGGTTGACGGGCGGCGTCCTCGAGATCCACCTGCCGAAGAGGGCCGAGGCGAAGCCGAAGCAGATCAAGGTCGCCGCGTGACGCCGGCGAAGCCACTGACGCGACCGGCCCCGCGCCCGGGGCCGGTCGCGCATCACGACGACGGAGGGACGACATGGCGATCGTGCGTTGGTGGGACCCGTTGAAGGACCTGTCTTCGATCCAGGACCGGATGAACCAGCTCTTCGAGGACACCCTGGCACGCAGCCGCGGGCGCGAGGAGGGGGCGCGGACGGGAATGTGGACCCCCGCCGTCGACATCTACGAGACGGAGCAGTCCGTCGTCGTCAGGGCCGAGCTGCCCGGGGTCGGGAAGGACGACATCGCCGTCGAGGTCAAGGACGGGATCCTGACGCTGCGGGGAGAGCGGAAGTTCGAGAAGGAGGTCAAGGAGGAGAATTACCACCGCATCGAGCGGTCGTACGGCACCTTCCTGCGCTCCTTCGCCCTCCCGGTGTCGGTCGATCAGGACAAGGTGAGCGCCCGCTTCAAGGACGGCGTTCTCGACATCGAACTGCCGAAGAAGGAAAAGGCGAAGCCGCGCCAGGTCAAGGTCGAGGTGAAGTGACCCCGCCGCCCGGAGGAGCGAGAGCGCCATCCGCGCGTTTCGCCCAGGGGATGCGGCTGGCCGTCCGGACAGGACGCGGAGGCGGCGGAGCCGTCGAACGCGCTGCCGGGGCAGGCGCGTCCATGAGCGGGGGCGCGTAACGGATGGACCCGCGGAAGAACTACTACGAGTCGCTCGGCGTGCCCGAGAACGCCTCCGCGGACGACATCCGGAAGGCGTTCCGGCGGCTGGCGAAGAAGCACCATCCCGACGTCAACCCGGGGAACCGGTCCGCCGAAGCGAAGTTCAAGGAGATCAACGAGGCCCACGAGGTCTTGAGCGACGCGAAGAAGCGGGCCGAGTACGACGCGGTCCGCAAGGGGGCCTTCGCCGGCTGGGGCGGCGCCGGCCAGCAGGCGGATCCCTCCCGGGGGGACCGGTTCCGCTGGCCCGGCGGGAGCGGCGGCTTCGGGCGTGGGGGGCCGTTCCGGTACGAGGAGACCGTCGATTTCGGCGACATCATCGGGGACCTGCTCCGCGGGCAGGGAGATTTCCGGCGCGCCGCGCCGGGAAGCGACCTTTCCCTCGAGGTCGAGGTCGATTTTCTCGACATGGCCCGGGGCGCGGTGAAGGAGGTTGCGTACGGCCGGCCGCGGGCCTGTCCGTCCTGCGGGGGGACGGGGCGTTCGGGGCGCCGGGGGTGCGCCGACTGCCTCGGCGCGGGCGTGAAGCCGGTTCCCGAGACCATCAGGGTCAAGATCCCGGCGGGGGCGCGGGACGGCGCCACCATCCGCGTTCCCGGGAAGGGAGGGGAGGGAGGGCAGCCGGGGGCCGCGGGGGACCTTCTGATCCGGCTGAAGACGATTCCCCACCCGTACTTCCGGAGGTCGGGGAGCGACATCCTGGTGGACGTGCCGGTCAACTACTCGGAGGCGGTCAACGGGGCGAAGGTCACCGTGCCCACCATCGACGGCCCGGTGACCGTGTCGGTGCCGCCGGGATCGACGAGCGGGGTCAAGCTGCGGCTCAAAGGGAAGGGGGTCCCGGTCCCGGGAAAAACCGGGCGCGGAGACCAGTACGCGGTGCTCCACGTGGTCGTCCCCGGGACCCGCGCCGACGACTTCCTGAAGCTCGTGGAACGGTTGAAGGCGTTCGAGGACCCGGATGTCAGGAAGGGCTGGAAGTGAGCCCGATATCTGGAACCGATTTCGCTATAATGAATCCATAACTGGTAGGAGGTACGCGAACGCGATGGGCAATATCTTCAAGACGGCGCTCCTCCTGGCCGTCCTCACGGCGTTGTTCCTCTTCATCGGCCGCGCCGTCGGCGGGCAGCAGGGCATGATCCTCGCCTTCGGGCTGGCCGTGGCGATGAACGTGGGCGCTTACTGGTTCTCCGACAAGATCGTCCTCCGCATGTACGGGGCGCGGGAAGTCTCCGAGGCGGAGGCGCCGGCCCTGCACGGCATGGTCCGGCGGCTCGCCATCGCGGCGAAGATCCCCATGCCCAGGGTCTACGTCATCCCCTCCGAGTCCCCGAACGCCTTCGCCACGGGACGGGACCCGGCGCACGCGGCGGTCGCCGTGACGGAAGGGATCATGCGGCTCCTGTCGCCGGACGAGCTCGAGGGCGTGCTCGGCCACGAGCTCGGGCACGTGAGGAACCGGGACATCCTGATCGGGACCGTGGCCGCGACCCTCGCGGGGGCGATCATGATGCTCGCCCGCTTCGCGCAGTTCGCCGCGATCTTCGGCGGCGGCGGCCGCGACCGGGACGAGGGCGGCGGGCCCCTCGGGATGCTCGCGCTGGCGATCCTGGCCCCCCTCGGGGCGATGCTCGTGCAGATGGCCGTCTCGCGCTCCCGGGAATACCTGGCCGACGAGACGGGGGCCCGGTTCTGCGGGCGCCCCGAGTCGCTCGCGAGCGCGCTCCAGAAGATCTCCGACGCGTCCCAGCGCGTTCCGATGCAGGCGGCCCCGGCCACGGCGCACCTGTTCATCATGAGCCCGCTCTCCGCGGGCGGCATCCGGTCCCTGTTCAGCACCCACCCGCCGATCGAGAAGCGGATCGAGCGGCTGCGCGCGATGAGGACGGCCGCGGTCCGGTAGGGCCGCCGAGACGAGCGAAGGGAGACGACCCGACCCGATGATGGAGATCTCGTTCTACCGCGAGAAGCTGTCCGACTCCGGCCACCGGATGCTCAACGCGTCCATCGAGGAGTCGCAGCGCCGGCACCACTACTACCTGGGCCTCGAGCACCTGTTCATCGCCTTCGCGGAGCAGGAGAAGACCCTGTTCCGCGACCTGATGACGGCGATCGGCCTGAACGTGGAGGCGGTTCTCTACTCGGTGAACGAGCACCTGAACATCTCCCGCCAGTACCTCGGGGTGGGCCTCAAGGTCCCCCCGGCCACCAAGCAGGTGTTCCGCGTGGCCTGGGAGACGGCGCAGCGGAACCGGCGTTCCCAGATCGACGCGTCCGACCTGTTCCTCGGGATCTTCCACGAGGTCCACTCGATCCCCGCGCGGATCCTCAAGAGCTACGGCGTGGACCCGGCGGTGGCGCTCTCCCGGTTCGCGACGCAGCTGCGCAGCCGCGAGGAGAAGGTCGAAGAGTTCCGGAAGCGGTACGAGCTGCCCGCGAACCTGAGGACCTTCGGCGTCAACCTCAACCTCATGGCCCGGGAGGGCCGGATCCCGCCCATCATCGGGCGGGAGCGCGAGATCGACCGGATCGTCGAGTACCTGTGCCACAAGGACCGCAGCAACTCCGCGATGATCATCGGCGACCCCGGCGTGGGCAAGACGGCGGTGGTCGAGGGGCTCGCGATGCGGCTGGAGTACGAGCCCCACCGCGTCCCGGAGCGGATGCGCGCGTTCCAGATCGTCAACCTGCAGATGAACACGGTCGTCGCCGGCACGGTCTTCCGCGGGATGTTCGAGGACCGGATCGAGAAGGTGATCGCCGAGGTCAAGGAGCGCCGGAACCTC
>JBLMWX010000150.1:0-11357 GCA_050257455.1 Gemmatimonadota bacterium | reverse complement strand
AGAGCGAACCCGGCGGCGAAGAAGACGATGAGCGAGAGGATCGCGAGGCGGTAGCTTCCCGTGAACTGGAGCGCCAGCCCGAACAGGAGCGGGCCGATCCAGCTCGTCCCGCGCTCTCCCGCTTCGTACAGGGCGAAATATTCCGCCTCCTCCCCTCTCGGGATGAGAAGCGAGTACAGCGACCGGCTCAGCGCCTGGCTGCCCCCCAGCACGATCGCGATCACGGCGCACAGGGCGTAGAACTGGCCCGCCGTCCGCAGGAACGCATACGCGTGCACGACCGCGCCGGTCCAGACCACGAGCGAGGCCATGACGGCGCGCCGGGCGCCGAGCCACCTGGCCAGGCCGTTGAAGAGGTGCGACCCGAAGAAGGCCACGAACTGGACCATGAGGATCGCGGTGGTGAGCGTCTCCAGGGACAGATGGAGCTCCTCCTGGCCGAACTGGGCCGCCAGGGCGATCACCGTCTGGATCCCATCGTTGTAAAGCAGGTACGCGACGAGGAAGAGCCAGGTGTGCGGATAGCGGCGGGCCTTCCGGAAGGTCCGCCCGAGCTGGCGGAACCCGGCCGTGAGATAACGCTCTCCGCGGGGCGGGCGCGCCGCCCGGATCCTCTCCTTGAGCGTCGCCATCGGGACCGCGGTGAAGAGCGCCCACCAGGCCCCCGCGGACGCCAGGCTGATCCGCGCGGCGTCCCCCGTGGAGAGTCCGAGCGCGCCGGCCTTCGAAAAGAGGACCAGGTTCAGGGCAAGGAGGATCCCGCCCCCCAGGTAACCGACGGCCCATCCCATCGCCGACACGGAGTCCCGCTTCTCGGGCGACGCGAGGTCGGGGAGAAAGGCGTTGTAGAACACGATCGAGGCGCCGAAGCAGAGATTGGCGGCGAGGAACAGGCCGCCTCCCAGGACGTAGTTCGTCCCCTGGAGGAAATAGAGCCCCATCGTCGCGGAGGCGCCCCCGAAGGCGAACGCCAGGAGCATCTGTTTCCTGCGGTGGGTGTAGTCGGCCAGGGCGCCGAGAACCGGGAGGAGGAGCACCTGGAAGAGGACCGACAGCGAGACCACGTAGGGAAAGAACGAACCGGCGCCCACCCTGATCCCGAAGGGGTGGACGAACCCGTCCCCGTCCGCCGCCGCGCGCGCGACCGTCGTGAGGTACGGCCCGAGAAAGACGGTGACCACCGACGTGGAAAACGCCGAGTTTGCCCAGTCGTAGAAATACCACCCGACGCGCTCGCGCCGCGTGCTCGGCCAGACCGTCACCGCGTCTCCGCCTCCCGACTCGTCGTGCCCGTCCGCGCCTCCGGGCCGACCGGGTCATTATGAAGTCATCCGGGCGGCCGATCCAGCGCGAACCGCGGGCGGGGCGCCCGAAGTCCCGGGGCGTCGCCGCCGGGCCCCGCTCCCTTGACACCGCGGGGACGAGAAAATATCTTGATGACATTCACGAATGCCGGAGGAATGCCATGACACGAGCCGGGAGATTCCTCGCGCTATCCGCCGCCGCATCCGTCGCCCTGGCCGCGACTTCCGGGGCCGGCCTCGCCGTCGCCGCCAAGCGCGCGCCCCTGGTCGCGCGGATCGGCGTCATCTCCATCATCACGGGGCAGGGCGCCGCCTACGGCGAAGCGATCACGAACGGATTCAAGCTGGCCCGCGACGAGATCAACGCCAGGGGGGACGTCAGGATCGAACTCGTCTTCGAGGACTCCTCCGGGAAGCAGGAGCAGGCGCTCGCCGCGGCGCAGAAGCTCATCAATTCCGATCGCGTCGTCGCGATCCTGGGCCCCACGCTCAGCACCGAGATGAAGGTCGTCGGCCCGGAGGCCAACGCGAGCGGCGTTCCCATCATGGGAACCTCCACCACCGCCCAGGGAATCACCCAGATCGGACGGTACGTCTTCAGGAATTCCCTGCCCGAGTCCCAGGCGATCCCGGCGTCGATCGGCAAGGCGGTGAAGAGATTCGGGATCCGGAAGGTGGCGCTGCTCTACGGCAACGACGACGTCTTCACGAAGTCGGGCTTCGACACCATGAAGAAGGTCTCGGAGGACCTGGGGCTCAAGATCCTCGCGATCGAGACGTTCCAGAAGGGGCAGGCCGACTACAAGGCCCAGCTCACGAAGATCAAGAGCCTGTCCCCCGACGCCGTGTTCTGCTCGGCGCTTTACGAGGAAGGGGCGGTCATCCTCTCGCAGGCGCGAAAGATGGGGATCACCGTCCCGTTCGTCGGCGGGAACGGCTTCAATTCCCCCAAGGTGATCGACATCGCGAAGGGCGCGGCCGAGGGCCTGATCGTGGCGACGCCGTGGTTCCCCGGAAGGAACGACCCGAAGGTCAAGGCGTTCGTCGCGAAGTACTCCAAGGCGTACGGCAAGCCCCCGGACCAGTTCGCGGCTCAGGCGTACGACGCGCTCTACATCATGGCCGAGGCTCTCCGGAAGGCCGGGAAGGCCGACCGGGATGCGCTCCGGGACGCGCTCGCCGGCATCAGGAATTTCAACGGCGTCCTCGGGAAGTTCTCCTTCGACGCCGAGCGGGATGTCGAGATGGAACCGAACGTCCTCGTCATCAGGGGCGGGAAGTTCCGGCTCTTCCAGTAGCGCCCGGGACGCCGGGAAGGGCGACGCGTGTTCCTCGAACAGCTGGTCAACGGGATCACCCTGGGCAGCATCTACGCGATCGTCGCCCTCGGGTACACGCTCGTCTTCGGCGTGCTCGACATCATCAACATGGCCCACGGCGAGATCTTCATGTTCGGCGCGTTCGTCGGGATGCTCATCGTCACGAAGATGAACGCGCCGCTCGGCGCGGCGTTCCTCGGCGCGATCGCGGTGACCGCGGCGATGGGTTACCTCCTGGAGCGTTTCGCCTTGCGCCCCCTGCGCCGGACGGCGGGCGCGTCGTCCCTGGCTCCCCTGATCAGCACCATCGGCGTGTCCATCCTCCTGGAAAACGCGGCCCACCACCTGTTCGGCGCCGGGAACCAGCTCTTCGAGACCCCTTTCGCCGACATCAGGTTCCAGGTCGGGCCGGCGACGGTCTACCTCGTGCAGGTCATCATCCTCGCCGTCGCGGTCGTCCTCATGGCCGGCCTCTCGGCGTGGCTTGGCCGGACCCGGGCGGGCAAGGCCCTCCGGGCCACGGCCGAGAACCTGGAGACCGCGGCGCTCCTCGGGGTCGACACCCGCCGGATGATCACGGCCACGGTGGTCATCGCCTCCGCGATGGGGGGGGTCGCGGGGGTCCTCGTCGGCCTCGCCTTCAACTACATCAACAACCAGATGGGCCTCGCCATGGGGCTCAAGGGCCTGGCGATCATCATCTTCGGGGGGATGGGGAGCGTCGCGGGTGCGATGGCCGGGGGCCTCATCCTCGGCCTGTCGGAGACCTTCGTCGTCGCCTACGGCAGCTCGGGGTACCGCGACGCGATCGCCTTCGTCACGATCATCGCGGTTCTCCTCGTCAAGCCGCAGGGGCTGTTCGGGCAGGCGGTCTCCGACACGCGGCGGTAGCGGCATGCCCGGCGACTGGCTGAACCCGTATTACCTCCAGGTCGCCTCCTTCGTCTTCATCAACGTCATCCTGGGGGTGAGCATCTACATCACCCTCGCCACCGGCCAGCTCTCCCTCGGCAACGCCGGGTTCATGGCCATCGGGGCGTACACCTCCGCCATCCTGACCACGCGCCACGGGGTCCCGATGCCGGCAGGTGTCGCGTGCGGCGCGCTCCTCTCGGCCGCGGCGGGCGTCGCCGTCGGCATCCCGTCGCTGCGCCTCAGCGGGGTCTACCTCGCCATCGCGACGCTCGGCTTCGGGGAGGTCGTGCGCGTCCTCTTCGTCAACTGGGAGTCGCTGACGGGCGGGGCCGTCGGGATCGCGGCCATCCCCCAGATGGGGCGGGAGATCCTCGCGCGGCTCCGCGGGTCCGGCTTCGACCCCGGCGCCCTGGGCCTTCGCGACAACCAGTTCAGCGCCCTCGCCGTGTTCGTGATCCTGTTCGTCCTGGCGGCCCTTTCGGTCGCCTTCTTCGCGCGGCTGTCCGCCTCCCGCGTGGGGCGGGCATACGGCGCCGTCAGGATGGACGAGAAGGCCGCCGAGGCCGCCGGGATCGACACGACCTACTACAAGGTCCTCGCCTTCACGCAGGGGGCGTTCCTGTCCGGGCTTGCCGGGGCGCTCTTCGCCCACGCGACGTCCTATATCAGTCCCGCCGACTTCACGTACCACCGGGCCGTGGAGATCCTGGTCTTCGCCGTCTTCGGGGGAAGCGAACACCTCTTCGGCCCGGTCTTCGGCGCCCTGTTCCTGACCGTGGTTCCCGAGGCGCTCCGCGCCGTGAGCAGCTACCGCTACATCCTCTACGGGATTCTCCTCGTCGCCATGATGGTCTACCGCCCGCAGGGGGTCGTCGACCGCGCGCTCGTCGAGCGGCTCTCGGGGCGAAAGGCCGGGCGGGAGGCCCCGTGACGCTCCTCGGGCTGGCCGGAGTGACGATGGAGTTCGGGGGCCTGACGGCCCTGTCGGACGTGTCCTTCTCCGTGTCCCGCGGGGACATCCTCGGCCTGATCGGGCCGAACGGGGCGGGCAAGACGACCCTCTTCAACGTCGTCACGGCCCTGCTCCGGCCCACGGCCGGCGAGGTCACGTTCGACGGCGAACGCCTCGGGGGGCTTCCGACCCACGTCGTCGCGGAGCGCGGGATCGTCAGGACCTTCCAGAACATCCGCCTCTTCCCCCGGATGACGGTCGAGGAAAACGTGATGGTGGGGCGGCACGCGAGGAGCCGCGCCGGGGTGACGCGGAGCGTCCTGCGCACGAAGGGACAGCGCGCGGAGGAGGCCCGGCTGCTGGCGCGGACGAACGAGCTCCTGCGGCTGGTCGGCCTCGAGGGCGCGAACCGGCTCCCCGCGGATTCGCTCCCGTACGGGCACCAGAGGCGCGCCGAGATCGCCCGGGCGCTGGCGTCGGACCCGAAGCTCCTGCTCCTGGACGAGCCGGCGGCCGGGATGAACGAGAACGAGACCGACGATATCCGCCGTCTCATCGAGACGGTCCGGGACCTCGGGATCACGGTGATCCTCATCGAGCACGACATGTCCCTGGTGATGAAGGTCTGCAACCGGCTGGTCGTCCTCTCGTTCGGCCAGAAGATCGCCGAGGGGACGCCGGCGGAGGTCCGGAACGACCCGGCCGTGGTCGAGGCGTACCTGGGCCGCGGGGAGGACGACGGGGTTGCTTGAGGTCCGCGGGATCGAGACGTCGTACGGCAACATCAGGGCCCTCAAGGGGATCGACCTCTCGGTCCGCGAGGGAAGCGTCGCCTGCATCATCGGCGCCAACGGCGCGGGGAAGACGACGCTGCTCAAGACGATCGCCGGGATCCTCGCTCCCCGCGCCGGAACGATCGCGTTCCTCGGCGGGGACATCACCGGCCTCGGGGCGGCCGGGATCGTCCGGCGGGGGATCGTGCTCGTCCCCGAGGGGCGCGCGATCCTCACCCGGATGACGGTGGCCGAGAACCTCGAGATGGGAGCGTACCACCGGCGCGACGCGGGGATCCGGTCGGACATCGCCCGCGTGATGGAACGGTTCCCCGTCCTCAAGGACCGGAAGGGCCAGCGGGGCGGATCCCTCTCGGGCGGGGAGCAGCAGATGCTGGCGATCGCCCGCGCGCTCCTGGCGCGGCCCCGCCTCCTGCTCCTCGACGAGCCGTCCCTGGGACTCGCCCCGCTCGTGGTCGCCGACATCTTCCGGATCGTCCGGGAGATCAACGCGGAGGGGACGACCGTCCTCCTGGTGGAGCAGAACGTCCGTCAGGCGCTCTCGGTTTCGCACGATGCCTACGTGCTCGAGACGGGACGGATCGTGCATTCGGGCCGGTCCGCCGACCTGATGAACGACCCGAAGATCAAGGACGCCTACCTCGGCGGGCGTCGCTCCTGAGACCGGGTGCGGCAAAAAAAAGACCCCGGGGCGAATGCGCCCGGGGCCGGAGCGTCGATGGAGCGGGCGACGGGATTTGAACCCGCGACTTCAACCTTGGCAAGGTTGCACTCTACCACTGAGTTACGCCCGCGACGGGAACCTCGATTTTAGAAAAAACCGCCTCGCATTGTCAAGAAAACCGGCGGGGCCCGCCCTGCCGCCCGCTACGCCCGGCCGGGCCTCCCCCGGTGGAACACCTCGCCGACGAACCGGAAGAAATAGTCGAGCCCGGACCACGCCGTGAGGACGATCCCGCCGATGAGGAAGCCCATCCCGAACCAGTGCGCGAAGCGCGGCCCGAAGACCGCGCCCAGCCCCCAGAACGGATAGTGGAGGATCAGCGCGGCGACCCCGATGTTGAGGAGCAGGGTCTTCCCCTTCCCGAGCGCGGATGCGGCGATGATCATCCCTTCCGTCGAGGCCACGCCGCGCAGCGCCGTCACCCCGATCTCGCGGGCGACGACGATCACCACCATCCACGCCGCGACGCGCCCCGGCGGCACGAGCATGATGAGCGCGGCGCACACCAGGAGCTTGTCCGCCAGCGGATCGAGGAGCTTGCCCAGCGGCGTGATCATGCGGTACCGGCGGGCCAGGTATCCGTCCAGCAGGTCCGTCAGGGTCGCGACGACGTAGAGGATGAAGGCGGCCAGCGACCGGGGAAACGGGATCTCGCCGCCGGGCGTGTAGAGGAGGAGCACGACGACCGGAACGGCAACGATGCGGAAGAGCGTCAGGAGGTTCGGCGCGTTGAGCCGCGCATCCCCTCTCATTGCGCGAGGGAGTACTGCCGGTAGTACGTCATCACCCTCTTGACGTAGAGCTGGGTCTCCGGGTACGGGGGGATGCCGCTGTACTTCCGGACCGCCTGCGGGCCCGCGTTGTACGCGGCGACCGCGTGGATCACGTTTCCCCCGAAGGCGCCGAGCAGCTCCTTGATGTACTTGATCCCCCCCTCGATGTTCTCGACGGGATCGAAGGGATCGGACACCTTGAGGCGCCGCGACGTGAACGGCATCAGCTGCATCATCCCCTGGGCGCCCCTGCGGGAGACCGCCTTCGTCCGCCCGTTCGACTCCGCCTTGATGATCGCCTTCACGAGCGCCGGGGACAGGTTGTGGATGCGCGCGAACCGGTCCGCGTAATCGAGCACCCACTCCGGAGCGCCCGACGTCGGCGGCGCCGCCGGGAGTTCCCCGGGACCCTCCCTCAGGTACAGCTCGGCTCCCCCGCGCGCGGGCGTATTCGTGAAGTGAACGACGCCGTCCCGGTCGACGGATCGGTAGATGTCCGCCCAAATAATCGATGGACAAATCAGGACAGGTATGATTATAAGGAGGCGAATACGCATCATCTCCCGCCATTTTAGGGAAGCGCCGTCTCTCTGTCAATTCGGACGGGCGCGCGCGATTCTTTAGATCCCGCGAGCCGCCGGCGGACTCATGGAGGATAAATAATGGAACGGGTATCCAATTTCCTGGTGATCGGCAGCGGGATCGCGGGCCTGAGCTTCGCGCTGCGGGCTGCCGGGAAAGGGTCCGTCAACATCATTACCAAGCGGGACGCGGCGGAGTCAAGCACAAACTATGCCCAAGGGGGAATCGCCACGGTCTGGAGCGGCGAAGACTCCTTCGAATCCCACATCGAGGACACCCACAGGGCCGGAGCGGGCCTTTGCCACCCCGATGTGGTGGATCTCGTCGTCCGCGATGCCCCCGCCCGCATCAAGGAGCTGATCGGCTGGGGCGTCCGTTTCACCCGCCGCAGCGGCGGCCACGAATTCGACCTCGGCCGGGAAGGAGGGCATTCCAGGCGCCGGATCTTCCACGCCCAGGACCTGACCGGGCGGGAGGTCGAGCGCGCGCTCCTCGCTCGGGCGAAGGCCAGCCCCCGGATCCGGATCTTCGAGAACCACGCCGCCGTCAATCTCATCACGCGGAGGAAGATCGAGTCGTTCGACCGGCACGAGGCGGACGACGTCCTGGGCGCCTACGTCCTCGACGAGAAGACCGGCGCGATCCACACCTTCGTCGCCGACGCCACCATCCTGTCGACCGGCGGCGCGGGCAAGGTCTACCTTTACACGAGCAACCCGGACATCGCGACGGGGGACGGCGTCGCCATGGCGTACCGGGCGGGCGCCACGATCGCCAACATGGAGTTCGTCCAGTTTCATCCGACGTGCCTTTTCCATCCGCACGCGAAATCCTTTCTCATCTCGGAGGCGGTCCGCGGCGAGGGTGCCGTGCTCGTCAACCGGGCCGGGAAGCGCTTCATGAGGGGGGTCCACCCGATGGCGGAGCTCGCCCCCCGCGACATCGTCGCCCGGGCGATCGACGCGGAACTCAAGCGCACCGGCGACGACTGCGTGTTTCTCGACATCACGGCGAAGGGAGCCTCCTTCATCCGGAAGCGCTTCCCCAACATCCACGGGACGTGCCTGTCCTTCGGGATCGACATGACGAAGGAGGGCCTGCCGGTCGTCCCCGCGGCGCACTACCAGTGCGGCGGCGTCCGGACCAATCTCTTCGGCGAGACCGACATCCGGCGGCTGTTCGCCATCGGCGAGTGCGCCTGCACCGGGCTGCACGGGGCGAACCGGCTCGCGTCGAACTCCCTCCTCGAGGCGCTCGTCTTCTCGCAGAGGGCGGTGGCCAGGGCGTGCGAGGCGTACGTGGGCAAGGCGCGGCCGAAACTGCGCATCCCCAGGTGGGACCCGGGGAACGCGCAGGATTCCGACGAGGCGGTCGTCGTGTCGCACAACTGGGACGAGATCCGCCGGCTCATGTGGAACTACGTGGGGATCGTCCGCTCGAACAAGCGGCTGTCGCGCGCCCTCGACCGGATCGAGCTCCTGAAGAAGGAGATCTCGGAGTATTACTGGAACTTCAAGGTGACCGGGGACCTGCTGGAACTGCGGAACATCTGCACCGCCGCCGAGCTCATCGTGCGATGCGCGATGCAGCGGCGCGAGAGCCGGGGGCTCCACACGACGATCGACTATCCCTTCCTCGACGACGAGCACGGGCGCCAGGACACCCTCGTCCGGAAGACGTGGTTCTAGCGGGCCGCCCGCTCACTCCCACGCCAGGACGGCCCGCCCCTGGACGCCGCTCAGGACGAGCTTGAACCGCGGCGCGCCGGCCTTCTCCGCGGCAGCCCCCTCCCCCGCCTCCTTCGGAAACGCGACCTCGTACGCCCGCGACCAGGTCCCGACGTCGGGAAAGAACCGGGCCACCTCCTCGGGGCGCAGGTCCGTCGCTTTCAGGTAGACGGGCGCGTAGTCCTTCTCCCCCGGGCCGACGAGCCTCAGGGACCACGTCGTGCCGCGCTTGTCGAGGTCGTTGAGCCGCTCGTCCGGCGTGAACAGCGCCACGAAGAAGCGGACGTATTTCTCGGACTCTCCCTTCCAGTACGCGCCGACCCGCTCCTTCCGGGCGGCGTCGAGGTAGTAGATCCTCGCGTACTCCTCCGTGAAGGCTTCCACCCACCTGGGCGACAGCCACGTGGCCGAGACGATGAACCGCGTGTCGAGGCCGTCGTGGACTTCCTTCGTCCGCGTCAGGGCCTCGGTCGTGCCTTCGTACGACGGCGAGCCGAGCACCTTCTCGTAGACCGCCGCGACGCGCGGGCCGCAGCCGGAACCGGACAGGACCGCGAGGAGGACCGCCCCCGCGGCGACGGCGACGACGGGGCGGCGGTCACGCATTTTCCACGTCCTCTTTGACGAACATCGGCTCGAGTCGGTACCCCTTCCCGGCCAGGGCGTCCGCGCCCCCCTCGTTGCGGTCGACGAGGCACAGGACCCGCGTCACGACGAGCCCCGCCCCTTCCGCGCGCTCGATGGCCCTCAGGGTCGAGGCCCCGGTCGTGACCACGTCCTCCACGATGGCCACCTTCATCCCGGGGGCGAGGTTCTTCGTCCCCTCGATCCATTGCGCGGTGCCGTGCTTCTTGGGCTCCTTCCGGATGATGAACGCCGGAATGGGACGGCGGCGCAGGGCGCTGGTGAGCGACACGGCCGTCACGATCGGGTCGGCGCCCAGCGTGATGCCTCCCACGGCTTCGGGCATCCCGCCCCGCTCCAGCATCGAGAAGAGGAGACGGCCGGTCAGGACCGCGCCTTCCGCCGTCAGCGTCGCCTGCTTGCAGTCGATGTAGAAATCGGATTCGCGCCCGGAGGACAGGACGACCTTCTTCTTCTCGTAGCTCTTCTCCTTGAGGATCGCGAGCAACCGGGTCCTGTCGGCATCGTCGCCGCCCGTCTGTCCGGCCATGCGGTCGTCCCTCCCCTGGCGATGGAGTGTCAGATCCTGACCGATCCGCGGAAGAGCGGCAGCTGCTCCTCGCTCTCGCGGACCTCGAGGGGGATCATGTAGTCCCCCGTGAAGCAGGCGTCGCAATAGCCGGTCCCGCCGCCCGGAACGCAGGCGTGGAGCCCCTCCGTGCTCAGATACCCGACCGTGTCGGAGGTGAGGTACGTGTTGATCTCCTCGAGCGAGTGGGTGGCCGCGATGAGGTCCCGGCGGAGCGGCGTGTCGATCCCGTAGTAGCACGGAAACACCGTGGGCGGCGAACTCACGCGCACGTGGATTTCCCGGGCCCCGGCGCCCCGGATCATCTTGATGATCTTGCGCCCCGTGGTCCCCCGGACGATGGAATCGTCCACGACCACGACCCGTTTCCCCGCGACGACGTCCCGGACCGGGTTGAGCTTGATCTTGACGCCGAAATGCCGAATCGACTGCTGGGGCTCGATGAAGGTCCTCCCGACGTAATGGTTCCGGATGAGCCCCATCTCGAACGGGATCCCCGAGGCCTCCGAGTAGCCGAGGGCCGCGGGCACGCCCGAGTCCGGGACGGGGATGACGACGTCCGCGTCCGCCGGGCACTCCCGGGCGAGGCGCCGGCCGAGCGCCTTCCGGACCTGGTGGACGGATATCCCGCCCATGATCGAATCGGGCCGCGAAAAGTACACGTGCTCGAAGATGCAGAAGCGCGTCCGTGCCGGGGGAAACGGGTTGGTGGCCAGCACGCCCCGCTCCCCGATGACGATCATCTCGCCCGGGGCGATCTCCCTCACGAACTCGCCCTCGATGAGGTCGAGCGCGCACGTCTCGGAGCACGCGACGACCGCCCCCCGGACCTTGCCCAGGACGAGCGGCCGGATCCCGTGCGGATCCCGGACCGCGATCAGCTTGTCCCGGGTGAGAAAGAGGATCGAGTACGCCCCGCGGACCTGCGACAGCGCGTCGACGATGCGCTCCTCGATCCGCGCCGCCCGCGACTTGGCGATGAGGTGGACAATCACCTCCGTGTCCATCGTGGACTGGAAGATCGACCCCTCGACCTCGAGGCGCTTCCGGAGCT
>JBLMWX010000149.1:0-5648 GCA_050257455.1 Gemmatimonadota bacterium | reverse complement strand
CTGTTCGCCTGGGCCGGCTCGACCGTGGGGGTCCTGGATCGCGCGGCGTCCGCCCTGATCGGGTTCAGCGAGAACCGGTACGTGATCCTGTTCCTGGTCAACCTGATGCTCCTGGTCGCGGGGATGCTCATGGACCCCGTCACCATCTACTACATCCTGCTTCCCGTGCTCCTGCCGATCATCGCCCATCTCCAGTGGGACCCGGTCTGGTTCGGCGTCATGATGACGTTCAACCTCGCGATCGGGCAGTTCACTCCCCCCGTGGCGGTCAACCTCTACGTCACGGCGAACATCGGGAAGATCCCCCTCGAAGACACATTCCGCGAGTCCCTCCCGTTCATCCTCGCCATGGTGGCCGCGTTAGCCGTGGTGGCGCTCTGTCCCCCGCTGTCTACCTGGCTGCCGTCGCTGCTCGGGCTGAACTGACCGGCGTGCGACGACCACGCAGTTTCCCTGGACGGACACGATGACGACGGAGTCGCCCCGCTGAAGCGCGTCGTCGCAGCGCGCCGACCAGAGCTCTCCGAACACGCGAACCACGAACTGGGGACCGTACCCCAGGGTCGACCTGGCCACGACTTCGGCGGTCTTGCCGACCAGGCACTCGGCGCCGGTCATCCGGGGCCGTTTCATGGCTCCGCGCATGAGCCACATCATCCCCGCGAACAGCAGGAGGCCGACCAGGTAGATCGGCGCCGCCTGCCCGATGGGCAGGACCCAGAAGACGGGCAGGCCGATGACGGGCAGGAACATGATGAGGAGCATGAAGATCATCGCGGGTCTCCCCATCTCTTTCGATGAAACGAATCCCTGCGGGGACTCGCGCGGCGAGAGACGGCAGGGGCCCGTTCCGGTCGCCACCCGCGAGGATCCCGGGAAGGCCGGTCCCGGGGATGTCGGCAAGAAGCGGCCGAAGGCCGTCCGAGGATCCGGCGAAGCGGGCGGCGCAGGCCGCCGGCCCCCCGGCGAAGCCGACGAGGCGGAGTGGGATGCGATCTCAGCGCTTGTGGGCGTCGGCGCCAGCGAATAACCTGTTTATAGGCGCCGCCGGTCACGTGCGGCGCGCGCGGCCCGGAGTCCGGCACGCGCCGGCGCGATCGGCGGGACTCGACGCCATAACGCCTGTCCATACGAGGTCCTTCGCCGCGGCATGAGAGAAAACCTGGCAGCCCTCATCGCCTTCCTCGATCGGGGAATCTGGGTCCTCCAGGAAAAGAACCTTTCCCGTTCCAGGGCGTTCTTCGTCCGGGCGTTGAAGATCGCGGTGCTCGCGGTCCGCGGGTACCGGCGGGACCGGTGCGCGACGAAGGCGTCGGCGCTCACCTTCTACTCCATGCTCTCCGTCGTCCCGGTCATCGCCGTGTTCTTCGGCATCGCCAAGGGCTTCGGCCTCGAGAAGAAGCTCCAGGCCCAGCTCCTGGCGAAATTCTCGGGTCAGACCGAAGTGCTGCTGAAGGTGTTCGAGTTCTCCGATTCCATGCTCCAGAAGACCCGGGGCGGGGTCGTCGCGGGAATCGGCGTGGCGATCCTTCTGTGGTCCGTCGTCAAGGTGCTGGGACACATCGAGGATTCCTTCAACGAGATCTGGAAGGTCGACAGGCCCCGGACGCTTGCGCGCAAGTGCACCGACTACCTCTCCATCACGATCGTGTGCCCGATCATCTTCGTCATGGCGAGCAGCGTGACGGTGACGATGGCGGGGCAGCTGAAGTTCATCGCCGCGAGACTGTCGCAGTGGGGATTGCCCGCCGCGCCGATCCTCGTCCTGCTGAAAATCATCCCCTTTCTCCTGGTCTGGGTGCTGTTCGCCTTCATCTTCGTCTACATGCCGAACACGAAAGTCCGGCTGGGGCCCGGGATCGTCGCCGCGGTCGCGGCGGGGACCGCGTACCAGGCGACCCAGTGGGTCTACATCTCGTTCCAGGTCGGCGTGGCGAGGGCCGGCGCCATCTACGGGAGCTTTGCGGCGCTCCCGCTCTTCCTCGCCTGGATGCAGCTCAGCTGGCTGATCGTCCTCATGGGGTCGGAGATCTCCTTCGCGGCCCAGAACGTGGACACCCACGGATTCCCCGAGGGAGCCGGGAGGGTCAGCCGGCGGCAGGAAAAGATCCTGTCCCTGCTGGTCGCCCGGCTCGTGTTCCGGAATTTTGCCCGGGGCGAAAAACCCCTCACCGGGGCCCGCATCGCGAACGCGCTCGGGGCGCCGGCGCTGCTCGTCCACGGGGCCGTCACGGATCTCTGCTCCGCGGGGATCTTTTCCGCCGTGAAGGCGGCGGACGGCGATGAGCCCGCCTACCAGCCCGCGCGCGACATCCGCGGGATCACCGTGAAGGCCGTTCTCGAGGCGCTGGAGCGAATCGGATCCGCGGACCTGCCGCTCACTCCGACGGACGATCTGCGGGCGGTCTCGGAAATCCTGGACTCCTTCGGGGCGATCCTCGAGCGGTCTCCCGAGAACCGCCTCGTCGCGGAGCTGTGACGGAAACCGCCGGATGCCCGAAGACCGCACAGCGACAGCCGCGAGACAGCGGCAGATCCGGGGCTCGCCCGTTCGATGACGAAAACGGCCTCTCCCCGCGATTCGCCCCGCCCGGGACGCGGTGCGCCGGGAGGTGCCCGGCCCGCGGGGGCGCGGCGCCTGCGCGTCCTCGCGGCGATCGTCGCGATCTCCCTGCTGCTCCCGGCAGCGGCCGCCGCCGGGCCGGGGGACGCTCCCGCCCCGGCGCAACCCGCCGACGCGCCGGCCGGCGCCCAGCCGGGCGCGCCGCCGCCGCAAAGTTCCGAGCCGCCCCCGGGGCTGCTTCCGATCTCGCTGGACAACGTGGTCGGAGCGGTCGACCGGACCCACGAGACCGTCACCGCGGGGCTGGAGAAGACCGTCCAGTGGTTCGATTCGTTCTTCAGCGACCGGAGATTTCTCGACGAAGGCACGCCCGAATCGCAGCTCCGGCTGCGGACGGGAGTCCGCTTCCGGGAGAGGGACGGGGCGCGGTACCTCGCCAGGATCCACGCCAGCCTCGCCTTGCCGGGGACCGAGCGGCGGCTGCGGCTCATCCTCGAGGGGCGGGGCGAGCAGGAACAGACCGCGGTCCTGCCGGTCGACCCGACCGCGCCGGAGTTCGACACCGGAAAGGCCGAGCAGGGCAGTCTCCAGGCGCTCTACGAGTTCACGCGGCGGCACGACATCAACCTGTCCCTCCGGGGCGGGGTGAGGTTCCACTTCCCCGTCGATCCGTTCGTCAAGCTCCGATTCCGTTATTCACACGCCCTGGGAACCCGGTCGCTCGTCCGGTTGACGCAGGAGGAGTTCGTCACGGTCCAGGAAGGGCCCGGCGAGACGACGCGGATCGACTTCGAACGCCAGCTCGCGCACTGGACCGTGCTCCGGTGGAGCATCTCGGGAACCCTCGCCGAGTCGAACCCGGGGTACGAGTGGGGATCGGAGCTGAGCGTCTTCCGCCAGCTCACGGACCGCACGGCGGTCACCTTCGAGACCGGGCTCTCGGCGCAGGTCGAGCCGGCGGCGGCCGTGACGAACTACGTGACCCGGATCCGGTTCCGGCAGAACGTGTTCCGGCCCTGGTTCTTCTACGAGGTCGAGCCGGAGCTTTCGTGGCCCCGCGAGGCGAGCGGGGCTTACCCGCCGGCCTGGGGCGTCACGCTCCTCGTCGAGGTCCAGTTCGGGAAGTCCCATGAAGCGCCGTCGCCGGGGACGCGGCCGGCCGCACCCGCCGCGGACCGCGAGCCCGGCCAGCCGGCCGTACCGAGGTGACCGATGTCGCACGAGGTGTGCCCCTGGTGGCTCGGGTATCTCCTGGCAAGCCCTCTCAGGCGGCTGGCTCATGACCCGGCGGCCATCCTCCGCCCCTTCGTGACGGAGGGGATGACCGTGTTCGAGGCGGGGCCCGGCATGGGATTTTTCACCCTGGAACTCGCACGCCTCGTCGGCGCTCGCGGACGGGTCGTCGCCGTCGATGTGCAGCCCCGGATGCTGGCGGAGCTCCGACGCCGCGCCGGCAAGGCCGGCCTCCTCGACCGGATCGACGCAAGGCAGGGGTCCGGGGAACACATGGGCATCGCCGACCTCGAGGGCCGCGTCGACTTCGTCCTGGCGTTCGCGGTGGTCCACGAAATCCCGGACGCGGCGCGATTCTTCGGCGAGGCCTCCGCGGCGCTCAAGCCGGGCCGCCGTCTCCTGCTCGCCGAACCGCCCTTCCAGGTGCCGGACAGCGGGTTCGAAGCGACGCTCCGGGCGGCCGCGCGGAACGGCCTTTTCGTGGAGTCCCGCCCGGCGATCCGATGGGCCCGATCGGCGGTCCTTGCGAAAGTCCGGGCGGGCGGGAGAGCACGGGAAGCGGGCGACCGCGCGATTGCCCCGAACGGCGTGCGCGGCAACCGAGAGGAGGATCAAGGGAAGTAATCTGCCAGCTCGTGGAAAACCCGGCCGGCGATCCGGGAGGCCCCGTTCCTGAAACGCCCGGGTTTCCCGCGGAGCTGTTCGAGCCCGCATTCCCGGGCGAAAGGATCTACAGGCTCCGGCGGCCCCTCCGGGTCTGGCCCGTCGATCCCGCGGCCCGGAGCCGCGATTCGAGGTCCCGCGGACCGCTCGTGCAGCACGTTCAGGTCTCCGCGGTAGCGCCCGAGGAGATCGTCGGCGATGGCGAGCAGCCTGGTGGCGGTGGAGAAGTCGTAGCGGGCGTACCCCCCGGCATCGAGGATCGCCACGATTCCGTCCCATCCGGTCCGGCGGATTCCCTCCGGCGAGTCGACTCCGCGCCGGTCGAATTCCTTCCACGTCGCGAGCGCCGCCCGCGTCGCGATCCGCGCGCCCATCAGCTTCGCCGCCAGGAGCCGGCGGAAAGCCTGTGGGCCGTCCGCTCTCGAGAGGTCGATCCCCAGCTCGCGGGAATACATGCCGCCGAGCACCTCGATCAACCGACCTGGCGACGCGGTCGCGCGCACGGACGTGCCTCCCCGGTCGTGGAATCGTCGCGCCGCCAAGATGCGAGCGGGCGGCGCCTCGAGGACGCCGTCTTCACCCCAGGCGCGATGATAGCAGATGCGATCTTGGGCGGGGAGCGACTATCCGGCAGGACCGGGGGTGCCGCGGCCGGGGAACCCCGGCCGCCCCCGGCTCACGCAGCCTTTGCCCGGATCACCGAACGGGCCGCCTGGTAGATCGCCTCGAGATCGAACCACTCTTCCTCCTCGTGCTCCGTCTGCACGTGGCGGATCAGCGACTCGATGACCGTCGTCTCTGTCTCTCCCTCGTAGGAGAACAGACAGTCCATCCCCAGTTCCCTGCAACTGATCGAGATCAGCACGGCCCACCTCCCACCGTTCGAGGGACCGGTCCTCTGGCTCGGCCCGGGCTCTTCTCCCTTCGATGGCCGCCGGCTCCCCCGACGTTTCGGCCCGGGAAAGATTTCCCGGAGCTGCGCCGCCGCGTGCGGCCGGGGCACGTCCGGCCGGCTGTCGCCGCGGAGCGCCGGGCAGGGCAGCCCCCCTACCGGCCCCCGAAGATCTTCTCGTGAAATCGCCTCGAGGTGTCCTGGAGCGAACGGAAGACGGCCGACGGGAGTTTGCGGCGGAGCCGCGCCCGGACCATGCGCGCCGCTTCGTCACGGACCATCACGACGTCCCGTTCC
>JBLMWX010000148.1:0-15678 GCA_050257455.1 Gemmatimonadota bacterium | reverse complement strand
CCGCGCTCATGCTCCGAGATGTCCTTGAGGAGCCGGTCCATCCGCGCTCCCCGGTCGAACGAGTTGTCGAAGATGAACGCCACCTCCGGGCAGAACCGCATCCGCAGGGCCTGCCCCAGCTCCCTCCGGATGAACCCCTTCGAGCGGCGGAGCGCGTCCCGGACCGAGAGCCGCTCCTCGTCCCCGCCGAGCACGGAGTAGTGGATCCGGGCCGACTTCAGGTCGGGGGTCACGGTCACGTCCGTGACCGTGACCAGCCCCATCCCGGGATCCTTCACCTTGTTCTGGAGGATCAGGGAGACCTCCTCCCGGATCATCGCCGCCACCCGGATCGACCGGTCGCCCCGCCCCTTCACGGCTCCTCGTCTCCGATGCGCACCATCTCGACGTGCCGGCCGGTCAGCTCGATCTCGCCGTCGCGCCCGACGAGATCGGTGATCCGGTCGATCATGGACCGCGCGAGCCGCGCGTCGGTCGACGCGAGGGCGACCCCGATCCGCCCCCGCTGCCAGAGATCCTGGAACCCGACCTCGGCCACGGACACGGGGAAGTTCGCGCGGATCCGGCCGGTGAGCCCGGCGATCCGCCGGCGCTTGTCCTTCAGCGAGGCGGCGCCTGGAAAGAAAAGATCGGCGACGAGCACCGCGACGAGCACGCCTCCCCCTTCTCCGCGGGAGCCGGGCCCGCCGTCAGAGCGTTTCGACGACCTTCTCCATGACGTACGCCTCGATCTGGTCGCCCACCTTGATGTCGTTGAAGTTCTCGAAGCCCATGCCGCATTCGTACCCTTCGGCCACCTCGCGGACGTCGTCCTTGAAGCGCTTCAGGGACGCCAGCTTGCCCTCGTGGATCACGACGCTGTCGCGGAGCAGGCGGACGTTCGCGCTGCGGGCGATCTTTCCCGAGAGGACGTAGCATCCGGCGATCGTCCCGACCTTCGAGATGTGGAACGTGTTGCGCACCTCGGCCCTGCCCAGGGCCGCCTCCTTGAAGGACGGCTCGAGAAGCCCCTCCATGGCCTTCCGGATGTCCTCGATCACGTCGTAGATGACCGTGTAGAGCCGCACGTCGACCCGTTCCCGCTCGGCGAGATCGGCCGCCTTGGGCTCGGGCCGCACGCTGAAGCCGATGATGACGGCCGTCGACGCGGAGGCGAGCATCACGTCGGACTCCGAGATGCCGCCGACGCCGGCGTGGATGACGTTCACCTTGACCTTGTCGCCGGAGAGCTTGGCAAGCGAGAACTGGAGGGCCTCCATCGATCCCTGGACGTCCCCCTTGATGACGATGTTGAGCTCCTTGAGGTCGCCCACCTCGATCCGCCGGTGAAGCTCCTCGAGACTGAACTTCGGCCGCGCGACCGCCTTGTCCCTCTCCTTCTCATGGCGGTAGGTCGCGATCTGCCGGGCGGTGCGCTCGTCCTTCAGCACGGCGAACTTCTGGCCCGCCGCCGGCAGCCCCGACAGTCCCTGGATCTCCACGGGAATGCCCGGCGGCACCGCGTCGAGCCGCCTTCCCTTGTGGTTGACCAGCGACCGCACCCGCCCGTAGTGGATTCCCGTGACCATGGGGTCGCCGACCTTCAGGGTCCCGTCCTGGACGAGAACGGTCGCCACCGGGCCGCGCCCCTTCTCCAGCCGCGACTCGATGACGGTCCCGCGCGCGTGCTTCGACGGGTTGGCCTTGAGCTCGAGGACGTCCGCCTGCAGGAGGATGAGCTCGATGAGCTCCTCGATCCCCTGGCGCCGCTTCGCGGACACGTTGGCGTAGAGGGTCTGACCGCCCCACTCCTCCGGCAGTAGCCCGTGCTCGGCGAGCTGCTGCCGGATCCGGTCCGGCTGGGCTCCGGGCTTGTCGATCTTGTTCACCGCGACCACGATCGGGACCCCCGCCGCCTTGGCGTGGTCGATCGCCTCGAGCGTCTGGGGCATCACGCCATCGTCCGCCGCCACCACGAGGACGACGATGTCCGTGACCTGGGCGCCCCGGGCCCGCATGGACGTGAACGCCTCGTGTCCCGGCGTGTCGAGCATGACGAGCGAGCGGTCGCCGTGCTCGACCTCGTACGCCCCGATGTGCTGGGTGATCCCCCCCGCCTCCCGGTCGGCCACGGCGCTCGACCGGATCGCGTCGAGGAGCGACGTCTTCCCGTGATCGACGTGGCCCATGATCGTGACGACCGGCGGCCTCGGGCGGAGATCCTCCTCCCGGTCCGCCTCCTGGTCGATGAGGCTCTCGACCTCGGGAGCCACGTTTTCGACCTCGTACCCGTACTCCTGGGCGAGGACCTTCGCCGTATCCGCGTCGAGGAGCTGGTTGACGGTCACGGGCATCCCCATCTCGATGAGCTTCTTGATCACGTCCCCGGCCTTGATCCCCATCCTGTGGGACAGTTCGCCCACGGTGATGACCTCCTCGATCTTGAAGACCCGCTTGCTCGCCTTCGGGGGGAGGGTCGAGGGAACCTTCTTCTCCTTGACGAGCCGCCCCTTCTTCTTGGCCACGCGAACCGGCTGGAACTGGCGCACGACCGCCGGCTCGGGCTCCGCGGGGGGTTTCTCCTCGGGCTTGGGCGGGGCCTCCGGTTCCTCGACGATCTCCTGGATGATGTGCCGCTTGAGGACGCCCTTCTGGATCTTCTTCTCGTGGGGCTTGGCCTTCTTCCACTTCTTTTCCTTTTCCCGGCGCTCCTCCTCGGCCTTCTCCGCGGGGGTCTTCTCCACCACGCGGATCGTGGCCTCGGCCGGCTTCGCCTCGGCTTCGGCGGCGGCGCCGGAACCCGCGACGGTGGGGGCGCTTTCGGCCGCCGGCGGCCGCTCCTCGACGGGAACCGGCTCGACCGCGACGGGCTCCGGCAGCGCGTCCGCCGGGGTCGGGGGCGGGGGCTCCGGCGGCTTCGCCGGCTCGGGCGCCCCGCGGCGCAGGACGACGCGGGTCGACCGGCGCTCGAGCGAGCCGTCCGCCCGCGTCACGACCATCGGCTCCTTCGGCGCCGGGGGGGGCGCGCCCTTCCGGAAGTGACTCTTCACCCGCTCGATCAGGTCACCCTCGATGTTGCTCGAGGCGGATTTTCCCTTCTGGCCGATCCGCTCGAGGAACTGGATGATCTCCTTGCTGGACTGCATCCCCAGTTCCTTGGCGAGATCCCTGACACGAACCTTGTCCATCTACTCCCCCTGCCTTCCCGCTTCCGCCGCCCACCAGGCGGCGAGCCGATCCGCCAGGATGCCGCCTCCCGGCCCCAGCTTCCACCGGGCGCCTCCCCTGGGCGATCGGATCCGCTTCATGAACCTCCCGACGCACTCCGCCGTCCGGCACAGGTAGATCCCGCGTCCGGGTTTCTTCCCCCCGGGATCCGGCTCCCAGCCGCGCTCCGCCCGGCCCGCGATCCTGAGAAAGGTCCCCTTCCCGCCGGAGGCGCCGCACTGGACACAGCTCCGGACCGGAAAGGCTCCGCCCGCCCTACGCCTCATCCCCCGGCTCCGGCTTCGCGGGCTCCCCGGCGCTCTCCTGCCCCTCCGGCGGCCCGGCATCCGCCTGTCCTTCCGGAGACGCGATCTCCGCCTGTCCTTCCGGAGACGCGGTCTCCACCCCTCCTTCCGGAGGCGCGATCTCCGCCTCTCCTTCCGGAGGCGCGCCCTGCGCCTGTCCTTCCGGGGACGGCGCGTCCGCCGACGGGACGGCGCCTTCGGCCGGGGCCTCCGGCTCCGGCTTCTTCGCGAACAGCCCCTCCGCCCTCTTGAGAGCGTCCTCGACCTGCCCCTCCGCGCGGACCTCGATCTGCCATCCGACCAGCTTCGACGCGAGCTTGACGTTCTGCCCCCGCTTGCCGATCGCGAGGAGGAGCTGCTCCTCCGGAACGATGACCTCCATGCTCTTGTCCGATTCGTTCACCAGCACCCGGATGATCTCCGCGGGTTGCAGCGCGTTGCAGACGAACTTGGCGGGGTCCTCGTCCCAGGCGATGATGTCGATCCGTTCTCCGCGCAGCTCCTGGACGACGCTCTGGACCCGCGACCCCTTCATCCCGACGCACGCCCCGACCGGATCCACGTCCCGGTCCTTGGACCGCACGGCGATCTTCGTCCGGAAACCCGGCTCGCGCGCGACGCTCAGGATGGACACGACGCCCTCGTACACCTCGGGGACCTCCTGCTCGAACAGCTTGAGGATCACCCGCGGGTCCGAGCGGGACAGGAGGATCTCGGGGCCCCTCGAGGTCTTGGTCACATCCTTGATGTACGCGCGGATCCGGTCGCCCTGGCGGTACCGCTCCCGGGGGATCTGCTCGACGGGAGGCATGATCGCCTCGGTCTTCCCGAGATCGACGATGATGCTGTCGCGCTCGTAGCGCTGGACGATCCCGTTGATGATCTCGCCCTTGCGCCCGATGAACTCGTTGTAGATCACCTCGCGCTCGGCGTCCTTGACCTTCTGCATGATGATCTGGCGCGCCGTCTGCGCGGCGATGCGGCCGAGGTCCTTGGTGCTCATCCGGAAGCCGATGTTGTCGTTGAACTGGGCCTCGGGATCGAGCTCCCGCGCGTCCTCGAGCGAGATCTCGAGGTCCGGGTCCTTCACCGCCTCGACGACGGTGCGGAATTCCAGGATCTCGAACTCTCCGGTCTCCTCGTCGTAGGTCGCCTCGAGCTGCTTGTTCATCCCGTACTTCTTCCGGGCGGCGCTCTCCAGGGCATCCTTGATCGCGTCGACGATGATGCTCTTGTCGATTCCCTTTTCCTTGCCGAGCTGCGTGATGATCTGCCCGATGTCCAGGATCATCGCTTCTTCTTTCCCTTCCCGAAAAGTTCGTCCTGCGTCACGTCGATGTTCGCCTTGCGCATGAGCCTGTACGGAAGGTGGACCGCCTTCCCGTCCCGTTCGATGTCGATGCCGTCGTCGTCGGTGCGCGCAAGGATCCCGCTGAAATTGCGGCTTCCCCCCAGGGGTTCCGCGAGGGACACCCGGAGTCGCCGTCCCAGCGCCGCCTCGAAGTGCCGCGGTCTCGAAAGGCGCCGGTTGACTCCGGGGGACGAGACCTCCAGGGCGTACGGTCCGGGGACCGGGTCCTCGACATCGAGGACGGCGCCGAAGCGGCGGCTGAACGACTCGCAGTCGCCGATCCCGACCCCGCCCTCCCTGTCGATGAAGATGCGGATGACGGTCCGGGGCCCCTCCCGGACGACCTCGACGTCGAACACCTCGACGCCTTCGTCCAGCGCCACGCTGTCCGCCAGCGCCGCGATCTTTCCGGTATCGACCTTGACTCCAGGCGGCATGATCGAAAAAAAAAGTGGGCTCTGTGCCCACTTTCGCAGCAAATCCGAGCGATTCAATTATACACGGGCCGCGAAATGGACCACAAGCGAATTCTTCAGGCGCGCAGGCTCCCCCGGTAGGCATCGAGGGAGGCAATTCCCTCCTCCTCGAGGAAGGCGGCGATCCCGTCGACGATCTCGACGCACGCGCGCGGGTTGCGGAAGTTCGCCGTCCCCACCTGGACGGCGGCCGCGCCCACGAGGAGGAACTCCAGCGCATCCGCCGCCGTCTGGATCCCGCCGATCCCGATCACCGGGATCCGGACGCGCCGGCACGCCTCCCACACCATCCGGAGCGCCACCGGCTTGATCGCGGGCCCCGACAGGCCCCCGGTCACGTTCGAGAGCAGCGGCCGCCGGGCCCGGTGGTCCACCGCCATGCCCACGATCGTGTTGATGAGGGAGACCGCGTCCGCCCCGGCGTCCTCCGCCGCCGCCGCGATTCCGGCGATGTCCGACACGTTCGGGGAGAGCTTGACCCACAGCGGCTTTGCCGTGCGCCTCCGCACCCGGGCCGTCAATCCCGCGATCCCCCCGGCCGTGGCGCCGAACGCCATTCCCCCCTCCTTGACATTCGGGCAGGACGCGTTCACCTCGATCGCCGCGAGCGAGGGCACCGCCGAGAGGCGCCCGGCGACCTCCTCGTACTCCTCCGCCGTCCTCCCGTAGATGTTCGCGACGAACGTGGCGCCGGCATCCTCGAGGCGCGGGACGACCTCGGCGACGAACCGCTCCACCCCGATGTTCTGAAGGCCGATGGCGTTCAACATGCCGGCCGCGGTCTCGACGATCCGGCCCGGGGGGTTCCCCCGGGTGGGAGCCGGCGAGAGGCCCTTGACGACGACCGCGCCTAGCCGGGAGATGTCGTAGAACGGGGCGAACTCGACGCCGTACCCGAACGTTCCCGAGGCGCTCATCACGGGGTTCTTGAGGCGCAGGGTCCCGAGGGACACCGAGAGGTCCGCCTTCACCAGACCACCTCCCGGGCGTCGAACACCGGCCCCTCCCGGCAGACGCGGCGGTAGGCGGTCCCTTCCCCCTCGCGGATCGACACGACGCAGCCCCAGCAGACCCCGAATCCGCAGGCCATGTGGTTCTCGAGCGCCACCTGCGCCTCCGCGCCCCGGGACGCCGCGAGCGCCGCGACCTCCTTGAGCATCTCGGGGGGCCCGCAGGCAAGGAGCGACAGCCGCGACGCCTCCCCGGGCGAGAGCGCCGCGATCCGCTCCCGCACGCATTCCGTGACGCGCCCCAGGTAGCCGGAGGTGCCGTCCTCCGTGCAGGGGTGGACCCGCCCCGGGGCCGATTCGCCCGGCGTCCACTCCCTGGGCGGCAGCTGGTCCCGGGTCCTCGCCCCCAGGAACATCTCGAACTCGGCGCGCTGCCGCCCGAGGGCGGCGGCGGCGGGGAACACCGTGGAAAAGCCGACGCCCCCGCCGACGAGCCACCACGTCCTTCCCTCCCGGCCGAGGTCGAACCCGCGGCCGAGGGGAAGCGTCATCGCGAGCGCCTCGCCCGGATGCATCCCCGACAACAGGGCGGTTCCGCGGCCCACGACCTTGTAGACGAATTCGACCGAGGCCTTGCCGCGCGCGCCCCCCGATCGGAAGACGGCGAGCGGCCGCGGCAGGAGCGGGTCGTTGCCCGGCCATCCCGAGACCATGGCGAACTGGCCCGGCACGAAGGCGACCGGCTCGGGAACCGCCGCCTCGATCCGGTAGAAGACCCCGCCGCGGCCCTCGTTCCGCACGATCTTCCCCGTGATGAACCGCATTCCGCTATGAACCATCGGCCTCCCTGATCTCGCGCGACAGGACGACGGCGTCCTCCCGCGTGTCCGTATAATACCCCTTCCGGATCCCCTGGAACACGAAGCCGTGACGCCGGTAGAGGCGGAGCGCCGGCTCGTTTCCCGGGCGCACCTCGAGGTGGATCCGGCGCGCCCCGGCCGCCGCCCCCCGGCGGATGCACTCCAGGAGAAGCGCGGTCCCCACGCCGCGGCATCGCGCATCGGGCCTCACGGCGATGTTCAGCAGGTGCGAATCCCCCGCGACGGTCCAGCAGACGGCGTACCCGAGGACGTCCCGGCCCGGGTCCCCGACGGCGACCAGCGCGTCGGAGAAATCGCGCCCGATCTCGTCCAGGAACATCGGCACGGACCAGGGGCTCGGAAAGGAGACCGCCTCGATGGCCATGACGGCGTCGACGTCCGAGGGGGCCAGGTCCCGTATGATCAAGCGCGAATCCAACCCGCCCGGGCTACCAGCGGATGAGCGTCGCGCCCCAGGTAAACCCCGAGCCGAACGCCGCGAGGCACACGAGGTCTCCCTCGCGGATCCGGCCCTGCTCCAGGCACTCGTCGAGGGCGATGGGGATCGACGCCGCGGTGGTGTTGCCGTACCGCTCGATGTTCGAGTAGACCTTTCCCTCCGGGAGCTTCAGCGCGGCTCCCACCGCCTGGGTGATCCGCAGGTTCGCCTGGTGGGGAATGACCAGGGACAGGTCGCCCGCGGCGAGCCCGTTCGCTTCGAGGGCCTCGTGGATCGCCTCCGGGAACCGCCGCACCGCGTGGGTGAAGACGTACCGGCCGTTCATCCGGGGCCAGTGCCGGCCCGCCTCGATCATCTCGCGGCTGACGCGCGGATGCTCGATGGACGAGGGCGCCTCGGCCATCAGCTCCTTCGCGTATTTCCCCTCCGAGTGGAGGTGCGACGACAGGATGCCGCGCCCCGGCTCGCAGGGGCCCACCACGGCGGCCCCCGCCCCGTCCCCGAAAATGACCGCCACGTCCCGCCCCTCGTTCGTCAGGTTGATCCCGGTGCTCTGGACCTCGGCCCCGATGACGAGAACGTGGTCGTGGAATCCGCCCTTGACGTACGCCTCGGCCGCCGAGAGGCCGTAGATGAACCCCGTGCACTGGTCGCGGACGTCGAGGGCGCCGACGGTGTCCATCCCGAGCCGTTCCTGGACGAACACGCCGCCCCCGGGAAAGAAGTAGTCGGGCGACAGCGTGGCGAAGACGATGAGGTCGATGTCGCGGGGGGTCAGGCCGGCGCGCGCGATCGCCCCGCGGGCCGCCTCCGCGCCCAGCTCGGACGACCCCATCCCGGGATCCACGTAACGACGCTCCCGGATCCCGGTGCGCTGGACGATCCACTCGTCCGTCGTGTCCATCAGAGCCGCGAGATCCGCGTTGGTGACGACCCGGGGCGGCAGCGCGCGCCCGGTCCCCAGTATCCTCGCCCCCCTCATGGGACCTCCTTCAGATGATGAAGACCGCCGCCGCGATGACGGTCGTGTGTTCGTCCTTCACGATCGCCGACTGGGTGATGTTGAAGGACCGGTAGATCTTCCCGCTGATCTTCCAGACCTCCTTCTTCTCGTCCCAGCTCCTGTCCTCGTCGAACTCGATGCCGAGGGTGCTGGCGAGCATCGCCGCCGCGAGGTCCTCGGCGTAGTCCCCCGCCACCTTCTCGGTCTGCCCGTACGCGTGGTGCTCGCTCAGGTACCCGTACACGGAACGGTCCGACGGGAGCGCGCACCCCACGGAGGCCGCGACGAGCCGCCGGGGCTCGTCGCTCACGCACCGGCTCATGACGACGAAGACGATCCCGCCGGGGGAGAGCTCCTTCAGCCCGTCCTCCTTCTTGACGATGCGGCACTTCGGCGGAAAGATGCTCGACACCTGGACCAGGTTGAACTTCTCGATTCCCGCGTCGCGCAGCGCGAGTTCGAAGGAGGTCAGCTGTTCCTTGTGGCGTCCCACGCCCTTGGTGAAGAAGACCTTGGACGGCACGATCATCGACGGAATCTCCTTGTGAAAGGGGGGACGCCCCTTTTACTTCTCCTGTCGCTTGGCGACGATCCAGCCGATCATCCGGTAGCACAGCTTGGCGGCCAGGAAATCGGGGGCGACCATCCCGGGAATCGGGGCCAGCTCCATGATGTCGAAGCCCACGATGTTGGCGCCCGACCGCATCACTTCCCTGAGGATGTCGATCGCCGCGAACCAGCCCAGCCCCCCCGGCTCCGGCGTCCCGACGGCCGGCATGATGCCCGGGTCGAACACGTCGAGGTCGATCGAGACGTACACGTTCGCGGAGAGGTTGCTGACGATCCCGCGCGTGACGTCCGGCAGGCTGTCGCGGACCTCGGACGCGTAGAACGTCTTCACCTCCTCGGTCCTGCGGAGGAACCTGTCCTCCTCCTCGGACATGCTCCGGATCCCCACCTGCAGGAGCTTCGCCTTCGCGTCGACGATGCGGCGCCCGACGCACGCGTGGTTCCACGGCGTCCCGAGGTAGGCGTCGCGGAGGTCGGCGTGGGCGTCGAACTGGAGGACCGTGAGATCGGGGTATTTCCTGGCCACCGCCTTGACGGCGCCGCACGTCCCGGAGTGCTCGCCGCCGAGAAGGACGGGGACCTTGCCGGCCCTCACCACGGCGTTGACGCGCTTTTCCACCTGCTTCAGCATGGCGAGCGGACCGGTGGTCAGGATCGGGATCTCGGGGGCGATGAAGATGCCCGCCCGGTACGGCTCGATCTTGTTCTCCTCGTCGAAAAGCTCCATGTGGCGCGATGCATCGACGATCGCCGCGGGGCCGTTCCGCGTCCCCGAGACGTACGTCGTCGTGAGGTCGATCGGGAACGGGACGACCACGAAGGACGCGCTTTTCCATGCCGCGTACTTGTCGGGAATCCCGCCGAAATTCACGGTATAGGGCTTCACGGGACGAACCTCCTTCGGATCACGCGCTTCGATCGGGCGATTTTAACCTGACGACGATCCTGTAGACAATAACATAGGCCAGAAGCGCGGCAAGGAGGCCGACGATGGTCGTTCCCAGGAACAGCGGGGCGGCGTACGGCTTCGCGGCCCTCAGGATCGTCCCGAGGCTGAGATCCTCGAAGACCGGGGTCGGGACGTGCACGCCCAGGATCCTCTTGCCGAGCCGGAAGCAGGCGTAGAAGACGACGGGCATCGTGTACGGGTTGTTGACCCAGGCTCCCGCGACCGCCGCGACCTTGTTGAGCCGGAAGATGAACGCGACCAGCAGCGCCAGGACGATGTGGAGGGACACGAGGGGCGTGAAGCTGAAGAACACGCCGACCGCGAACCCGGCCGAAAGACTCTTCGCGTCGCGCTCCTCGGCGATCGCCTCGTGAAGCTTGCGGCGGATCCTGTCCAGCCCGAGCACGGCCGCCCGCCCGCCCGGCCTACCCGTGCCGCGCAGCCGGCCCGGCCGCGGGGCGCGCGTCCCGGAGAAGCAGGCGGATCGACCGCGCCCCCCTGAAACGGGACCGCTGGGGGGTGAACAGCAGGTCCAGCCGGCCCCCCGGGGGGAGCGGAAGCCCGTTCCGGCCGAACGCGACGGCTTCGAAGCGCCGGCCGGACGCCACGACCTCGAATTTCAGGTGCCTTCCGTCACCGCCGAAGGCGCTCTCCCGCGTCACCGCGAGGTTCCTGGCGAGGAGCACCGGCTCCTCGTTGCCGATCCCGAAGGGGCGGAGTCTCTCGAGTTCCTCCATCAGCCCGTGCGAGATGTCCGCGAGGTCCACCTGGGCGTCGATTTCGACGCACGGCGGCGTCCGGCGCCGGGACGCGTATTCCGCCGCCAGCCGGCCGAACCCTTCGCGGAACGCGGCAAGGTTCGTCGTGGGGAGGGCGACCCCGGCGGCCTGGTGATGCCCGCCGTAGCGCGACAGGAGGGGCGACAGCGCGGCCAGCGCCTCGACCAGCGGAAAGCCGGCCACGGACCGGCACGACCCGCGGGCCTCGTCCGGGTCCACGCGGAGGAGCACGGCCGGGCGGTGGAATTTCTGCGCGAGGCGGGAGGCGACGATCCCCAGCACGCCCGGGTGCCATCCCGGGCGGCCGAGGACGATGGCGCTGCCGCAGGACACGTCGTCCTCCTCGAGGAGCGCCGCCTCGGCTTCCCGCGCGATCCGCTCCTCCTCCCTCTGCCGGCGGGCGTTCTCCACGTTGAGCTCGGCGGCGATCCGGGACGCCTCGGCCAGGTCCTCGGTCGCAAGGATGTCGGCGCTGCGCCGGGAGTCCCCCAGACGCCCCGCGGCGTTCAGGCGCGGCCCGATCCGGAACGCCAGGTCCGTCTCGTCGATCGTCTCCGTCGCCACCCCCGCCACCGACGCCAGCGCCCGGATCCCGGGCCGCGGCCGCGCGCGGAGCACCTCGAGGCCTGCCCTCACGAAGAGGCGGTTGTCCCCCCGCAGCGGCACCATGTCCGCCACCGTTCCGAGGGCCACGAGGTCGAGGTAGCGCCGCATGTCCGGCAGCGCGCCGTCCCCGCGGAAGCCGTCCGCGTCGCGCAGGCGCCGCCGCACCGCGCACGCGAGCAGGAACGCCACGCCCGCGCCGGCCAGCGTCTTCTCCGGGTGCGGGCAGTCCCGCCGCTTCGGGTTGACGACGGCGAAGCCGGGCGGGAGCGCCGCTCCCGGCTCGTGGTGATCGGTCACGATCACGTCGAGGCCCCTGCCCGCCGCGACCGCGATGGCGTCGCCGTCGGAGATCCCGCAGTCGACCGTGACGACCACCTTCGTCCCGGACGCAGCCGCCTCCGCGAGCCGCGCGGCCTTGAGGCCGTACCCGTCCGCGACCCTGTTGTTCTGGTGAACGGCGACGGGAAGGCCCGGGAAGACCTTTTCGAGAAAGAGGACCAGGCAGGCGGCCCCGGCGGCGCCGTCGACGTCGTAGTCGGCGTAGATGAGGACCGGCTCCCGGCGAAGACCCGCCGTGACGAGGCGCGCGGCCGCCTTCTCGAGGTCCATCATGCGGTCCGGGGAGGTCGCGTCGCGGAGCGTTCCGTCGAGAAAGCGCGCGGCCTCGCCGGGGTCGGTGATCCCCCGGTTCACGAGGATCGCCGCGGCGGTCGGCGACAGGTCCGTGCCTTCGCGGACGGAGCGGACGATGGAGGGATCGGGGGCGCGGAGCGACCATTCCCGTTCGGGCCGGACGGTCACCCCCGATCCGCCCCCCGCCCGCGCGCCCGGCCGGCCGTCCGCCGCGCCGCCGGATCCTGGTGGGAAATGCGGGCTACGATCTCTTCACCTCGACCATCTTTTCCCCGCGCCAGACCGCGACGATCGGGCTCGCGACGAAGACCGAGGAATAGGTGCCGACCACGACCCCGATGGTGAGCGCCAGGGCGAAATCCTTGAGGACGACGCCCCCGAAGAACAGCAGCGCGAGGCACGTCAGCAGCACCGTGAGGGAGGTCACGATCGTCCGGCTGAGCACCTCGTTGACGCTCGCGTTGATGGTCGCGGAGAAGGTCGGCCTCTTCCTGTAACGCACGTTCTCGCGGATCCGGTCGAAGACGACGACCGTGTCGGTCAGCGAATAGCCGGCGATGGTCAGCAGCGCCGTGATGAAGAGGAGGTCGATCTCCCGGTGCAGGAGGTAGAAGATCCCGACGAGGGAGAAGACGTCGTGGAACGTGGCGATCGTCGCGGCCACCCCGAACTTGAACTCGAACCGCCAGGCCAGGTAGATGACGATCGCGAGCGCCGACACCGAGAGCGCGAGGATGGCGTCCGACCGCAGCTTCCTGCCGATGGCGGGTCCGATCTCCGCGACGCTCTCAACGGTGAGCGGGTTGTCGGGGAAGGACTTGCGGAGCAGGTCGACGATCTGGTCGGCCACCATCTTCTCCTCTCCGCCCTTGGCGCCGACCTTGATCATGACGATGTTCTCCCCCGGGACCGCCTGCAGGTTCGCCTCGCGGTGCCCGGCGCCGGTCATGACCTCCCGGACCCGGTCGAGGTGGACGGGGCTCGCGAACTTGACCTGGATGGACGTCCCCCCCGCGAGGTCGATCCCGAGGTTGGCGTGGCCGCGGAAGATCTGGACCGCCCCCAGCACGCCGAGCGCGACGAGGACCGCCGAGAACGCGAACGCGTACCTCCTGATCCTCATGAAGTCGATGTTGGTCTTCCCGATGATTTCCATCATGGCCGCTGTCTTGGCCTCCCGTTCGCGTCAGATGCTCAAGCCTTGCATCGGCCGCTTCGCGTTGATGTAGTCGAACACGACCTTCGTGCAGACCAGGGCCGTGAACAGGTTGATCGCCACGCCCATCGAGAGCGTGACCGCGAACCCCTTGATCGGCCCGGTCCCGAACTGGAAGAGGATGAGCGCCGTGATCAGCGTCGTCACGTGGGAATCGACGACGGTCCAGAACGCCTTGTCGTACCCGGCGTCGATCGACGCGCGCACGGTCTTCTTCGACCGGACCTCCTCCCGGATCCTCTCGAAGATGAGGACGTTGGAGTCGACGGCCATGCCGATGGCGAGGATGACCCCCGCGATGCCCGGGAGCGTGAGGGTGGCCTCGAGGAGCGCCATGCCCGAGAGGAGGTAGAGGATGTTGAAGACGAGCGCGAAGTCCGCCACCAGGCCCGCGAACTTGTAATAGGCCGCCATGAAGACGACCACCAGGACGGCCCCGATGATCGCCGCGCGGACTCCCTTCTGGATCGAGTCGAGTCCGAGGGACGGCCCCACCGAAACGTTCTGGATCACCTTCACCGGCGCGGGCAGCGACCCGGCGCGCAGGACGATCGCCAGGTCCGAGGCCTCCTCGGGCGTGAAGGAGCCCGTGATCTGCGCCTCGCCGCCCGAGATCCGCTCCTGGATCACCGGCGCGGAGTAGACCGTGTCGTCCAGGACGATCGCCAGGCGGCGCTTGACGTTCTCCGCGGTCACCCGGTCGAAGATCCGCGCGCCGCGCGCGTCGAACGACAGCGACACGTAGGCGCCCCCCCGGCGGGACTCGAAGTTGACGCGGGCGTTCTTGATCGTCTCTCCCGTGAGCAGGGCCCGCTTCTTGACGACGATCGGGGTCCTGGACACCCGGCCCGTCTGGGGGTCGACGGTCTTCTGGTACAGGATCTGGTCGTCCTCGGGAAGGTTCCCCTTCAGCGCGTCCTCGACGCTCACGCCGTCGTCCACCAGCTTGAACTCGAGGAGGGCGGTCTTGCCCACGAGCTCGATCGCGCGCTGCTGGTCCTTGACGCCCGGGAGCTGGACGACGATCCGGTCGTCGCCCTCCGCCACGATCTGGGGCTCCCGCACGCCGAACTGGTCGATCCGGTTCCGGATGGTCTCGACGCCCTGCGACACCGCGTTCGTCCGGATCGCCTGGACCTCGGCCGGCTTCATCCGGCACGTGATCGAGGCGCCCGACGCGGTGACGGCGCCGAGGGAGACGTCCAGCGTCCCGAGCTCGTCGTTGAGCGCGGCCATCGCCCGATCCGCGAAGTCGCCGGGCGGAAGCTGGAGCGTGAACCCGTCGATCCCGCTCTTCTGCCAGCCGAGGACGGGGATCCCCTTTTCCCGGAGGATCGACCGGGCGTCGTCCGCGTACCGGAGGGCGGTGTTCTCGATGGCCTTGTCGATCTCGACGGCGAGGCGCAGGAACACCCCCCCCTGCAGGTCGAGGCCGAGATGGATCCTCGGGGCCCGGCTCTTCCAGGCTTCCGGCAGCCTGTCGGTCAGGCTGGGGAGCACGAGGACGATCGAGACCGCCGTCAGGACGGCGATCAGCGTGGCTCTCCACGCGATGCTCTTCCACATGATCTTCGGACCGCTCCTTTCGGCGCCTTCTCCCCCGGCGTTACTCCTTGCCCGCCTTGCCCTCCGTGGTCGCCGCGTCGGCGCTCGAGCCGGACACGGCGCTCCGGGTGACCTTCACGCGGACCTTGTCGGCGATCTCGAGGGTGATCGTCGAATCGGTCAGCCCGGTCACGACGCCGTGAAGACCGCCCGTCGTCACGACCCGGTCGCCCGGCTTCAGGTTCCTGACGAAGTCCTGGTGCTTCCGGGCCTGCTTCTGCTGGGGCCGGATGAGGATGAAATAGAAGATCACGAACATCAGGAGAATGGGGATGAGGCTCGCGATGCCCCCGGCGGCCCCGTCGCCCTTTCCGCCCATCGCGTATGCGAGTCCCGTGAATACCATACCCGTCAACCTCCCGCGGAATTCGAGTCGACGCCTGAACCGGGAGATTTTTTCACAAAATCGCCAAAATTTCCAACAGAAATCGACCGCCGCATCGCCTCCATCCACCGCGCGTAGTAGTGGAGGTTGTGGGTCGTCAGCGCCATCGCCGCGAGCATCTCCTTCCGGAGGAAGAGGTGCCGCAGGTAGGCCCTCGAGAACGAGCGGCAGGTCGCGCATCCGCACGACTCGTCCGGCGGACGCCCGTCGTCCTTGTTCCGCGCCTGCTTGATCGACAGGGGACCTGCCGAGGTGAACAGCATCCCGTTGCGCGCGTTCCGGGTCGGCAGGACGCAGTCGAACAGGTCCACCCCGCGCGAGACCGCGAAGAGGATGTCCCCCGG
>JBLMWX010000147.1:0-2796 GCA_050257455.1 Gemmatimonadota bacterium | reverse complement strand
CACCTTTCCCCGGAACGACGATCTCGGATCGGTCACGCCCAGGACCCGGACGAGAAACTGGGACAGCTCGTAGACCCGCTCGCCGACCGCGTAGGCGAGGGAGAGCATGGTCGGCTCGTCGCGGAACAGGACGGGGTATTCCCGCTTGACCATGGCCGCGCACGAGCCCGACGGGGTGACGATGTACTCCTCCCCCCGGAACACGGAGAGGAACCGGGCGGCCATCGCCCGCGCCTCCTTGCGGTTGCCGGAGTTGTACGCCGGCTGGCCGCAGCACGTCTGCGAGAGGGGGACTCTCACGTCGACGCCGAAGCGGGACAGGACCTCGGCGGCGGCGAAGCAGACCCGCGGCTGGAACGCATCCGCGAGGCAGGTGGCGAACAGCGAGACGGAAGCGGTGCTGCGGGGCGCCATTGGAAAAGTATAAGCGAAAAGCCCGCCGAAAAGTTCGGGGACGTCCGCCGATCTTTCAGGCGCCCCCCGGGGGGCGCGGCCGGACGAAGCCGGAGGAGGGGGCGGCTCCGACCGGCACGCGCGCGAGGACCGTGCGTGCCCCTAGATGGCCTCGCGCCCCCGTTCGCCCGTGCGGATGCGGACCGCCTCCTCGACCCCGTGCACGAAGATCTTGCCGTCGCCGATCCTGCCGGTCCGGGCGGCGGAGGCGATCCGCTCGACCGTCGCGGGGACCGCGTCCGCCGGGACGACCACCTCGACCTTGACCTTCGGCACGAATTCGACCGCGTACTCCGCGCCGCGGTAGACCTCGGTGTGCCCCTTCTGGCGCCCGAACCCCTTGACCTCGCTGACGCTCACGCCGCTCACCCCCATGTCCCGGAGCGCCGACTTCACGTCGTCGAGCTTGAACGGCTTGATGATCGCTTCAATTCTTCTCATAGGACACCTCGGCCGCCCGGATTCCCGCCGCCGCCTCGACCGGCACGGCCGCCTTCGAGGGGGCCGGTCCGAACGGGAGACTGCGGACGCTGAAGTCGGGATAGGCGCTGTTGCCGTGCTCGTGGAGATCGAGTCCCTCGGTCTCCTCCTCCGCGCTCACGCGGAGGCCGTTCGCGAGAAGCTTGGTCACGAACCAGAAGGCGAGAGAAAGCGCGAAGAACGCGCCGCCGACCAGCGCGACGCCCATGAGCTGGGGCCCGAGCTGCGCCATCCCGCCGCCCAGGAGGAGCCCCTTCTTCGCCGCCGACGCGGCCGGGCACACGGTCGGGTCGGCGAAGAGCCCCAGCGCGATCGTCCCGAACACGCCGTTGGCGAGATGGACCGCGGTGGCCCCGACGGGGTCGTCCACACGCACCCTGTCGAAGAAGAGGACTGCCAGGACCACCAGGACGCCGGCCGCGAGACCGATGACGAGCGCGCTGGGCACGCTCACGAAGGCGCACGGGGCGGTGATCGCCACGAGGCCCGCGAGGCACCCGTTCAGCGTCATCCCGAAGTCGGGCTTGCCGAACAGGATCCAGGCCGCGATCATCGAGGAGACGGTGGCGGCCGCCGCGGCCACGTTGGTGGTGGTCGCGACGTGGGCGATGGACGGCCCGTCCGCGGCCATGGTGGAGCCGGGGTTGAACCCGAACCAGCCGAACCAGAGGACGAACACGCCGATCGCCGCCGAGGTCATGCTGTGGCCGGGGATCGCGTTGACCTTGCCGCCCGGGCCGTACTTGCCGATCCGGGGCCCGAGCATGATGACCCCCGCCAGCGCGGCCCAGCCGCCGATGGAGTGGACGACCGTCGACCCCGCGAAGTCGAGGAACCCCTTGCTCGCGAGCCAGCCGCCGCCCCAGATCAGGTGCCCGCCGAGCGGATAGATGATCCCGACCATGAAGAGCGTGAAGATGACGAAGGCCTTGAACCGGATCCGCTCGGCGACGGCGCCCGACACGATCGTGGCCGCCGTCCCGGCGAAGACGAGCTGGAAGAAGAACTTGGCCCACAGGGGGACGCCGGTCCAGTTGAGGGCGTGGTAGACGCCCACGTAGGCGTCCCCGGTGGCGGGGCTGTTGTCGGCTCCGGACGCGAAGAAGAGCCCCTTGAGACCGACGAGCACGTTGCCGTCGCCGAACATGAGCCCGAAGCCGAGGACCAGGAACGCCAGGGACGAGACCGCGAACACGACGAAGTTCTTGAACAGGATGTTGACGGTGTTCTTGGCGCGGCAGAAGCCGGACTCCACGAGCGCGAAGCCCAGGTTCATGAAGAAGACGAGAAACGCCGCGAGCATCGTCCACAGCGTGTCCATCGCGATCTTCTGGTTGGCGATCGCGCCGGCCAGCTCCCGGGTGAAGGCCGGCGTGTCCGCCGCCGGCGCCTCCGCGGGCGCGGCGATCCCCGGCGTGGCGGGCGGCTGCGCGTCGCCGGCGAGGGCATGCCCCGGCAGCGAGGCGAAGGAGGCCAACATGGCGAGGAAACACAGGACGATCGTCCAGCGGGTGGTCGCGAATCGGATCATGGAATCGCTCCTTTCCGGCCCGCCCCGGAGGGACGGGCTCCGGGCTTACGGGATGTTGACGTCGACCTGGACGGTGAAGGTGTTCTCGCCGGCGGTCTTCTTCTCGTTGTAGATGTCGTAGCCGAAGATGATGCTCGCGTTCTTCGCGAAGGCGTAGGAGATGCCGAAGCTCAGGGCCCCCACGGCCGAGTCGGTCCCCTGGTAGTCGACGGCGGCCCAGAGCTTGTCGGAGATCCCGGTGAGGGTCCGGTCCCAGGAGAGGAGCAGCCCCTTCCCGTCCCTGTCGCCGTTCGCGTCGACGAGGACCTTGTCGTTCCCCACGAAGTAGCCCG